>DWWG01000214.1 GCA_019119875.1 Candidatus Dietzia intestinigallinarum | reverse complement strand
TGGGTGGCGATGCGGCAGATGGAGCCGCCGTTGTCCCGCGCGGCGAGGATGTCGTCCTTGATGCCCAGTCCGGGCAGCGTGAGGAAGGCGATCTTGGCCTGCTTCGCGGTCTCGGCCGCGACCTTGATGAGCTCCTGGTCGTACGACTTGGCGAAGCCGTAGTTGAACGAGGCGCCGCCGAGGCCGTCGCCGTGGGTGACCTCGATGACGGGCACGCCCGCGCCGTCGAGGGCGCCGACGACGTTGCGCACGTCCTCGACCGAGAACTGGTGGCGCTTGTGGTGCGAGCCGTCCCGCAGCGAGGAGTCGGTGATCCGGATGTCGAGCTCGGGGCTGTACGGGCGCGCGTTGGCGTTGTGCGGGTTGGTCATGTCCATGTCTGTCACACTCCGAGCTTGTTCTTGGCGATGTCCTCGCCGACCTTGGTGGCGGCGGCGGTCATGATGTCGAGGTTGCCCGCGTACGGCGGGAGGAAGTCGCCTGCGCCCTCGACCTCGACGAAGATGGCGACGCGGGCCATCCCGCCGGTGATCTCCGTCGGCGGGTCGAACTGCGGCTCCTGCAGCAGCCGGTAGCCGGGCACGTACTCCTGGATCTCCTTCTCGCGCTTGCGGATGGAGGTGGTGATGAGGTCGTGGTCCGCGTCCTCGGGGATCGCGCAGAAGATCGTGTCCCGCATGATCATCGGGGGCTCGGCCGGGTTGAGGATGATGATGGCCTTGCCGCGCTTGGCGCCACCGATCTTCTCGATGGCCATCTTGGTGGTCTCGGTGAACTCGTCGATGTTGGCGCGGGTGCCCGGTCCGGCCGACTCGGAGGAGACGGATGCGACGATCTCGGCGTACTCGACCGGCACGACCTGCGAGACGGCGTGGACCATCGGGATGGTGGCCTGCCCGCCGCAGGTGACCATGTTGTGGTTGGGGGCGTCGGCGTGCTCGTGGAGGTTGGCCGGCGGGATGACCATCGGGCCGACCGCGGCCGGGGTGAGGTCAATGGCGGTGATGCCGACCTCTTCGTACTTCGGCGCGTACGCCTTGTGCACGTAGGCGCTGGTGGCCTCGAACAGCAGGTCGGGCTTCTCGCCGCCGGCCGCGATCGAGGCGAGCAGCTCGTCGGCGCCGCCGGACATGCAGGTCAGGCCGTGTTCTGCGGCCCGCTTCATGCCCTCGGACTCGGCGTCGATGCCGATCATCCACTTGGGCTCGATGTACTCGCTGCGCTCGAGCTTGTACATGAGGTCGGTGCCGATGTTGCCGGACCCCACGATCGCGGCGGTGAGCTTCTTCTTCTCCGTCATACACGCAGTGTCGCCCGTCCGGCTCCAGCGCCACAAACGTCTGTGCCGTTCAGTGGAACTAATGAGGGCGGGGGTCACGCGGGACAATCGACCCGGTCAGTTCCCGGCGGGTTGGTGATGTATCCGTCCGGGCTAAGGAGTCGATCCGCCATCGCCCGTACGACCTCGTCCCGGATCCCGTCCCGCGCCCGGGCCAGCGGCCCCGTCGGCATGGTCCGGTGCTGATGGCCGGTCTCGGTGGTGATGATCAGTTCCCCCAGCAGTCCCGGTCGGTACCTGCCGCCCCCGAAGGTCTTCTCCCTGTGGTGCTTGCGGCACAGGCACACCAGGTTCCACTCCAGGGTCGGCCCACCCAGTTCCGGTGCGGCGTGGTCGAACGCGATCACATGATCGATGTCACAATCGCGGGCGTCGACAGAGCAGCCCGGGTGGCGGCACGTCCCGTCGCGCAACCGGATCCGCTCGGCCAGCGCCGGCGAGATCGCATACCGCAGCGCCCGCCCCGGGCTGTCCATCGCACCGGGCACCGGATCGATCAACTGGAACCGCACCCGCGCGTCGTGGTCCTCGAGCAGCTGGCGACGCAGCCAGTCAACGCCGGCACCGGCACCGCTGACGAACTCCACCCGGTCGGGCCGACCCCGCGCAGCCGCGGCGATCACAGTGATCCGGATCGGCTGCCCGGTGGCCGCGGCGGCATTACCCACCGTCGGTCGGGGCACATCCGAGCCCACCCGGACCTCCCCGAGCTCCACGCCGTCGACGACCTCCGGCTCCCCGGCCGGCGCATACGCCGCCAGTGAGGCGAGCACATCGGCGCGGAGCTGATCCATCGTCCCCTCCACACCGTCGGCCGAAGCAGCGGCGGCCCCCTCCTCGATCCGGCGACGCAGCATCTCCGCATCCGCCGCCGGCAGCGTCGCCCACATCGAGACCATCCCGCTACGAGCCGGGCGGAACCTCACCGTGCGGGTCTTCGCCGCCGCCTCCACCTCGTCCTGCGCGACCTGCGGGTCCGCACGCTCCACGGCCTGATCGATCATCGAGTCCAGCGCGGTTCGCGAGGGCCGGTCGCCACCCTCAAGATCGGCACGGACGCGGGCCATGACCTCGTCCTCCACGGCGGCGACGATCGAGTCGGGCACCTCCGCCAGCCGGCACGCGATGTCGACGGCCAACTGCTCGGGCAGCAACCCGTCCCCCACCATCGACAACATCCGCGGCAGCCGTGTGTGAATCTGCACGCCCGCGGTGACCAGCCGACCGGCATGCCAGCACGTCAACTGACACGCCGCCACCAGATGGTCCCGCGCCCGCGACCGCGGATCCAACCGGGCACGCCCCGACCGGCCCGAACCGCCCGGCCCGGACTGCTCAGCGGCCCGCGCCATGTGCAGCACCAGGAGATGGGCGGCCTCCAACCTCCTGGCCGCGGCCAGATTCTGAGCCGAGGTCGCCGACCGCGCCAGCTCGCTCACCGCCGTCATGTCCGGTGCGCCGGAGCTCTCGGGCACGACCGACAGCGGCCCCCGCATCGTCGTCGTCACACCCACCCCCACCTTCCAGCTAGAACGCACATACGACACTAACCCACCACATCGCCTAGCGCAAGTGTTCGACTCGGTTTCGTTCCGATGTCGGAGTGTCGCGCTACACTCGGCGCATGGCCGAGCCCCCCACCTCCCCCGTCGACCGCGCCTTCGACGTGCTGCGCGCAACCGCCGCGGGCAACGGGCTGACCCTCAGCGAGCTCGCGCGCGCGACGGGCCTGGCCAAGTCCACAACGCTGCGGCTGCTCACCGCGCTCGAGCGCAACGGGGCCGTCACCAGGATCGGCCGGCGCTACCGCCTGGGGCCGCTGGTCCACGAGCTCGACCCGATCCCGGCGTCGCCGGCCTACGAGCGGATCCGTCGGGTCCTCACACCGTTTCTGGCACATCTGTTCGAGGCCACGCGCGCGACGGTGCACCTGGCCACGCTCCATCGCGACGAGGTGGTGTACCTCAACAAGCTGCACGGGCCGCGGCCCATCCCGTCGCCGTCGCGCATCGGGGGCGGGCTGCCCGCCTACTGCACCGGGGTGGGCAAGGCGATGCTCGCGTTCGACGAGGAGGCGGCGGCGCGGGTCGCACAGGGGCCGCTGGTGGCCTGGACCGAGACCACCCTGACCTCGGCGGACGCCCTGGCGGTGGAGCTGGCCGAGATCCGGCGGCGGCGGCGCGCGGTGGACCGGGCCGAGCTGACCCCGGGCCTGTTCTGCGTGGCCGCGCCGGTGTTCGACGACGACACCGCGGACCCCGGCACCACCGGCGCTGTCGCGGCCCTGTCGGCCAGTGCTGCGGACGAGAGCGCACTGGCCCGGCTGGAGCCGCTGGTCACCCGGGTCGCCGCGGCGGCCGGCCGCGCACTGGGCGAAGACCGGTAGGAGGCGCGCCGGCCCCGTCTCCGGCCGCGGCAGCTATCTCCGGCCGAGCCGGAGCCGCCACTCGTCCGGCCCCTGCTGCAGGTAGGTCACCTCGAGCGCGTCACCCTCGATCTCGGTGAGCTGGGCCAGCAACGGAAGCGGGTTGTGCGGCGCGGCCAGGACCATGGCGGCGCCGGGGCGCACCTGGGAGAACGCGCCGATCACCGCTCCGTGACGGATCGCGTGCGGGATGGCGCGGGCGTCGAGCTCCGGCAGCTCCGGGTCGCTCGCGGCGCCGGCGCCCGGGGTGACGTCCGTGACGGGCAGTTCCTGCATGGCGGATCCCTTCGGTGTCGACTGCCACCATTAGATCACACTAGGGTTGTGAACAATTGGGGTTCAACTGCGAGGAGGGTGACCCGATGACCGATGACTCCGCACGGGCGAGCACCAGGGACACCGTGCTCGCGGCCATCCGCACGGCCCCCGTCCCGCCGACGGTCGAGGAGATCGCCCGCGACCTCGGACTGCACCACAATTCGGTCCGCCTCCACACCGCCGCGCTGCGCGACGCGGGACTGATCGCCCAGGACAGTCGCCCGGGTGGCGGGCGCGGGCGTCCGCAGGTCACGTATCGCACCACCGACCGGGGCGCGTGGACCGGGCCGCGCGACTACCGACTCCTGGCCTCGCTGCTCCTGGCCGACCGCGCCGGCGGCGAGCACTCCGACGCCCGGCGACTGGGCGCCGAGTGGGGTCGACGGCTCGCGGCCGCCTCACCGCGTGGTGGTGGGGATGATGACGACGACGACACCACCGGCACCACCCACCGCGTCATGGCCACACTGGACGAGTTGGGCTTCGAGCCCACGCCGGTACCGGCCGCGGGTCGGATCGAGCTCCGCAACTGCCCTTTCCTCGAACTCGTCGACCGGGAGGACGGCGCGGTCTGCGCGATTCACGCCGGGATGCTCGACGGGCTGGTCGAGGGCGGCCGGGCCCGGGTCGAGCTCCTCCCCTTCACGTCGCCGAGGGCGTGCACGGTCCGCATCGCGCCGACGAGCGCGGAAGCACCGACCCGCGCGCTCTAGCGGAACTCCATCGACACCGAGCCCAGGCCGGCGAAGTCGGCCCGGAAGGCGTCGCCCGGGGCCGCGTCCATGGCGCGGATCGCGGTGCCCGGCAGGATCACGTCGCCCTTGCGCAGGCGCACACCGAACTTGGCGACGGTCGAGGCCAGCCAGCCGACGGAGTTGAGCGGGTTGCCCAGCACGGCGTCCGACCGGCCGGACGCCAGGAACTCGCCGTTCTTGTAGAGGGTGGCCTCGATGGCGGCCACGTCGATGTCGGCCAGCCGCACGCGGCCGGAGCCCACCACATAGCCGCACGAGGAGGCGTTGTCGGCGATCGTGTCACCGAGCGTGATCTTCCAGTCCTTGATGCGCGAGTCGATCAGCTCGATGGACGGCACGACCCACTCGATCGCGGCCGCGGCCTCCTCCTGGGAGCAACCCTCCGGCGGGATGTCGGCGCCGAGGATGAAGCCCACCTCGACCTCGACGCGCGGGAAGCAGAACCTGGCGGCCTCGATCGGTGTGCCCTCGGGGTACTCCATGATGTCCAGGAGATGACCGTAGTCGGGCTCGTCGACGCCCATCATCTCCTGCATCGCCTTGGACGCCAGGCCCACCTTGTGGCCGGTGACCACGGCGCCCGCGTCCAGCTTGCGCCGGATGTTGACGAGCTGGATCTCGAACGCGTCGTCCGGGGTCAGGTCCGGGTGGTCGTCGGTGAGCGGGGCGATCGGGGCCACGTCGGCTTCGGCATCCCACAGTCGCTGCGCGAGAGTGGCACGGGTCTCCTCATTGAGCATGAGAGGGATGCTACCTGGGTCATCTGGCGCGATTGCCGTCGGTTCTATAACGTGTTCTACATGGCAGACCAGGAATTCGACGTCGTCGTCGTCGGCAGCGGTGGAGCAGGCATGACGGCCGCCCTCGCGGCAGCAAAGAAGGGCCTCAGCGTGGTCCTCGTGGAGAAGGCCCCGCACTACGGCGGTTCCACCGCCCGCTCGGGCGGCGGGGTGTGGATCCCGGGCAACTCGGTGCTCCGGCGCGACGGCGTGCTGGACACCCCGGAGGCCGCCCGCACCTACCTACGCTCCATCATCGGCGACGTCGTCGACCCCGAGCGCATCGACACCTACATCGACCGCGGCCCCGAGGTCCTCGACTTCATCCTCGACAACAGTCCGCTCCAGCTCGAGTGGGTCAAGGACTACTCGGACTACTACCCGGAGGCCCCCGGCGGGCGCCTCGGCGGCCGCTCGGTCGAGCCCCGCCCGTTCGACCTCAACCAGCTCGGCTCCGAGGCCGACAAGCTGGAGCCCAGCTACGCCAAGGCGCCGGCCAACATGGTCGTGATGCAGTCCGACTACCGCTGGCTCAACCTCCTGCAGCGCCCGCACACCAAGGGCCTCCGCCGCTCGATCCGCGTGGCCGCCCGCATGTTCCTCGCCAAGGCCCGCAAGCAGAACTCCGTCGGCATGGGCCGCGCGCTCATCGCCGCCATGCGCAAGGGCCTGCTCGACGCCGGCGTGCCCGTGTGGCTCGAGACCCCCATGACCGGTCTGGTCACCGAGGGCTCGGGGCGGGACGAGCGTGTCGTCGGCATCACCGTCACCCGGAACGGCGAGGAGGTCACCCTGCGCGCCCGCCGCGGCGTGGTCATGGGCTCGGGCGGGTTCGAGCACAACCAGCAGATGCGCGACAAGTACCAGCGGCAGCCCATCCCCACCTCGTGGACCGTGGGCGCCGCCGCCAACACCGGTGAGGGCATCGAGTACATGGAGAAGGCGGGCGCGGCCCTGTCCTTCATGGAGGACGCCTGGTGGGGGCCGACGATCCTCATGCCGCGCGGCCCGTGGTTCGCGCTGGCCGAGCGGTCGCTGCCCTGCTCGTTCATGGTGAACTCGCGCGGCGAGCGCTTCATGAACGAGTCGCTGCCCTATGTCGAGGCCGGTCACCGCATGTACGGCGGCGAGTTCGGCCAGGGTGAGGGGCCGGGCGAGAACGTGCCGGCCTGGATCATCTTCGACCAGGAGTACAAGAACCGGTACCTCTTCGCCGGTCTGCAGGCCAAGCAGCCGCTGCCCCGCAGGTGGCTCGAGTCGGAGAACTTCCACAAGGCGGACTCGCTGGCCGAGCTGGCCGAGCTCATCGACGTGCCGGCCGAGGCGCTGGCGAAGACCACCGAGCGCTTCAACGGCTTCGCCGCGAACGGCCGTGACGAGGACTTCAACCGCGGTGTTTCCGGGTACGACCACTACTACGGCGACCCCACCAACAAGCCCAACCCGAGCCTCGGCCCGGTCGCCAAGGCGCCGTTCTACGCGGTCAAGATGGTCCCGGGCGACCTCGGCACCAAGGGCGGCGCGAACACCGACGTACACGGCCGCGTGCTGCGCGAGGACGGTTCGGTGATCGAGGGCCTCTACGCCGCCGGTAACGCCTCCTCGCCGGTCATGGGCCACACCTACGCCGGCCCCGGCGCCACGATCGGCCCCGCCCTGGTCTTCGGCTACCTCGCGATCGAGCATATGCTCGCCTCCACGCCCAACACAGAGAAGACGGGAGTCTGATGTGCCGATCGATCTGAAGACCGCACTCGGGGCCGAGCTGCCCTCGCAGGAGTTCTCCTGGACCGCCTCCGACGTGGCGCTGTACGCGCTGGGTGTCGGCGCCGCGGGTGACCCGATGGACACCACCGGGCTGGAGTACATCCACGACACCGCGCCGAAGGTGCTGCCCTCGTTCGCGACCGTCGCGGCCACGATGAACGTGACCGAGGCGCCGCGGGTGTCGTTCCCCGGTGTGGAGATCGACCTGGCCAAGGTCGTGCACGGCAGCCAGTCCGTGCGCCTGCACCGTCCGATCCCGGCCGAGGGGACCGCGACGACGACGACGAAGATCGCCGAGATCCAGGACAAGGGCTCGGCCGCGGTGATCATCCAGGAGTCCGAGACCGTGTCGGCGGACGGGGAGAAGTTGTGGACCGCCCGGTCCGGCATCTTCGCCCGCGGCGAGGGCGGCTTCGGCGGCGAGCGGGGCACCAGCGAGAAGGTGGAGTACCCCGAGCGCGAGGCCGACCACACCGTCGAGGTGGCGACCCTGCCGCAGCAGGCGCTCATCTACCGCCTGTGCGGTGACCGCAATCCGCTGCACTCGGATCCCGCCTTCGCCGAGGCGGCCGGCTTCCCGCGCCCGATCCTGCACGGCCTGTGCTCGTACGGTCTGGTGCTGCGCGCCGTGATCGACGAGGTGCTGGGCGGCGACGTCACGCGGGTCCACGGCTACGGCGTGACCTTCGGCGGGATCTTCTTCCCGGGTGAGACCATGCGCGTCCGCGTGTGGGAGGAGGGCTCCCGGCTGCTCGTGGCGGCGACGGCCGTCGAGCGCGAGGACGCCCCCGTCCTCAAGAACGTGGTGGTCGACCTCGCCTGATCGCTGATCCGGCCGGGCCGAACGGCTCACCTGCACACCCCGCGGTGTCACGCCGCGGGGTGTGCTCGTCTCCGGCTCCGCCATCCGCACGTGCGCCTGCCCGCGTGAGGACGCCATCCGCACGTGCGCCTGCCCGCGTGAGGCCGCCACACCCATCGGATTGCGCTCCACCTAGCGGGCCCGCGTGGTGGAGCGCAATCCGATGGGTGTGGCGAAAGTGGCCGGGGAAGCACCCACCAAGGAGCCGCAGGCAGCCGGGCGTCTGCCCGAGGCGGAGAGCGTCAGCAGCGCAGCGTGAACAGCGCAACGTCAGCAGCGCAGCGTGAACAGAGCCGCGTCAGCAGCGCAACGTCAACTGAGCTACGTCAGCAGAGGGCGCGGATCTGCTCCACGAGCCTGATGCGGCCCGGCGCGTCGACGGCCATCGGTACAACGGTGAGCGTGGTGGCGCCGGCCTCACGGAACGCCTCGACCCGCTCGGCCACGTACGACGCGGGCCCGATCAGCGACACCGACCGCACGAGCTCATCCGGCACCGCCGCGGCCGCCTCGTCCTTCCTGCCGTCCAGGTACAGGTCCTGGATCACCTTCGCCTCGGCCTCGTAGCCGTAGCGGCGCGCCAGCTCGTTGTAGAAGTTCTTGCCCCGCGCGCCCATGCCACCGATGTACAGCGCCAGGTGCGGCCGGACGAAGTCCAGGTAGCCGGGCACCTCGGACTCCTCGCAGATCGCCAGCGGCGGCCCCGCGTACACCTCCAGCTCACCGAGCGACGGGTCCCGCTTGGCACGCCCCCGGGCCAGCGCCTCGCCCCACGCCAGGTGCGCCTTCTCGGGGTGGAAGAAGATGGGCTGCCAGCCGTTGGCGATCTCGGCGGCCAGCTCCACGTTCTTCGGCCCCAACGCGGCCAGCACCACGGGGATGTTCTCACGCACCGGGTGATTGATCAGCTTCAGCGGCTTGCCCAGCCCGGTGCCCCGGTCGGCGGGAAGCGGGATCTGGTACCTGGCACCGTCGTGGACGAGCTTCTCCCGACGCCACACCTTGCGGCAGATCTCGATGATCTCGCGGGTGCGGGCCAGCGGCGCGTCGTACTTCACGCCGTGGAACCCCTCCACCACCTGCGGACCGGACGCGCCCAGCCCGAGGGTGAAGCGGCCGTCGGAGACGAAGTCGAGTCCCGCGGCGGTCATGGCGGTGAGCGTGGGCGTGCGGGTGTAGATCTGCAGGATGCCGGAGGCCAGCTCCATGGTGGAGGTGCGGGCCGCGAGATAGCCCAGCTGACTCACCGCGTCGAACGAGTACGCCTCGGGGACGAACGCGATGTCCAGGCCCGCCCGCTCGAGGTCGGCGGCCTCGGCCGCGGTCTCGGCGAACCCGCCACTGTAGTTCAGTCCCATTCCGATGCGCATGCGCGCGACACTACCGGGGCACCGCGGGCCTCCCGGCGGGGACCGTCGTCGTGGAGGTGGAGCCCTCCGCGCCACTGCCGCGGATGGCCCGGTCGACCGGCCCGCCGACGCGCACGAACACCCCGACCCGGCGCCGCAGCAGCGTGTCCGGCCGCTCGTAGCCGAGGAACCTCATGCCCGCCTCCGCGGCCACCTCGAGCACCGTGTGCTCCGGCAGGTCCACGTCCGAGGTGGGGACGACGACGAGGTCCGCCCGCCGCAGCATCCGCGCCAGCCGCAGTCGGCGCGTGCTCTCGTCTCCCCGGCGCCGCAGCCACCGACGCACCGCCACCACCGCGACCGCCAGCAACCACGCGGCGACCGGCAGCAGGGCCAGCGCGACGAGCGTCCAGCCCACGCTCACCCGGAGCCCTCCACCCGAGCGAACCGCATCGGTTCCAGCCAGGGCCCGCGCTGCACGAGCTCACGGGTGCCACCGACGGGTTCCAGCCCCCGGTTCCGTGCCGCCGCCAGAACGACCGTCCGGGGAAGCCGCAACTGCCAGGGGTTGACGACCACCACGTCGTCGTCATCCTCGAGCACCGCCGCGAGCGCTCGGGCGCGGCGGCCGTACCGGTCCCGATACGACCTGGACAGGCCGCGCAGCCGCGCCGTCGGATCGAATCTACGCATGCCCCAGATCGTACGGCCCCGCACGCGCGAGGGCCGGGCCCGCAACCGTTCGGACCCGGCCCTCGTTCGCCTTCAGGACAACCGGCGCGGATCAGCCCGCGGCCACCGTGTCCTTGGCCCACTTGTAGTCGGCCTTGCCCGCCGGCGAACGGCGGATCTCCGGAACGTCCACGATGGTCTTGGGGACCTTGTAGTTGGCCAGCGAGCCGCGCAGGAACTCGGTGAGCTCCTCGAACGAGGCGGACTGCCCCTCGCGGAAGGACACCACCGCGGCGACCTTCTGTCCGTACCGCTCGTCCGGGGCGCCGGCGACCAGCGCGTCGTGGACGGCGGGGTGGGCCTTGAGCGCCTGCTCGACCTCCTCCGGGAAGACCTTCTCGCCACCGGTGTTGATGCAGCCCGAGCCGCGGCCCAGGAAGACGATGGTGCCGTCCTCGCGGAGCTGGCCCATGTCGCCCAGCACGGAGACGCGGTGACCGTCGATCACCGGGAAGGTCTTGGCGGTCTTCTCCGGGTCGTTCCAGTAGCCGACGGGGACGTGACCGCGGCGAACGATGTAACCGATCTCGTCCGAGCCCGGCTCGATCGGCTTGTAGGACTCGTCGATCAGGCCGATCTTGGCACTGGAGGGGATCGTCAGCTCCGACTTCTCCGTGATGGCCAGCTCGCCGTCGTTGCCCGACTCGGAGGCGCCGAAGTTGTCGCGGGTCATGATGTTGGGCAGCACCTCCAGCAGGCGGTCGCGCGTGGCCTTGGACCAGATGCCGCCGCCCGAGGCGACCATGAACAGGGAGCTGAAGTCCAGCTTGTCCTTGTTGGCCACGATCGCGTCGGTGATCGGCACGGCCATGCCGTCGCCCACGAACACCAGCAGCTGCCCCTGCCGTTCGGCGACGGTCCGGACGATCTTCTCCGGGTCAAAGTCGCGGAACATCAGCAGGTGGCCGCCGAGGTTGACGAAGGTCAGCAGGGTGAACAGGCCGGCGCCGTGCATGAGCGGCGCGGACATCACCACCCGGAAGCCGCCGTCGGGGTTGATGTGCTCGGCGACCTCGGCCGGGCTGTGGCGCTTTTCCCCGTACGGGTTACCGCCGGACAGGCACGCGTAGTAGTAGTCCGAGTGGTTCCACTGCACGCCCTTGGGGAAGCCGGTGGTACCGCCGGTGTAGACGATCCACTTGTCGTCGCCGCGGGCCGGCTCGAAGTCGCGCTCGGCGGACTGCCCGGGCATCTCGGCGTCCAGGTCGACGACCGTGACGCTGGCGTCGGCACACGCGGTGGCCAGCACCTCGGGCACGCCGCCCACGGAGAAGATGGTCTTGACGGTCTCCAGCTCGGGCAGCGCCGCCGCCATCGTCTCGGCGAACTCGGCGTCCACCATGACTGCGACCGACTGCGAATCGTTGAACAGGTACACCAGCTCGGCCGGGGTGTAGCGGTAGTTCACGTTGATGCCGGCGACCCGGATCTTCATGGTGGCGATGAGCGCGGTCAAGTGCTCCGTGCTGTTCTTCATGTACAGCGCGATGTGACTGCCCGGCTCGACACCGTGGGCCTTGAGCAGGTGTCCCATCTGGTTGGCCAGGTCGTCGATCTGCCGATAGGTGAAGTCCTCGCCGTCCATGGTGAGGAGCAGGTTGTCCGGGATCTTGTCGACGATGGCCTCGAAGACCAGCGCCTGGTTGATGTCGGGGTTGGTCCCGGCGAGGGGATCGGACGTGTGGTCGGCTGCTGCTTCGGTCATCGCGGGAAAAGTCCTTCTAACTGAGGGCAGATGTGGCTACTATCACATTGTGACCTGAACTTGTTCTCATGTCCAGACCGGCCCTTGGCCTGCACCGTCTCCTGAGAACAGGAACGAGTTCTAGCTGCGATTCATCGTAGCAGCGGCGATTCGACACCCGTCACCTCACTCCAGCACATACATTGCGCACATGAGCGGATCACGGCCCGAGAGGACGGGCGCACCGTACGACGGTGGACTCAGGCTCCCCCGGTCGACGGGCACCGGAGACGTCCCGGCCGATGGCCGACGCTCCACCGGTATCGAGGCGGAGCGTCCCTCCCAGCGCACCCCGGCACTGACCGGACCCGGCGTACAGGGCACCCTCCGGGCCCGCGGACTGGCCGGCGGCCTCCGCATGTTCGTCCGCCCCGCGCTGGACCGCATGCCGCCCACCGAGACCTCGCTCAACCGCCTCCGCGCGCTCACCTCCGGTGCCGGCCGCGCCGCCGCCCTGGAGACCAGCAACGACTGGTCCTCGGACGGGCCGGTTCCCGGACTGTGGGTGGGACGCAAGCGGTTCTTCGACTCCGACGACGTGATCTACCACGTCCACGGCGGCGGGTTCACGTTCGGATCGCCCTGGTCGCACAAGGCCCTGGCCTCCCGGATCGCCGCGGAGACCGGCACCCCCGTGTTCCTGCCGAGCTACCGGCTCGCCCCCGAGCACCCCTTCCCCGCGGCGATCGAGGACACCGTCGCCGGCTTCGAGTGGCTGCTCGAGAGCGGCTTCCCCGCCGAGAACATCGTGGTCTCCGGCGACTCGGCGGGCGGAAACCTCGCACTGCAGCTGATCGCCCACCTGGAGCAGGCCCGCGAGACGATGCCCGCGGGCGTGGTCCTCATGTCCCCGTGGGTCGACCTGGATTTCTCCGACATGTCCGCCCGCGACAAGGCGAAGAAGGACCCGTTCCTCGCCCTGGGCATGGCCGAGTTGTGCCGCGTGCAGTACGCACCCGACACCGACGACGACGACCCCCGGATCTCGCCCATCAACTACACGCCCTCCCCCGACTGGCCGCCCTTCCTCATCCAGTGCGGGGGCGCGGAGAACTTCGCGGGCGGGATCGCCAGGTTGGCCGAGAAGTTCGCCGAGCACGGGGTGACCCACGAGTTCCAGCTCTGGCCGGACCAGTTCCACGTGTTCCAGGTGTTCCACCCGTTGGTCCCCGAGGCCAAGATCGCGGTGCGCGACATCGGCTCGTTCATCCGCGGCTGTCTGCGCAGCTGAGCCAGCCCGCCCCCACCCCGGCGTTGAGTCGTTCTGTGCAGCATTCTCCCAGGTGCCCGGGCGAAATCCGCTGACGGACCGACTCAACGCTGGGGGTGGGGTCTGGGGGCGGGGCT
>DWWG01000213.1 GCA_019119875.1 Candidatus Dietzia intestinigallinarum | reverse complement strand
AGGTCGACCTGTGGCGGGATTTCTGTGGGCTCTAGCGATCCTCACGATCCGAAGAGCGCCGCGCCTCCGGCGAGTGTGCTCAGGATGTACGCCGGCAGGTAGAGGAGTCCGTCGATCGCCGCAGACCCGGTGGGGTCGGGGGCGATGTCGGCTGAGCCGACCGCGAGTCCGTACCAGAAGTCGGAGAACATGACGTGTCCTTCCTTCGAGGGGGTCCCACCGTGTGTGGGCTGCATCACTGATTCTCGCGGCGGGTCCGGATGCGCGCCACCGGTCGGGGACCGACGTCCTCCGTGGCCGTTACCGCGGGGTGGCAGTTAGGCTCACCTCAATAGACAGACTGGTCTGTTTTCATCTATGGTCGCGTGCATGACCGACACCGCAGCCGCCCCTCGCCCCGCTCGTCCCGTGCGCGCCCCCAAGCCCAAGGGTCAGTGGAAGATCGACGGCAAGCTCACCCTGAACCACAATGAGGAGTTCAAGGCCGAGGACGACGCGCTCAACGTCAAGCAGCGCATCCTCGACGTGTACTCCAAAGAGGGTTTCGCCTCGATCCCCTCGGACGACCTGTCCGGCCGCTTCCGCTGGATGGGGCTCTACACCCAGCGCAAGCAGGGCATCTCGGGGGCACGCACCTCGAAGCTCGAAGCCGACGAGTTGCAGGACGAGTACTTCATGATGCGCGTCCGCATCGACGGCGGCGCCCTGACCACCGACCAGCTTCGCGTCGTCGCCGGTGTCTCGACGGAGTTCGCCCGCAACACCGCGGACATCTCCGACCGCCAGAACGTCCAGTACCACTGGATCCGGATCGAAGACGTCCCGGAGATCTGGCGCCGCTTCGACGAGGTCGGCCTCACGACCATGGAGGCGTGCGGCGACTGCCCGCGAGTTGTCCTGGGCAGCCCGGTCGCGGGGATCGCAGCCGACGAGATCATCGACCCGACCCCGGCGATCGAGGAGATCAAGGCCAAGTACATCGGCAGCCCCGAGTTCTCCAACCTGCCGCGCAAGTACAAGTCGGCGTTCACCGGCCACCCGAGCCTGGACGTGGTCCACGAGATCAACGACATCGCGTTCGTCGGAGTGGTCCACCCCGAGCTCGGTGCCGGATACGACCTCTGGGTCGGCGGCGGACTGTCCACCAACCCGCATCTCGCCCAGCGACTCGGCACCTTCGTCCGGCCCGAGGAGGCCGTCGAGGTGTGGCACGCGGTCACCAGCGTGTTCCGCGACTACGGCTACCGCGCCCAGCGCACCCGCAACCGCCTGAAGTTCCTCGTCAAGGACTGGGGCGTGGAGAAGTTCCGCCAGGTCCTCCAGGACGAGTACCTGGGGCGCGAGCTCGCCGACGGGCCGGCGCCCGCCAACGCGACGGCGCCCGGTGATCACATCGGTGTGTTCGAGCAGAAGGACGGCCGCTACTTCGTGGGCGCCACCACGACCGTCGGCCGGGCCGGCGGCGACGTGCTCGCCAAGGTCGCCGACCTCGCCGAGGCCGCCGGTTCCCGGCGCATCCGCTTCACCCCGCACCAGGGCGTCGTGATCCTGGACGTCGCCGAGGACAAGGTGGAGCCCCTGATCGAGGGACTGGCCGCGGTGAACCTGCACGTCCGCCCCAGCTCGTTCCGACGCTGGACCATGGCCTGCACCGGCATCGAATACTGCAAGCTCGCCTTCGTCGACACCAAGGACTCGGCGACCGAGCTGGTGGCCGAGCTGGAGAAGCGCTTCGCGGGAGACGCCCCGCTGGAGACCCCGCTGTCGATCCACCTGAACGGCTGCCCTAACAGCTGCGCCCGGATCCAGACCGCCGACATCGGTCTGAAGGGCCAGCTGCTCGACGGCGACACCCCCGGCTTCCAGGTCCACCTCGGCGGCGGCCTGTCCGCCAGCCACCGCGAGGAGGGCGGCCTCGGCCGCACCGTCCGCGGGCTTCGCGTGAAGACCACGGACCTGGCCGACTACGTCGAGCGCGTCATCCGCAAATACGTTGAAACCGGTGAGTCCGGCGAGACATTCGCCGAGTGGGCGCACCGAGTGGACGAGGAGGTCCTCGTATGACCGCGGTAGGTCTGGAACTGCTGCCCCGCAGCACCGTGCTGACCCCCGGCCCCGGCCGGAAACGCACAACCGACGAGCTCAAGGCGATCGCCGAGGAGGCCGCACGCCGCTTCGACGACCGCGGGCTCTACGGCAACCACGACGAGATCGACCCCGCCGAGGTCCTGGCCTGGGCCGGCGAGACCTTCGGCGACGCACTGGCCGTGGCCTGCTCAATGGCCAACACGGTCGTGCCCGAGATGACCGCGCCCCACGCCCCGGGAGTGGACGTGCTGTTCCTCGACACCGGCTACCACTTCTCGGAGACCGTCGGAGTCCGCGACGCGCTCGCGGCCACCCCGGGCCTCAACGTGGTGGACGTGCGCAGCCCGGCGAGCATCGCCGAGCACGAGGCGGCCCTCGGCGACAAGCCGTACCAGACCGACCCGGAACTGTGCTGCCGCCTGCGCAAGGTCGAGCCGCT
>DWWG01000212.1 GCA_019119875.1 Candidatus Dietzia intestinigallinarum | reverse complement strand
CTCGACACTTCGTGTGGCAGCTTCTTGGCTTCCAATAGCGCGGCCTACGACGAAGCATTCAATATGTTTACCGGCGTGATCGGCACCGCAATGCTCGAGTCTGGCACCTCGGAGCGGTCCGTCGGCTTCCGTTCGGGCACGTTCGAGCACACGGCTCGGACACTCGCCCTCGAGGAGGTCGATGAGTGCCAGTCGGTGCGTGGCACTACTGGTGCGATCGCCGGTGGACTGCTGCTGCTCGGCGTTCTATCCGGTGGCGCCGCAACGTGGTTACTCGTGCAGGTCCGCGACTCGCGTTCACCACTTCGCCGATAAGTTGCGATCTGACAAACTCCCCTCCGGTGCGCTCCCCTACAGCGTCGTCAGGTCGCTAGACAGACGCGACCCGATGACGCACCCCACCAGCGGCTTCATCAGGACGCGCGCGATGCCTGAAGGTCGCCATCGCCTCGGCAGCAACTACCTCAAACGGTTTATACCTCTAACGGTACGAACCGACAAAGGTATAGACCGTTTCTTGGCGTTAGTCAGGCAGCGCGTTGCGAATAGCCGACTCAATAAACTCAGACACAGTCTCCCCTTGTTGGATGGCCGCGATTTTCGCCCTCCGGTACACCTCAACATCAAGCGCTAGCGAGGTTTTCGTGCGCCGAGGACTGGTCGCCTTTGCCGCTTCAGACGCCGAGAACGTCTCCGATACCGGGCGGATCGGGGCTGCCGACCGAGGACGCAGACTGCGGCTTACCGGCTCCGATTTGCCACTCACCTAGTCACCTCAACAATCTCTTCCATCAGGTCTCGATAACCAAGGAAGCTCGTGGGACATGTGCCAAATGACTGACGTATAGCCTGACGTTTGCCAATCACGTTCTCGAACACGAAGACCCCTTCCGACTCGAGGGCCTCCTTTGTGAGCTCGAGCAGCTTGGTGCCGAGCTCAACGCTTGTGAGGAGAACGCCAGCTGGCTTGTGCGCAGCAGCCTCCAACGTTGGCCAGACGCGCTGGAGGTCCAGACCAGACGGCGCAGTCGGAACCACGACAACATCAGCCGCGTCGATCGCTGCCTGGATGATGTCGGCTGCGCCGGGAGGCGTGTCGATCACTGTGAGATCGCTACTCGATGCTCGCGAAAGCGTGATCTTGTTCGCGGGCGAGACCTGGAACGGCAAAGGCGTACCCCCTTCGGCCGCGATCTCAGCCCAGCTAGTTGCCGAACCCTGAGGATCTGCGTCTAGCAACTCGGTCGACTTCCCCTGCTCGCTCGCCACCGTCGCCAGGTAGATGGCGGTAGTCGTCTTGCCGACGCCGCCCTTGGTGTTCACTACCGCAATCTTCAAAACCCGCCACACCTCTATCTATAAATACCGCTATACCTCTGTACGGATCATGGTCTACACCTTGATACCAAACATACAGCTTAGGGGCCCGTTAGACACACCCGTTCACCCCTAGATACCGCCAAACCGCTAGTGGTGCTGTGGTGTATACCATTCCTGGTTTATACCGCCAACCAGTTGATCTCTACTGGAAGCCGACGGCGTCATAGGCGGCGCCAGAAACTCCACCTCACTTAGGCGTGTCGATAGGATTTGTGGCGCCAAGTGTGGAAGTTTTCCTCCCATGGCGACGAAGCAGCGGGGCCCTGGGCGGCCGTCATTCGGCGAACGCATGCGGGTGCCCGTCCGTATGGTTCCAGAGGTGTACGAAGCACTTCGAGTGGAGGCTAGATCTAGAGGCGTCTCTATGTCCCAGTACTTGGCCGACCTCGCCGCAATCGACCTCGGTCTGCCCGAGGCTGTACTTGTACCTGTAGACGAGGAGGCAATTTCAGCGTGAAGCGGCGGTCGGGTCGTGCCCGGCCAATAGTTGAACATCCCGCAGCTCTGAAATGACTGATCCCGGCCCACCTGCCAGTGGACCGGGATCGAAAGTCAAGAGTTTGAGTTACCGCTCAAACTCGGGGTTGCCCACCAATTAGGAGAGCTGTGCTTCCAGGCACCTCTCAGAGTAAGTCATACCCATCGGTTGGTCCAGTTGATCCGTTGGGCGTGTCTTGCCCTGACCGCGACAACGTCGAATCCCGAGATTCCACCTGGTGGTGGGACTCGGTGGTGTGCGCGTGGAGTCCGCGCCCGTATGTGCGTGTTGACTCGCGAAAGACGCACTCGTTCGCCGCCACGCGACGCCTTGCTGATGGCGCGCCGGGGGAGGGGACACCGTTTGCGCTGCATTTGACTGATGAATCGGGCAGGTTCCGTCTGCTTGCCCTGGATTTTGACGCCCACCACGCCGGCTCGACAGCAACCGCCGATCTGACCCGCTGCACAACCGCTCTCACCGCAGAAAATATCGAGCACCTGGTGTGCTCGTCGGGGCCTGGTGGGGGATACCACGTGTGGATCCGGCTTAGTACCGCCGTCTCCCCGCACCGTCTGGCGCCGATCATCGAGGCCTTCGCCGCGGCGTGGCCCTCGCTTGACCTGGGCCCGCTGGCTAACCCGCGCACCGGTTGTGTCCGCGCCCCGGGCGCACCTCACCGCGCCGGCGGCGCATCGGTGCCGTTGACAAGCCCGCATATTCGCCCGGTATCTCTGCGCGCCTTGCGCACAGTAGTCACGCAGCTGACACATCGCGAACACGCCGGTTCAACCGCAACCGCCGCAGCAGACGTAGGCGCCGCACCGATCCCGGTTCACACCGATGTGCAGGGCCACCCGTATCTTGCCGGGCCAAGGCGACCTGTTTCCGCGCAGATCCGAGCTCTAGCACGCACTCGGGTAGCTGCTCAGTCGGATGCGTCGGCGATCGGGTGGTCGATCTTGTTGGCCTGCGCCCACGCCAGGATGCGCTACGACGACCTGCACCAGGCGGCGTTCACCGACTGCTGGCCAGGCCTGGAAACTGTCCGCACCCAGCGCACAAGTGCGGGGGAGCGCACGCCCAGGTTCGACCCGCACTCCGAGTTGGCACGCCAGTGGGCCAAAGCCGTCGCTACAGCCAGCCACACCCGCCCCAGCACCACCGCGCCGTCTCCTGCCCGCCGAGCTGCCGAGGAGACGGTCGCCGACCTGCTGGCACGCATGAACGCCCAGCCACGAAGGTGGGCCGGCAAAACCGGGTCCCAGGACCGCCTGGTGCTGCTGGGACTGGCAGCCCGAACCCTGGCAGCTGCCGCAGAGGTGGTGCAGCTGTCCGAACGCGACTGGGCCAGCGCAGCGGGCCTGACCAGAGACGTCGTGAACGACCGCGTGAAAGTGCTGCTGCAGCAGGGCTGGATCGCCAGGGCCCAGCGAGCAGCCGGCCCCTGGGCCGCTGTCTGGCGAATCGCAACACCCGGGGGCGGGAAGCAAAGAAGTGGTGCAGTTTTTTCTCCAGCTCTACAGCAGGGACTGCACGCGGAGCTGGAATGTGCTCGCGCAGACATCTGGCACGCCCGCTCGCTAGGAGTGCTCGGGTTGCGCGTGTGGCAGCTGCTGGCCCGAGGGCCTATGTCGGTCGGGGAGCTCGCTACCCGTGCTGGGGTGTGCGCGGCAACGGTGCGCAGCAAACTGCGGGCCTTGCAGGCTGTGGGCCTGTGCAACTCTGCGGGGCGCGCCTACCAGGGCCGTTCCCGATTGGCCCGGGCTGCAGCGCTCGCGGGGGTGACAGGTGCACACGCAGACCGGGTACGTCTGTACCGGCTGCAGTCGGCGGTGTTCGTGTGGTGGTTCACCACCCGCTACCAGCCGACGCGATCCGATGCGCTGGACGAGTGGGGTACCTTTCCCACCCCGGCAGAGGCCGAGCACACACACCCGGTTGATATCGCGCTGGCCTACGGCGCCACCTGCACCGGCCCCCCGGTCCAGGCCACCACGTGGGGCGCGGCCATGGCTGCTCAAGACCGGCTGCGAGAGTCCGACCCGGCGAGTTGGTGGGAACTGGTAGCGGCAGCTCGGGCCGAGCTTCCCTCACCGGAGATGCTCCTCGCGCCTCACCAATGGGCCCGCGCCGCCGCCTAAGGCGGCCAGCGCCAGAGAAGGGGCAGTTCACCACAGGTCGGGGGAGGAGTCGACGCTAGGACTCCAGCTCCACGATGGCCCCGTTGTGTCTGCATAGGGGTCGGTGTCTTCTTCAGCGTCGCGGGCCTCGAGGTAGGACTGAACGAAGATGCTGCCCGCCGCTTCCGGTTCGGTCAGTGTTGCTCTGGTGTCGGTGAGCCAAGTGGTCAGTTCAGTGTCGGTGCCGAGGATGCTGGGGGCTACGGCGGGCAGCTTGTCGGCGGAGTCGGTCTCGCGGGTCCGGTGACGGATTCGGTGGGCGATGACTGCTGCGGGCGATTCCGCGGTACCGAGGTTGTCGGTGGCTTCGGCCCACAGCTCGCGGGGATCGAGACCGGCGAGGACGGCTTCGGTCCAGGCGTGGGCGATCTCGTCTCCGAGTTCGTCGGTGGGGGAGTAGGCGCGGGGCAGGGCGTCGAGGTAGTCGGGCAGCGTCTGCGCGGTGAACGCCTTGGCTGCCAGCTCGGCCCCGTGCCGGTAAAGCGCCTCGAGCCGCTCGGGGTCGGTGGCCTCGGTGTACTCGGTACGCAGGGTCTGGATTGCTGAAATCTGGCGGGTGTCGCGGGCCAGAACGGTGTGCAGAACCTCGCCGGCGGTAGGTGCTTCGGAGTCGCCGGCCGAGTGCATGTGACCGTCCTCGGCCGCCGTATCGAGATCGGGTTCACACACGGCGTAGACGCGGTTTTCTCGTCTGCCCCGGGTCATGGCCACGTACAGTCCGGCACGGTCGACGCTGGTGTCGATGACGGCGTGGGTGGTGTCCACGGTCGCGCCTTGGGAGCGGTGGATGGTGGCCGCGTATCCGAGGTGGATGTTGGTGGATGCGTAGTCGGCCGGGATGAGCATGTCGTCGCCGGTGTTCTGGTCCCGCACGGCCAGGGCGCCGTCGTCGGTGATGCCGGTGACGGTGAACAGTTGGCCGTTGATGACTCGTCCGAGGTAGGTGCTGTCAGCGGTGAACAGCTTCTGGTTCTGGCGGGCGATCACGGTGTCGCCAACACCGACCGTGTCCCCGCGGGACACGGACGTGGTGTGCGAACTATCGACAATGCCCTCGGCGATTCTTTGTGCCCGGATGACTTCGTTGAGGGTGTCGACGTCCTCATTGCGGGAGGCGATGATCAGAGAGCTGCGGCCGGCCTCCAGGTCGGCGAGGTAGGCCTGAACCGCGTCGGTGAGCATGGATTCGCGGTGGCCACCGCGCACCCATCCGCGACCGTCATACAGATCCAGGGCGGCGGTGTCTCCGACTCGCAGTCCCAACGTTGCTTCGGCCTGCTCGGTGTCTGCGCCCATGCGCATCACCTGCTCCAGCTCAGGCGTGCCGGGGGTGCGGGTGATGTCGGCGAACAGGCCACCGGAGGTCACCGCCGACAGCTGGTAGGGGTCGCCGATCAGGCGCAAAACCGCACCGGATTCCTTGGCGATCTCGGTCAGAGCGGCGAGGTTTTCGGTGCTGGCCATACCGGCTTCATCGACTAGGAGCATGTCGCCGGCCTTGATCTCGATCGGCAGGGCCGACAGCGTTTTGCCGGGAGCGTTCGGGTGCAGCCCGCGCCAGGTGAAGGTCAACAGGTCGATGGTGTGCGCGGGGGCGTCAATGTCCTCGGATAGCACGCTCGCCGCGGCGGCGGAGGGGGCCAGGCCGATGATGTTGCGGCCGGTGGATTGCCAGGTTTTCGCGACGATTTTCATGGATGCGGTCTTGCCGGTTCCGGCCGGACCGACTCCTGCGGCCACGAGTGTTCCCACGCCCACCAGGTGCTTGGCCAGAGCCTGCTGACCGGGGTTGAGCGACCACCCCTCACGCCTTTCGTGGGCGGTCAGAACGTCGTCGACGGCGGCTTCGGTGGCGATGACAGCGACCGGGGTGCGGGCCGCATCCAGCACGGACGTTTCGGCGCTGAGAACTGCGTCGGTGGTGTACTTGGCGGAGTTGGCGTGCCGGTCGATTCCCGCCCCGCGTGCGGTCATCAGAGCAGAGGGAAGCAGCAGTGGTTCCGGGGGCGTCAGCGGGACCGCAAGGGTGGTCATGGCGTGGTTCATCACCACCTGGTGCGCCGCTTCGAGTTCGGTGTCGGAGTCGAAGCGGTAGCCCTTGAGGACGGTCGAGATCGCGGTGTCCAGGTGCGAGGCGCGAAAGTGTGCGCGGGCGTCGGTGACCCGTGCAATGGCGAGCTCTGCCACCGTCTCGGTGTGCAGCTTGGCATCGAAAGCCTCACGGCTGGCCTCGGTGTCAGCGGCGGTGGAGGCTGCCACGATCTGCTCCACGACCTCGGCACCAACACGCTCGGTTGCGGCCTTTTTCCACGCTGCGCGGTGCTCATCCAGAGACTGTGCGGGCTTCTTCGCGTCGCGGGTGTCGAGGATGGCTTTCTGCCACAGGGCGTAGCCCGCACGCTGTGAGGGCTGCCGCCCATGCTTGGCCACATACTCGGTCACCAGCTGGTCGAAAACCGGGCGTGCCAGGGTTCGGCGGGATGAGAACATCTCGATCAGGCGCCGGTCGATTCCGGCGATCTCCCAGATCGGAGCCTTGCCTGGGTGGGGGTAGTTCGCGGTGAACTCCACGCCCATGCGGCGGGTCATTTTGTCGTGCAGGATCGCGTCGTATCGGGCCGAGATTGCTTGGTGCATCTGGTGGATGGCGCGGGAGTCTAGCGACAGCCAGCGCCCGTCCGGTGCTTGCACCTTGTTGGCGATCAGCACGTGCGAGTGCAGGTCCGGGTCGCCGCCTCGGGTGTCGAAGTGAGTGAACTCGGAGGCGATAATCCCGCGGGTTCTTACCTGCTCGATGCCGTTGGCCCCGATGCGTGTGTAGACGGCGTTGTCCTCGGCCCACTCCAGCGCCTCGGCGACCGCCTCGTGGTGCAACGCGGCGACCTTCGCCGACGTCTGCTCGTCTGCCAGCGCCCACAGAACGCTGACACTTTTCACCGGAGAGAACGTGAAATCGAACCCTGCAACAGCCTGCTTGACCTGGTCTCGTTCGCGGTTGATCCAGGCGATGACGTCCTTGCCGGAAGCGTGCTCATAGCCGAACTTCTCTGCATAGAAAGGCCTGCCGACCTGCTCGGCGATCTCACTCCGCTCGCCCGTGGTGGGGCGCCGCTTCTCGAGCTTAAGGAACGCACGCTCGGCGGCGGCGATCGCGTCCAAGACGTCGACACCACCGGTATACAGCGGAAAGGAACGGCCAAGTTTGCAGTCGGCCAACGCAGTCCCGGCGAGCATCATCTCGTCGGTGTCCGGGTGCAGACCCTCGCCATACAACGCGGCCATCTGGGCTTCCGTCACGACCGCCCCTGCGGTGGCAGTCTCCGAGTGAAGGCCGTCTAGTCCTGAGCCGATCCACCGTCCAGGCGGGGTGCCTTTGGCGGCGTAGTAGTCCGACAACGACTGCCCCTGGGGGTCAGCGTCGTGGGTGGCCACAGAGCGCAGCAGGTACTGGTATCCAGTGCCCGCGTGTACGGCTCGCAGCGTCATCACACTCGCCAGCGTAGGCGGCCCAAATGGGCGCGTCTACGCGCCACGGGCTGCAGGCTCGTGACCAGTGCTTTCCCATCGCTCACTAGAAGTGCCTACTGTGTATGGCAGTTTATGGCGAGCGACAGCGAGGATGATCTAGCACTGCCCGTGCTAGATCTGGTGCGGCGATCGGGGACCAGGACGGCGAGACGATGACGGCGGCATGGTGGTTGGGCATTGCGGCGGTGATGGTGGGGCAATAGGGTCGATCACATGGCGGCTACCAGGACTGATTCACGTTCACAACCGCACGCGCGAGGGCTCGTCAGGCGATGGCCGACGAGCTGGAGCGGGCACGCAAGCGTGAGGCCAAGTTGGTCGCGGTGTTCTCGGCGATCGACGCCCGCGATGACGCGCAGATCGCCCTCGGTCAGGCGCTGGTCGAGCTTCGGGACCTGGGCGTGGTGCAGGCGGACCTGGCGGAGATGACCGGACTGTCCGCCCGCGAGGTCGGCGCCGCGATCCGCGCCGCGAAGAACCGCACCGGCAGAGACGATGAGAATCCGGAGGATGCCGGCGAGGA
This sequence comes from Candidatus Dietzia intestinigallinarum, assembly GCA_019119875.1. Classification (GTDB taxonomy): domain Bacteria; phylum Actinomycetota; class Actinomycetes; order Mycobacteriales; family Mycobacteriaceae; genus Dietzia; species Dietzia intestinigallinarum. Next base: position 4,282 of record DWWG01000212.1, on the reverse strand, counting down.
CCAGGCGGCCACGACCTCGGACCACAACGGTGCCGAATCCCACTGACCCGCGCGACAGCCTCGCGGGCGTAGACGTTCCTCTGCCGGGCCTGGACCTGATTGCGCCATCACCCGTCCCGGCTGGTGCGGTGCGACAGTCGCGCCCGTACAGTGCGTCCCTGCCGCCCACTCAGGCAGCCATTGACGCGTTCTGGTCCCGCGTGGTCAAAGCACCCGGCGATGGGTGCTGGTTGCTGATCTCAGCGATCAGCGGCGTCGACGGCTATACGCGAATCTCGTGGCGGTCGGGCGGTATAAGCCGCACCGAATCCGGTCACCGTTTCGCGCTGCTGTTGGCCGGTCAGCTCGACGATGGTGTGGTGGCCGAGCACCGTTGCAACGAACCACTCTGCGTTCGTGTGGACCCGGGGCACGTGATCGCCTCCACCCAGACCGCGAATCTGCGTTACGCCGTCGCGTGCGGACGAGCCGGCGACAACCGACGACCCGCCACCTCCTACGACCGCAGGTCGCGCTCTGTGGCGGTGCGCAACGCCGTCCGGCACGGTTGGGACCCGGTCGCCTACGCTGCAGCCTCGGGCATTACCCCACCACCTGAGCACCCCACTCTCTTCTAGGCACCGCTAGGCTTGAAAAGCGACACACGGGCCCCGCCAATGGCGGGGCCCGTGTCCTCTTGTAGCGAGTCCACGTTGTGTCAGCGGGCCGCTGCGTGGTCAGGAGGGGAAGGTTCCGTGGCGTCCCGCGCCGCCGGTGAACCGAGCGGCGCCGCCCGTGCCGTCGACGGCCAATGACTCCAACCCAACACCGATCTCGTATCCCATGGCGGCAGTCTCTGTCTGACCGAACTGCTGCGTGACCGATAGTCGGTCATTGCGCATGCACGTCTGAGGAAACCCCACCAGATCCCGGGCTAGCTGCTCGGCGGCCTGGAGCGTGGCGCCGGCCTCGACGACCCGGTTGGCCAGGCCGAAGTCGAGGGCCTCTGCCGCGTCGACGGCGCGGCCGGTCAGGATCATGTCCATGGCTCGGCTCTCGCCGATCAGCCGGGGCAGCCTGACCGTGCCCCCGTCGATGAGGGGAACTCCCCACCGGCGGCAGAACACCCCGAGCGTGGCGTCGGCGGCCACCACGCGCATGTCGCACCAGATCGCCAGTTCGAGCCCGCCGGCCACCGCGTAGCCCTCGATTGCGGCGATCACCGGTTTGGACAACCGCATGCGGGTGGGGCCCATCGGGCCATCCCCGTCGACGGCCACGGTGTTCTGGGAAGCGGTGCCGATCGCTTTGAGGTCGGCGCCGGCGCAGAAGTTGCCGCCCTCGCCGTAGAGGATCGCCACGTCTGCGTGGTCGTCGCCGTCGAAGTCTCGGAACGCGCGGGCGAGCTCGGCGGCCATCGGCCCGTCGACGGCGTTGCGCCGCTCCGGGCGGGCCAGAGCCACCGTGGTGACGCGGTCGCGGGTGTTGACCCTGATCGATTCGTAGGCAGCGCTCATGACTGGCTGTCCTCCCAGAGGGGATCGCGCAGCGCGCGGCGCAGGATCTTGCCCACCGCCGACTTCGGGATGGCGTCGGTGAACACGATCTTCTTGGGCACCTTGTATCCGGCGAGGGTGTCGCGCACGGTCTGCTGCAGCTCGGCCTCGGTGACCTCGGCGCCGGGGACCAGTGAGACGAACGCGGTGACCGCCTCCACCCACGTGGGATCGGGCGCGCCGACGACGGCGCACTCGGCCACTGCCGGGTGCGCGGCCAAGGCGTCCTCGACCTCGCGGGGATAGACGTTGTAGCCGCCGGAAATGATCATGTCGCTACGACGATCAACCAGGAAGTAGTAGCCGCGCTCGTCGACGTAGGCCATGTCCCGGGTCCGGATCCAACCATCAGGAGTGAGCATCTCGGCGTTGAGCTCATCGGCGTCGTAGTAGCCGACCATCTGTGAGGGCATGCGCACCACCATCTCGCCGATCTCGCCCACGCCGACCTCGTTGCCGTCCTCGCCAACCAGTCGGATCTCGACGCCCTTGGCGGCGCGACCACACGAACCCAGCAGGGACGGATCCCGGTGATCCTCCTTGGACAGAACAGTGATGACCAACGGCGCCTCGGTCTGTCCGTAGTACTGCATGAAGATCGGGCCCATCTCGTCCATCGCACGCCCGATCAGCGGGCGCGGCATAGGGCTGGCCCCGTACAGAATCGTCTTCAGCGACGACAGATCCGCCTTGTCCACCTGCCCGCTGGCCAGCAGCATCCCGAGCATGGTCGGCACCATGTTCACCTCGGTGGCCCGGTACCGCGCGATCGCGTCGAGGAAACCGGCGGGCTCGAAGCCGGGCAGGATCGCCGAGGCCGCACCCCGGACCCAGTACGGCTGAACGAACGTGCCGCTGGCATGGATCAACGACGCCGCATGCAACATGACCGACCCAGGCTCCGGGGAGAAAACATTCGCCAAAATGTTCGCGGCCACCGCCGCGTACGTGCCCTGGGTGTGAGTGGCCGCCTTGAGAACCCCCGTCGTGCCCGACGTGTGCAAGATCAACAGCGGATCATCGGCGCTCAGCGGCACCTGCGGGTCCTCGCCCGACACCTCACCCGCAGCATCGAGAAGATCTGCGCCCCCACCCGCCGCTTCCACGCCCAAACCAAAAACGGTCAACCCGCCGATACGCTCACGCAACTGACCGGCGGGGGCGGCCAGATCCGGATCGTGAACCAGAGTCGTAGTGTCTGTTCCGCGGATCATCCGCTCGTGCTCGTCGACCGAGAGACGGCCGTTAAGCGGCACCCGGGCGATGCCCGCCTTGACGCACGCAAAGTCCAGCGCCACCGTCCACAGGCCGTTGCCGGCCAAGATCGCGAGCTTGTCGCCCTTGCCCAGACCGCTTTGGATCAACACATTCGCGAACCGGTTCGACATCTCATCGACCTGACCGAACGTCAACTGCTCGTCACCGAAGTACACGGCCACGTTGTCGCCAAAGCGCCGTGCACCTTCCCGGATGTAGTCGACTGCGAGCTCCATACCAACCCTCCTATAAACAGACTGTTTGGTCGGTTTCAGTAGACTGCATGCCGTGACGGAAATCCAGGGTTCTGCCAAAGTTCGTCAGACCAGGTGGTTCCAGACCCGTGAGGCACTGCTCGATGCGGCGGTGACCTCACTGGTGCGCCATGGGCACTCCGGGACGACCATGGCGCGAATCCAGGAGTACGCCGGGGTCTCACGCGGTTCGCTCACCCATCACTTTGGGTCGATGCAGGAGCTGCTCGTGGCGGCGATCAGCCATGTCGCCGAAGGACAACTTGCCCAAGTCACCGACTTCGCCGAGACGCTCGCGCCCGGCCATGACCCCGACGAGCTGGTCGGGTTGCTGCACCGCTTCATGTCCGGGCCGATGTTCGTGGCCGGGCTCGAACTGTGGCTGGCCGCCCGCACCGACGATGCACTGAAGCGAGCCCTTGCACCGGTCGAGAAGGACTTCGGGCACCGCATGCGAAACGCCCTGCAGGACAGGGGAGTGGTCGGGCCCGGCGCCAGAATCAGTCGCGCCGATCTGGAAATGCTGTTCGTCCTGCTTCGAGGCCTGGCCGTCACCCAGATCCTGCGCACCGACGACACCACCCAGCGACGCATCCTCTCCGACTGGGCAGACCAGCTCCGACGCAGACCCCCCACCACATGAGCAAGCAAAGCAGTTGTACAACCGACACCACCGGCCCATCCCGAGCGCAACGCGCTCTGCTAGCCCGGCCCTGCTGACCCCTGCCGGCCTCTGCTGACGAGATACCTTGCAGCCACCGGTCCCCAGGGGCGGGTGTGCCCGTCAGTTCCCGCGGTCGGTATCAGCGCTTCGCAGGGAATCCAGCACCTCACGCAAGGTGTCTGAGGTGGCCTCCGCCCGGACCCGAGCCCGGTCGGACTCCTCGGCCTTGGCGCGCGCGTCGCGAGCCTCCTGCAGGGCATGCTCGAGCCCATCGCGCAGTCGAGCCACTTCGGCGCGCAGCCCCTCGAGCTCGCCGAGTGCTCGGTCGCGGAACGCGACCGCCTCGTCACGCTCTGCAGCAGCCTGCTCGGCCGCCGCCAAGGCGTGGGCCTCACCCGCGCGAGCAGCATCGAGCGCCACCGCGACCTGCTCGTCCGCCTGCTCAGCCGCGCGCTTCCACGCCACAGCCCACACCGAGGCCACCATCGCCGACATCGCCTCCGACAAATCCGGCGCCGCCGGCACATCCCCGGCCGCCCCGCCGGCATGCTCACGCATCCACGCAGCCACCT
>DWWG01000211.1 GCA_019119875.1 Candidatus Dietzia intestinigallinarum | reverse complement strand
AACGCCCACTCGTTGAGTCATTCCGTGCAGCGTTTCCGCAGGGCGGGCCCAGAATTCGGCTGCCGGAGCGACTCAACGCCCACGTCGCCCACGAACGCCCACGAACGCCCACACGTTGAGTCATTCCGTGCAGCGTTTCCGCAGGGTCGGCCCAGGATTCGGCTGCCGGAGCGACTCAACGCCCGCGTCGCCTGCAGTCTGGGGCGCCCACGTCGCCTGCAGTCTGGGGCGCCCGCGTCGCCTGCAGCCCGGGTCGTCAAGTACCTTCCGGGCTGCGCGCACGGCACGGGCGGGTCACTCGTGGTCCAGGGCCGGCTGCGAGTCGTAACGGCCGCCGGCTCCGATCATTCGGGCGGTCACCACGACCAACCCGGCCAGAGGCACGAGCATCGCCACCAGGACGACCGGCGGCATGCCACCGCCGGTCGAGTTCGCGGCGACCGTGATCCCGGCTTCGGCGATCGCGAGCAGCAGCAGGCAGGCCGCGGCGAGCAGCAGCAGATCCTCGCGCAGAATCCGCTCGAACCGGCGCAGTCTCCGGGGTGTGGCCGTCCACCAGTGACTGTTGGGGGCGCTGATGAGCTGCGGCGCTCGGAGCAGGAGCGGTGAGGTGAACAGTGCCGGCGCCACCAGCACCGCGGCGAGCACCACGGACAGTCCCAGCGAACTCCCCTTCCCCCACCAACTCGTGGGCTGGCCGCTGAAGTCGAAACGGATCGCGAAGACCGACGGCAGCGCCGCGACCTGCCAGAGGAGAACAGCCACCCACACCACGAGCGCGCCGACGAACAGCGCCATGATCGCCGGACTGGTGGGCTCGCGCGGCAACCCGCGGGCCTCCTCGGTGACCGTGCTCTGTGACATCGGTGTCTCCTTCTCGCGCTGTGAGAGGGCCGGAACCACTGACGGAGCCACTGCCGGGTCCCGTCCCCGTCCTCCGGCGAGACCCCAGCCTGTTGAGTGTCCTGTCGAGCGGCCTGTCGCGTCGTTCCGTGCAGCGTTTCCGCTGGGCGCGCTCAGGATTCGGCTGCCGGAGCGACTCTACACCGGCGCTGCTGGCGGCCTGGCTCGTCATCGGGGGGTGCGACCGTCGAGCAGGTGACGCGCCCTGACCGGTCAGACGTCGTCGCCACCCAGCGGCGTGGCGTCGAACTCCCCGGCCAGCGCCGACACCGCCCGCGCGAGCCGCAGATCGCGGGCGGTGACGCCGTCCACGTCGTGGCTGCGCACGTCGAGTGTCACCTCGTTGTAACTCCACAGCAGGTCAGGGTGATGGTTCTGACCGTTCGCGGACTGGCCGATGGCGGCGACCAGCTCGATCGCGGCCTGCGGCGACTCGCACACCGCCGTATAGGTCAGCGAGCCCTCCGAGAACGCCCAGCCGGGGAGGTCGGCGAGCCCCTCGGCGATCTGCTCCTCGGTCAGGCGGGTGCTGTCGTCTGCATCTGCGCTCATGCCGCCAAGTCTGTCAGTTCCCGGCGCCGGATGCTCGCGCGTTCACACGTCGAACCCGCTCAAATACTGTCCGAGAGACATTCCGCGCAGGTCCTCCAGTTTCACCACGATCCCGCTACCGCCGATCCCCGGGCGGCTCGCGTACCGGACACCGGTAGTGGCGAGCAGACGCCGATCCGTCGTCATCGGGGCCTCCAGAGCATTGGCCGTGACGTCGATTCCGTAGGCGTTGACCGCGATCACCCTGACTTCCCCGGCGAGGTACTCAAGGTATTTCCGCACGTCCTTACGGTGGCGGGCGGAATCACTGCCGCTCAATCCGATGATCAGCATCCGTGCCGGATTGGACATCTTCTCCAGTGCAGTACCGAGCAGATCCCAGACCGCGGTCTCCCGCAGCTCCCAGTCTCGCCACCGTTCATCCGGTTCGAACGTCTCCACGACGATCACAGTTGTCAGTGGCGGCACGTCACCACCGTCGTCGAGTCGACTGACAGGGACCGTCCCCACCCGTCGTAGCTCCGATTCGAGGAGTTCCGCGCCTCCGCCGGTCAACCCCAGACGTGTTGTGGCGCTTCTGTAGCTCACGATTCCTCCTCGCCCCCGTTTACGCGTGTCGACCCCTGCCGTCCGCTGAGCCTCGAGCGTCGGCCTTCGAGTGCTTCCCACAGGTGAGGCCGCCGGGTCAGCTCCAACAGTTGGGTTCTGAGCGCCGCGATCTGATCCTCCCCGAGTCCGGGGGTCTCATGGGCGAGCGCTGCACCGTCAACGGCAGCGACGATCAGCGTCACCACGGACAGGGGCAGACCGTCGTCGTACAGTCGCCGGGTCAGATCCCATTGTCCCTCAGCGACGAAGTCCCGCAGCGTCGGCTCCTGCATCATCGAATCCAGAAGCGACAGTTCGCGGCTTCCGAGCACCACGCCGTCGTCATTCGGCAGAGCCGAGGCGATATAGGCGCGTGCGAACCCGCCGGGGCTCCTGTCAGCGGGATCGATCGCGGCCTCCAACTGGGCGCCGAGGGAGTCGAGCAACTCCTGCCCCAGCGCCGTCCAGAGGCTGTGTTTGGACTTGAAGTGGTACAGCACTCCCGCTTTGGAGATCCCGCTGGCCGCCGCTATCTCTTCCAGCGAGGTCACGAGCCCCTTCTGCTCGACGAGTGTGGCCGCCGCGCCGAGGATCCGCGACTTGGTGTCCGAACCCGAACGACCTCTGGCCCTGCTCATCGCGCCCGCCTGACTCATCGCGCCCCCTCAGCACGCGCCCGAACCTAACCGACCGGTCAGCATAGTTCACTCGGGGCCGGACGGCGCGGTGTCGACACGAAAGGACACCCTGCACGACCGGAAACGACCCACGAGGTCAGCACACGAAACCCGTCGGGAACAGAGCGCGGCCGTCGCGCCGCCTACCCTTGCGGGCGTGGAACCCACCGTCAGCCCACAGGCGACCGGCGCCGGCCGATACGCCCCCAGCCCCTCGGGCGACCTGCACCTGGGCAACCTGCGCACCGCGGTCATCGCGTGGCTGCTCGCGCGCGACTCGGGCCGGGCGTTCCGGATGCGCGTCGACGACCTGGACACCGCCCGCGCCCGCCCCGGGGCCGCCGACCGTCAACTGGCAGACCTGGCGGCGATCGGCATCGACTGGGATGGCGACATCATGTGGCAGTCGCAGCGCTTTTCCGCCTACGCCGCCGCCACCGACCGGCTCGCGGAACTCGGACTGGTCTACGAATGCTATTGCTCACGCCGCGAGATCGCCGAGGCCCCCCGCGCCCCGCACTCTCCGCCCGGCTCATATCCGGGAACCTGCCGTGACCTGCCCGAATCCGAGCGCGCACAGCGACGCGCCGCCCTCGGGCCGGGGCGGGTCCCCGCACTCCGGCTCCGGGCCGAGCTCACCGAGCTGACGATCACCGACCGGGTCCACGGCACCTATACAGGTGTTGTGGATGACGTGGTCCTGCGCCGGGGCGACGGCGTGTGGGCGTACAACCTCGCCGTCGTCGTCGACGATGCCGCGCAGGGCGTCGACCAGGTCGTCCGCGGTGAGGACCTCCTGCCCTCCACGCCGCGGCAGGCCTACCTCGCCGACCTGCTCGGGCTCGCGCGACCCGAATACGCGCACGTGCCGCTCGCGGTGAACGCGGCCGGCCAGCGGCTCGCCAAGCGGGACGGCGCGGTGACGTTGGCCGACCTCGCCGAGGAGGGGACGACGACGAAGGCGGCCGTCGCCCGCATCGTCGCCTCACTGGGTGGGCCCCGGGGCTCGGACTCGATCCACGACCTGCGGGGACTGGTCACTTTCGAGACCCTGCGATCCGGACCCTGGGTGTTCGCCTGACCGGCGCCCCCACCCCCGGCGTCCGCTGCCCGCCTCCGGAGTCCGC
>DWWG01000210.1 GCA_019119875.1 Candidatus Dietzia intestinigallinarum | reverse complement strand
CGTGAGTCATGAGACACACACGAACGAGACGGAGGAATTGTGGCCCTTCCCCAGTTGACCGATGAGCAGCGTGCTGCTGCTCTGGAGAAGGCGGCTGCGGCCCGTCGTGCCCGGGCTGAGCTCAAGGAGCGTCTGAAGCGCGGCGGCACCGACCTCAAGCAGGTGCTCAAAGACGCCGAGTCCGACGAGATCCTCGGCAAGATGAAGGTCTCGGCGCTGCTTGAGGCACTGCCCAAGGTCGGTAAGGTCAAGGCGCAGGAGATCATGACCGAGCTGGAGATCGCCCCCACGCGTCGCCTGCGCGGTCTGGGCGACCGGCAGCGTCGCGCGTTGCTCGAGCGGTTCGACTTCACGGTCGACTGATCGACGCATGAACGAACCGTCGTCCGGGGACAATCCCCCGGAGCCGACGAGCAAGAGGGGCCGGCTGATCGTCTTGGCCGGCCCCTCCGCCGTCGGCAAGTCAACCGTTGTCGCCCGCCTTCGGGAGCGTGTGCCCGACCTGTATTTCAGTGTCTCGATGACCACCCGCGCCCCGCGCCCCGGTGAGATCCACGGACACGACTATTTCTTTGTGTCGACGGATGATTTCCGGGATGCGGTCAGCGAGGGGCAGATGCTCGAGTGGGCGGAGATCCACCGTGGCCTGCAGCTCTCCGGAACCCCGGCGGAGCCGGTGCACCGGGCGCTCGAGGCCGGAAGGCCTGTTCTGATCGAGGTCGATCTCGAGGGCGTCCGGCAGATCCGTGAGTCGATCCCCGAAGGGCGGACGGTGTTCCTGTCGCCGCCGTCGTGGGAGGAGCTCGAGAAGCGGCTCCGCGGTCGGGGCACCGAACCGAACGAGGTGGTGGACCGCCGGCTCGACACCGCCAGGGTCGAGATGGAGGCCCGCCACGAGTTCGACGACATCGTCGTCAACGACGAACTCGAAGCCGCGGTCGACCAGTTGGTATCATTGCTGGTCGACTGACGCCGCCGCCTCGTCACGCCGTGTACCGGAGGCCGGGCGCCGGTTCTCGCCGTCATCCGACGCACCATCAAAGCCTGTACCCAGAGGAGATCCCATAGTGGCCACCACCGAAGCTGCAGCGGCCACGCCGCTGTACGACACCCCGATCGGCATCACCAACCCCCCGATCGACGAGCTCCTCGAGCGGGCGTCCTCCAAGTACGCGCTCGTGATCTTCGCCGCCAAGCGTGCGCGCCAGATCAACTCGTACTACAACCAGATCGAGGAGGGGATCCTCGAGTACGTCGGCCCGCTGGTCGATCCCGGTCTCCAGGAGAAGCCGCTGACCATCGCTCTGCGTGAGCTCCACTCCGACCTCCTCGACTGCGCCGAGGGCGAGTGACCACGGCCGGGGACGACCGGCGCGGTACACGCGTCGTCGTCGGGGTCGGGGGCGGTATCGCCGCCTACAAGACCTGTGGTCTGATCCGGCTCCTCACGGAGTCCGGCTGTCACGTCGACGTCGTCCCCACCGCGGCGGCCCTGAAATTCGTCGGGGCCGCCACCTTCGAGGCGCTGTCCGGGAACCCGGTCTCCACCGATGTGTTCTCGGACGTGCCCTCGGTCCGCCACGTCGCCCTGGGGCAGAAGGCGGACCTCGTCGTGGTCGCCCCGGCCACAGCGGACCTGCTGGCCCGTGCAGCCGCAGGCCGAGCAGACGACCAACTGACCTCCACGCTGCTCACCGCTCGTTGTCCGGTGCTGCTGGCCCCCGCGATGCACACCGAGATGTGGGAGCATCCCGCGACGAGACGCAACGTCGACACCCTCCGCGTGGACGGCGTTCACGTCATGCCGCCGGCCCGCGGTCGCCTGACCGGCGCCGACAGCGGCGCAGGTCGGCTGCCCGAGCCCGCCGACATCGCCCGGCTCGCCCTGCTCCTCCTCGACGGCGGCGATCTGCCGTGGGACCTCGCCGGTCGTCGTGTGGTTGTCACCTCCGGAGGTACCCGCGAGGAGATCGACCCGGTCCGGTTCCTGGGCAACCGGAGTTCGGGCAAACAGGGACATGCGATCGCGGCGCTGGCCGCCGCACGGGGTGCCGATGTCACCCTGATCACGTCCGCCGATCTGCCCACCCCACCGGCGGTCACCGAGATCCGCATCGAATCGGCCGGTGAGCTCCGCGAGCACACGCTACGTTGCGCCTCAGAGGCCGACGTGGTGATCAAGGCCGCCGCCGTCGCGGATTTCCGTCCGGATCACGTATCGGAATCCAAGCTCAAGAAGGGCTCCCGTGCGGAGCCGAACGAGATCCGCCTGGTGCGCAATCCCGACATCCTCGCCGATCTCGTCGCCGCGCGCGACGCCGGTCAGCTCGCCCCGACGTGCCTGCTCGTCGGATTCGCCGCGGAGACCGGCGATGCCAGTGGTTCCGTACTCGAGCACGGTAGGGCGAAACTGTCCCGCAAGGGGTGCGACCTGCTCGTGGTGAACGAGGTCGGTCGCGGCACCACTTTCGGCCGAGACGACAACGGTGGCTGGATTCTCGACTCCGACGGCGGGGAGATCCTCGTCGAGCGGGGCAGCAAGGACGTGATGGCGGCACGCATCCTCGACGCGGTGGTGGCGCGGTCCCGTTGACGGACCGACGACAGTGACGTGCACTGCACCGACTAGGCTGTTCTCACGCGATCGTCAGCGATCGCACGCGATCCCACGATGGAAGAGAGAACCACTGTGACGCAGGCACGTCGACTGTTCACCAGCGAGTCCGTGACCGAAGGGCATCCGGACAAGATCTGTGACGCGATCTCGGACGCGATCCTGGACGCGATGCTGGAGCAGGATCCGGCGGCCCGGGTCGCCGTGGAGACGATGGTCACCACCGGTCAGGTCCACGTCGCCGGCGAGGTCAAGACCACGGGCTACGTGGAGATCCCGCAGCTGATCCGGGAGAAGATCGTCGAGATCGGGTACGACTCGTCCGACAAGGGATTCGACGGTGTCTCCTGTGGCGTGTCGATCTCGATCGGTCAGCAGTCACCGGAGATCGCCATGGGTGTGGACACCTCCCACGAGGCGCGTACCTCCGAGGGATCCGCGGAGGACGAGATCGCCCGGCAGGGTGCCGGCGACCAGGGGCTGATGTTCGGGTACGCCTGCGCCGACACCCCGGAGCTGATGCCCCTTCCGATCGCTCTGGCGCACCGACTGGCCCGTCGTCTCACCGAGGTCCGCAAGAACGGCACTCTCGACTACCTGCGGCCGGACGGCAAGACCCAGGTGACCATCGAGTACGACGCCGACAAGGCGGTCCGACTGGACACGATCGTGATCTCGACCCAGCACGCGGACGGCATCGACCTCGAGACCACGCTGCGCGACGATCTGACCGAGCACGTCATCGAGCCCGTGCTCGGCGAGGCGGCGTCGGGGATCGACCAGAGCGACTACCGCCTCCTGGTCAACCCCACCGGCCGGTTCGTCCTGGGTGGGCCGATGGGCGATGCCGGCCTGACCGGGCGCAAGATCATCGTCGACACCTACGGCGGCATGGCACGCCACGGTGGCGGCGCGTTCTCGGGCAAGGACCCGTCCAAGGTCGACCGCTCGGCGGCGTACGCGATGCGTTGGGTGGCCAAGAACATCGTGGCCGCCGAACTCGCAGAGCGGGTCGAGGTACAGGTCGCGTACGCGATCGGCAAGGCCGCCCCGGTGGGGCTCTTCGTCGAGACGTTCGGCACCGAGAAGGTGGCCCCGGACGTGCTGCAGCAGGCGGTGGTGGAGGTGTTCGACCTGCGCCCGGGGGCGATCATCCGCGATCTGGATCTCAAGCGTCCGATATACGCGCCGACGGCGGCGTATGGCCACTTCGGCCGTACCGACATCGACCTTCCCTGGGAGCGCACCGACCGCGTGGGCGAGCTGCGTGAGGCCGCAGGGCTCTGATTCGGCCCCTCGCATGTCGTAGCGGGATGCGAGGATTCGGATGTGACGACCACACGAGCAGCGACCCGGGTCCCGGCGGCATATGCCCCGGTGGCCCGGGTCCTGCCGTTGCTCGGGGTCCCGCACCTGGATCGGGAGTTCGACTACCTGGTGCCCGAGTCCCTGTCGGAGCAGGCGGTGGTCGGGACCCGCGTGAGGGTGCGGTTCGCCGGCCGCCTGGTCGACGGGTTCCTCATCGGCAGGGCGGCGGAGTCCGATCACCGGGGTGAACTGGCGTGGCTCGAGAGGGTGGTCTCACCCGAGCCCGTGCTCACCCCCCGGCTACTCGGCCTGGTCGAGGCCGTCGCCCGCCGGTGGGTGGGGATGCGGTCTGATGTGCTGAGGTTGGCGATTCCGCCACGGCATGCCGCCGCGGAGAGGTCGGTTCCCGCCGCGGAGCCTCCGCTCGGGGTCACCACGGGGCCGGTCGAGCTCCCGGCGGGGTGGGCGGACCATCCCATGGCCGCGAGGTTCCTCGAGGCGGTTGTCGCGGGGATCGCCGCACGTGCGGTGTGGACGGTCCCCCCGGGCAGGGACTGGGCGGGCGCACTCGCGGCCTTGGCAGACTCCGTTCGCCGTAGGGGCCTGCAGGTCCTGCTCATCGTCCCGGACCAGAGGGACGTCGACCGTCTCACGGCCGCCTGCCGGGACGCGGTGGGGGGCGGGGCCGACGGACGTGACCTGGTCGCCGACATCTCGGCCGGTGTGGGGCCATCGGCCCGGTACCGCCGGTGGTTGCGGGCGACCCGGGGGCACGCCCGCATCGTCGTGGGGACCCGTAGTGCGGTGTTCGCGCCGCTCCCGGAGCTCGGGTTGATGGTGCTTCACGACGACGGGGACGACTCGTTCGTGGAACCCCGGGCGCCGTACCCGCACACCCGGGACGTGGCCACCCAGCGATCGGTTCTCGACAAGACCCCGCTGTTGTTCACCTCGATCGACCGGACGCCCGAGGTCGCCGAGTACGTCAGAGCCGGCTGGGCGCACGAGATCCGTCCCCGCCCGGGATTGATCAGGCAGCTCGCACCCCGGGTCGTCGCGGTGACCGATTCCGATCCGGTCCAGGCCAGGGACGTCGCCGGTGGGCGCACCCGGCTCCCCGCCGTGGCCCTCACCATGGCCAGGGAGGCGATCGACGTCGACGCGCCGGTGCTCGTCCAGGTTCCACGCAAAGGGTATATCCCGACCCTGCTGTGTGGATCGTGTCGGGCCCCGGCACGGTGTCGCCGGTGCCACGGGCCGATCAGGGCCGGTCGGATGGACGAGGTCTACGGTCCTGTGGATCTGGCGTGTGGCTGGTGTGGGGCACCGGAGCCGGGTTTCCGCTGTGTGGACTGTGGGTCCCGTGCGCTGCGTGCAGGGGTGGTGGGCACCGGTCGAACGGCCGAGGAACTCGGTCGGATGTTTCCGGGGATCCGGGTGCGCACCAGTGGAGGCGGGGAGATCCTGGACTCGGTGCCCGCAGAACCCGCGATCATCGTGTCGACCCCGGGCGCCGAGCCGGTGGCCGACGGGGGGTACGGGGCCGCGCTCCTCCTGGACTCCTGGGCTCTGCTGGGCAGGCCGGACCTGCGTGCGGTGCAGAACGCGTTGCGCCTGTGGATCGGCGCCGCGTGCCTGGTCCGGCCCGCCCGGCAGGGTGGCCGGGTCTTCCTGTCCGCGGATTCGGAGTCAGCGGTGGCACAGGCTCTGATCAGATGGTCCCCCCAGACCTGGGCCGAACGTGAACTGGCGGATCGATCCGAGGTCGGATTCCCTCCGGCGGTGCACATGTTCGCGGTCGACGGCCCGGCCGGGGCGCTCGCGGAGTTCCTCGAGGACTTCCGGCTCATCGACCGGGTCGAGGTGCTGGGGCCGGTGGATCTCCCTGCGGGCGAGGAGCTTCCCGGCCACGAGCAGATAGACGACCCGGAGCGGGTGTTGCTGCGGGTGCCCCCGCCGGAACTCGGAAAGGTCGCCGATGAGCTGCGGTCCTTCGTCGTGGGTCGATCAGGCCGACGCGACACCCACCCTGTCCGCGTCCGGCTGGACCCGATCAATATCGGCTGACCGGGTCGACGCGCCGCGGCTGTGTCACCAGCATCTAGAATGGGCCGTCACCACCATCGATGCGCGCGAGGAGAACAGATTCGCATGCCCGTCCACCCCGTCCGGCTCTTCGGAGACCCGGTGCTCCGGACACCCACCGACCCGGTCACGTCCTTCGACGACAGGGTGGCACGGGCGGTGGCGGATCTGATGGATACCGTCCGACACGAGGACGGGGCCGGTCTGGCAGCCCCACAGATCGGTCTGTCGATGCGCGTGTTCGTCTACAGCTGTGGTGGCCGGGAGGGCCACCTGGTCAACCCCGAGTGGGAGCCGCTCGGCGACGAGAAGACCTACGTCAACGAGGGCTGCCTGTCCATTCCCGGGGTGTCCGAGCCCACGGAGCGCTTCGCCCGCGTGCGCGCCCGAGGTCAGGACGTCAACGGTGACCGGGTGAGCTTCGAGGCGGAGGGGATACTCGCCCGCGCCGTTCAGCACGAGACCGATCATCTCGACGGGGTGCTGTTCCTCCAACGACTGACCCCGGATCTCCGCAAGGCCGCGATGGCGCAGATCCGTACCTCCACGTGGTTCGGCGGTGCCGCGATCAGTGCGGGTGCGGTTCTCGACCGCCTGGCAGAGCCGATGGAGGTGAAGTGATCGTGCGCGTCGTCTTCGCCGGCACCCCGGAGGTCGCGGTCCCGTCCCTGCGCGCGCTACTGGACAGCGATGCACACGAGGTCGTGGCTGTCGTCTCGCGACCGGACGCCCGGACCGGGCGTGGTCGGGGACTGTCCCGCAGTCCCGTCGCCGCGGAAGCGGACGCAGCGGGGATCGAGGTGTTGACCCCGCCCGACGCCCGTGATCCCGAGTTCGCCGAACGCCTGCGCGAGCTCGCTCCCGACGCCGCGCCGGTGGTCGCCTACGGCCATCTGGTGCCCAGGACCGTGCTCGACATCCCTCGATTCGGATGGATCAACCTGCACTTCTCGTTGTTACCGGCGTGGCGGGGAGCAGCCCCGGTCAACGCCGCGATCGCCGCCGGTGACGAGGTGACCGGAGCGTCGACGTTCATCCTCGAGGAGGGGCTGGACACCGGACCGGTACTGGGGACCATGACCGAGTCCATCCGGCCCCGCGATACGGCCGGGGAGCTCCTCGGCCGGCTGGCGGAAGCCGGGTCCGGCCTGTTGCTGGCGACCCTGGACGGGCTCGAGGCCGGGCGGTTACGCGCCGAACCACAGGCCACGGACGGTGTGTCGTACGCGGGCAAGCTCACGGCGGAGGACGCGCGGGTGCGGTGGACGGACCCCGCGATCACGGTGGATCGCCATATCCGGTCTGTCACGCCGGCGCCCGGCGCCTGGACGACTCTGGCCGGTGACCGGGTGAAGATCGGTGCCGCCCGCCCCGCCGAGCCGGAGGAGATCGAGGCCCTCGGTGTGGATCCGGGTCTCGCGCCGGGGCACATCCGGGGGGACAAGCGGGCCGTCCTCGTGGGCACCGCGTCGTCACCACTGGTGGTGGAACGGCTGCAGCCGCCGGGGAAGAAGATGATGAACGCGCTGGACTGGATACGTGGTGCCCGCATCGAGTCCGGGGCGGAATTCGTATGAGCGACCACCAGCGGGACCGCCGGCAGCCGGCCGCCGGCCGCGGGAGCCGGAACCCCCGGCGGGGCCGGGCTCAGGGGACGCACCGTCAGGGCGGCGCCCGGCACACCCCGGATCAGAAGCGATCCGGCGACACCGCCCGCGAGCGACGGTCGACTCCGCGCCCGGACGCCAGATCGGTGGCCCTGGCCGTGATGGGCGCGGTGCGGGAACGCTCCGCGTACGCCAATCTCACCCTGCCGGCGCAGCTCCGCCGCGCGAGGCTGGACGCGAGGGACTCGGCGCTGGCCACAGAACTGACCTACGGAACTCTCCGGTCCCAGGGACTGCTGGACCGGATCATCACTCTGGCCTCCTCCCGTCCCGTGGAGGAGATCGACCCGCCCGTGCTCGACGTGGTGCGGCTCGGCGCCTACCAGTTGCTGTTCACGCGCATCGGTGCCCACGCTGCGGTCGACACCAGCGTGGAGGCCGCTCGGACCGCCGGACTCGGCCGTGCGGGGGCGTTCGTCAACGCCGTGCTGAGGAAGATCTCGGCGCGTGAGGCCGCACAGTGGATCGACGAGCTGCGCGACGGAGTGGACGATCCGGTCACCCGGCTGGCCATAGGAACCGCACATCCGGAGTGGATCGCGCGCGCGTTCGCCGAATCCCTCGGCCCCGCCGCCGGTGAACTGCCCGACCTGTTGGCCGCGGACGACGCACGCCCCAGGGTCCACCTCGCCGCCCGTCCCGGCGCGATCACCGGGGAGGAGCTGGCGCTGGTCACCGGGGGACGCCAGGGGAGGTTGTCCCCGTACGCCGTCCACCTGGACTCCGGGGATCCCGGTTCGCTCGATGCGGTCCGTGACGGGCTGGCCCAGGTCCAGGACGAGGGCAGTCAGCTCGTGGCACTCGCCGCGGCCGGTGCCCCGCTGACGGGCGAGGACGGTGGGAGGTGGTTGGACCTGTGTGCCGGGCCCGGCGGTAAGGCCGTGATGCTCGGGGGGCTCGCGGAGATCGAGGGGGCCACGCTCACCGCGGTGGAGGTCTCCGGGCATCGCGCCGGGTTGGTCCGGGACGCGACCCGGGATCTGCCGGTCACCGTGCACACCGCCGACGGCCGCGATCCGGGCCTCGAGCCGGGATTCGACCGCGTCCTCCTCGACGCCCCGTGTTCCGGACTGGGGGCACTTCGTCGTCGTCCCGAAGCCCGGTGGCGCAAAGGTGCGGGCGACATACCCGCACTGGTCGCCCTCCAACGCGAGCTCCTCGCCTCGGCACTTCACCTGGTCAGGCCCGGCGGCGTGGTCCTCTACGCCACCTGCTCACCCCACCTGTCGGAGACGGTCTCGGTGGTGCGCGAGGCCGGACGACGCGGTGACGTGGAGTTCGTCGATCTCCGCGACGTCCTGGCGCAGGTGTGCGAGGACGAGATCACCGGGCTGGGGGCCGGGCCGTGGGTGCAGTTGTGGCCGCATCGGCACGATACGGACGCGATGTTCATGGCCGCGGTGCGCCGCACCGACTGAGTGCCGGGGCGATCCGGCGGCCTAGAATGAACGGCATGCCGTACCAGCCGCTCATCGCGCCGTCGATCCTGTCCGCCGACTTCGCCCGCCTGGATCGCGAGATCGAGCGTATCCCGTCCGCAGACTGGATCCACGTCGACGTGATGGACGGACATTTCGTGCCCAACCTGTCGTTCGGGGCACCGGTCGCGAAGGCTGTCGGACGCGTCACCGACAAGCCGATGGACTGTCACCTCATGATCGAGGACCCCGCCCGGTGGGTGCGGGACTACGTGGACGCCGGCGCGGTCAACGTCACCTTCCACGTGGAGGCCACCGACGATCCGAGGGGCGTGGCCGATCTGCTGCACTCGGCGGGGTGCAGGGCGGGGATCTCGGTGAAGCCGGGCACCGCCGTCGAGCCGTACTTCGACCTGCTCGAGCACGTGGATCTGGTGCTCGTCATGAGCGTCGAGCCGGGGTTCGGCGGGCAGGCGTTCATGCCCGAGGTGCTGGACAAGGTGCGGTCGCTGCGCGCCGAGATCGACCGGCGGGGGCTGGACGTGCTCATCCAGATCGACGGTGGGATCGACGCCTCAACGATCGGTGAGTGCGCGGCCGCGGGCTGCGACGTGTTTGTCGCCGGTTCGGCCGTGTACGGCGCACCCGACCCCGACGCGATGGTCGAGACCCTGCGCGCGAGGGCACTGGACGCCCGGGCGTGACCGGGTCCGCGCCGCAGGGCACCCGTCGGGCCCGGGAGAGGGCGGCTCTCGGGGAGGCTCTGACGGTGTCACGCTCGGCGCTCGGGGTGAGCACCCCCAATCCGCCGGTCGGCGCGGTGGTGCTCGACGCCGCGGGGGCGGTGGTCGGGCGTGGCGCGACCGAGGCCCCCGGGGGGCGCCACGCGGAGGTGGTGGCGCTCGATGCGGCCGGGTCCCGCGCGCGCGGCGGGACGCTGGTGGTCACATTGGAGCCGTGCTCCCATCACGGGCGGACCGGCCCGTGTACGACGCGGGCGATCCGGGAGGGGATCGCGCGGGTGGTGTACGCGGTGGCCGACCCCACCCCGGACGCGGCGGGAGGTGCCGAGACGTTACGGCGGGCGGGGGTCGATGTGGCACGCGCCGACGACGACGAGGTGATCGCCGCCCGCACCGGCCCGCTGCGTTTCTGGCTGCACCGGATGACGCGTGGCCGACCATTCGTGACCTGGAAGTACGCCGCCAGCCTGGACGGCCGGGTGGCAGCCGCCGACGGGACGAGCATGTGGATCACGGGGGCGAAATCGCGACGCCACGCCCATGACCGGCGGCAGGAGGTCGACGTCCTCGTCGTCGGATCCGGAACGGTGGCCGCGGACGACCCGGCACTCACCGCCAGGCGCTGGGACGGCAGCCCGGCCCCCCGCCAGCCCCTCCGCGCGGTGATGGGGCTGACCGAGGTCCCCGGAGATGCGACGGTGCGCGGCACCGACGGTCGGTTCCGCCACCTTGCCACCCGCGACCCCGAGGTGGCGCTCGAGATGCTCGGCGAGGTGCAGCACGTCCTGGTCGAGGGCGGACCGCAGCTGGCCGGGGCGTTTCTCGCGGCCGGCCTGGTCGACGAGGTCGAGGCCTACCTCGCCCCGCTCGTCCTGGGCGCGGGTCGCCCGGCGGTGGACGACGCCGGGGTGGCGACGCTGATCCAGGCGCATCGCTTCCGGATCGTCGAGACCACCCCGCTGGGGGCCGACATCCACCTACGACTGCTCGCACACCAGGAAGGGACCCCGTAGATGTTCACCGGAATCGTTGAGGAACTGGGCACACTCGAATCGGTCGACAGGGTCGGGGACTCGGCGCGGCTGCGCATCCGCGGACCGCTGGTGACCTCGGACGCCGGGCACGGTGACTCGATCGCCGTCAACGGGGTCTGTCTCACCGTCACGGAGTTCACGCCCGGTCAGACGTTCGACGCGGATGTGATGGCGGAGACTCTCGACCGGACCGCCCTCGGGGCACTGGCCCCCGGCGACGGCGTGAACCTCGAACGGGCCATGCGGGCGGACGCCCGGTTCGGCGGGCACATCGTCCAGGGCCACGTCGACGGCACCGGTCGGCTCCTGAGCCGGGTCGAGCACGAGCACTGGCAGGTGGTCCGGTTCTCCCTGCCCGCCGAGCTCGGTCGTTACGTGGTGGAGAAGGGATCGGTCACGGTCTCCGGCACCTCGCTGACCGTCTCCGCCGTCAGCTCCCCGGGCGAGGCCGAGCCCTGGTTCGAGGTGTCGCTGATCCCCACGACGCTGGAATCGACCGTCCTCGGCTCCCTGGCCCCGGGCGATCTGGTCAACATCGAGGTGGACGTCCTGGCCAAGTACGTCGAGCGTCTGCTCGACGGACGCGGTGGGAGGACCCGGTGAGCAGATGCGCCATACTTGAGCCCGCGCCCGCGGCCGACGCCCGGGAGAAGAAGACACAGGAGACCCCGTAGCAGTGACCAACTTCGACGGCATCGATCGCGCCATCGCCGACATCGCGGCGGGACGGCCCGTGGTCGTCGTGGACAGTGAGGACCGGGAGGACGAGGGCGATCTGATCTTCGCCGCCGAGCTCGCGACCCCGGAGCTCATGGGTTTTCTTGTCCGCTACACGTCCGGTTACGTGTGCGTGGCGCTCGAGGCCGAGGACTGTCTGCGGCTCGATCTGCCCCCGATGCGGGCCATCAACGAGGACCGCCACGACACGGCGTACACCGTGACCGTCGACGCCCGGACCGGCGTGAGCACGGGCATCTCGGCCGCCGACCGCGCCCGGACGGCCCGCCTGCTCGCCGCGGACGAGACCGTCCCCGGGGACTTCACCCGGCCGGGCCACGTCGTGCCCCTGCGGGCCCGCCCCGGGGGCGTTCTGACCCGCCCGGGCCACACGGAGTCCGCCGTCGATCTGGCGCGGCTCGCCGGACTGCGTCCGGCCGGCGTGATCTGCGAGATCGTCTCCGAGGAGGATCCCACGACGATGGCGCGCACCCCGGAGCTCCGGAGGTTCGCCGACGAGCACGGGCTCGCCATGATCACCATCGAGGCGCTACAGGCCTGGCGTCGCGCCCACGAGGTCCAGGTCGTCCGTGAGGCCTCGGCCCGCATCCCGACCCCGGCTGGGACCATGACGGCCAACGGCTACCGTGATGTCCTGGAGGGCGTCGAGCACGTTGCGATGGTCGCCGGGGACGTCACCGGGGACGAGCCGGTGACGGTCCGCATCCACTCGGAGTGTCTCACCGGCGACGTGTTCCACTCCCTGCGGTGTGACTGCGGGCCCCAGCTCGACGCCGCGATCGCGTCTGTCTGCGAGGAGGGTCGCGGGGTGGTGCTCTATATGCGCGGACACGAGGGGCGGGGGATCGGCCTGGTCCAGAAGCTTCGCGCCTACCAGCTCCAGGACGAGGGGCGGGACACCGTCGATGCCAACCTCGATCTGGGCCTGCCGGCCGACGCCCGGGACTTCAGTCTCGCAGCGCAGATCCTCCGCGACCTCGGCGTCGACCGGGTCCGGCTGATGACGAACAACCCCGCCAAGGCGGACGCCCTGCGGGCGGGTGGGGTAGAGGTGGTGGAGAGGGTGCCCACCCCCACCGCGGTCACCCCGGAGAACCTCCGGTACCTGCGCACCAAGCGCGACCGGATGGGGCATCTCCTCGAGGGGCTCGACGACGCCACGGACGAGGTGCCCGGAAGTGATGAGAAGGGAGAGGATCTGCGATGAGCGGCAGCGGTAGACCGGCACTGGTGATCCCTGACGCCCGCGGGTTGCGCCTCGGTGTGGTGGCGTCGACCTGGCACGACGAGATCTGCACCCGGCTGCTCGACCGGGCGCTGACCGTGGCCGAGGCCGCCGGCGCCCGGGTGACGGTGTCCCGGGTCGTGGGCGCCGTGGAGCTGCCCGTGATCGCCCAGGAGCTGGCGCGGACCCATGACGCGGTGGTGGCGCTCGGCGTGGTGATCCGGGGGGAGACCGCGCACTTCGACCACGTCTGCAGGTCCGTGACCGACGGGCTCACCCGGATCGCACTCGACGAGGCCACGCCGGTGGCCCACGGTGTGCTCACGACCGAGACCGAGGCGCAGGCCCGCGACCGCGACGGTCACGAGGGCGCCGCCGAGGACAAGGGCGGAGAGGCCGTGGCCGCGGCACTCGGTGCGGCGCTCGTGCTGCGCGAGCTCAGGACCGACCGATGAGCGGGGCGGCCGCGCCGGGTGGGCGCACCGGGAACGGTACCGAGTGGGACTACGTCCACACCCCGCGTCGGATGCGCACGACGGTGCTCGTGCTGGCGGCGGTGATCATCCTGGTCCACGTCGTGTGGGCGATCATCCTGGTCCGGGGCGACACCGGTGTGACGCTCGGCATCGCCGACCAGCTCGCGTTCGTCGTCACGGGTTTCATCTTCGCCGGCGTCCTCCTCACACTGCTGCGTGTCCGGGTCCGGGCCGGCGAGCCGGGCGTCGAGGTGACCGGACCGATCCGGACCCGCCTGTGGCCGTGGGAGGACGTGGTGGGGCTGACGTTCCCACGGTCGAGCTACTGGCCGCGGCTCGAGCTGCCCGCCTACGAGCACGTGGGGATCTGGGCAATCCAGACCTTCGACGGCGCCGACGGGGTGGACGCGATGTCTGGCCTGCGCGAGGTCGTGCGCTCGTACAAGCCGTCCGCGGCCGATCCCGAGACCGTCGCCGATCGCTGAGCCGCCGTGGCCGATCCGCGCACCTACCGCCCGGCCCCCGGGTCCGTCCCCACGGAGCCGGGGGTCTACCGGTTCCGTGACGAGCACGGCCGCGTCATCTACGTGGGCAAGGCCAAGAACCTCCGCAGCCGCATCTCCTCCTATTTCGCCGATCTGACGCTGCTCCATCCGCGGACCAGGCAGATGGTCACCTCGGCCGCCGGGGTGCAGTGGACGGTTGTCTCGACGGAAGTAGAGGCGCTTCAGCTCGAGTACACGTGGATCAAGAAGTACGACCCCCGCTTCAACGTCCGGTACCGCGACGACAAGACCTATCCCCTGCTCGCGGTGACCGTGGGGGAGGAGGTCCCGCGTGCGTTCGTCTACCGCGGGCCGCGCCGTCCGGGCACCCGCTACTTCGGGCCGTACTCCCACGCCTGGGCGATCCGGGACACCCTCGACACACTGCAGCGCGTCTTCCCGGTGCGGTCCTGCTCCGCCGGCGTCTACAAGCGGCAGGCCCAACTCGGCCGCCCCTGCCTGCTCGGCTACATCGACAAGTGCGCGGCACCGTGCATCGGCCGGGTCACGCCCGACGAGCACCGGGTCATCGTCAACGACCTCATCGACTTCCTCGCCGGACGTACCGACCCGATGATGCGTCGGATCGAGAAGCAGATGCTCGAGGCGTCGGAGGAGCTGGATTTCGAACGCGCCGCACGCCTGCGCGACGACCTGGAGGCGATGCGCCGTGCCATGGAGAAGCAGGCGGTGGTCCTCGGCGACGGCACCGACGCGGACGTGGTGGGCGTTCAGGCCGACGAACTGCAGGTCTCGGTTCAGGTCTTCCACGTGCGCGGAGGACGCATCCGCGGTCAGCGCGGGTGGGTGGTGGAGCATGCCCACGGGATCGACGACGAGGGGCACTTCGACGCACAGAAGGCGATACCCGGCGTCGTGTCGGACTATCTCGCACAGTTCTACGGTGGAGAGGCGGACCTGGCCGAGGCCGCCGACACGGCGGACATCGCGGCGGCCGTCCCCCGTGAGGTGTTGGTACCGGCGCTGCCCGAGGACTCCGACGAGCTGGCGGACTGGCTGTCCGGCCTGCGCGGGTCCCGGGTCTCCCTGCGGATCCCGCAGCGGGGGGACAAGCGCGCGCTCGCGGAGACGGTACATCGCAACGCCGTCGAGGCGTTGACCCAGCACAAGCTCCGCCGCAGCGGAGACCTGACGGCGCGCTCCGCGGCTCTCCAGGAGATCCAGGAGACGCTCGAACTGGATTCCGCGCCCCTGCGGATCGAGTGCGTCGACATCTCACACATCCAGGGCACCGACGTCATGGCCTCGCTCGTGGTGTTCGAGGACGGTGTCCCGCGCAAGAGCGACTACCGGCTCTACCGGATCCGCGATGCCGCGGGCGACGGGCACTCCGACGACGTGGGCAGCATCGCCGAGGTGACCCGCCGGCGCTTCCGTCGACACCACGAGGACCCCGCGCTCACCCCGGACGAGACGGACGGGCCCGTCGACGACGAGGCGGACGCGGACGCCGGCGCCCGGGCGGGTCGGCGGTTCGCCTATCCACCGCAGCTGTTCGTGGTCGACGGCGGACGACCTCAGGTCGAGGCCGCGGCCGAAGTGCTGTCCGAACTGGGGGTCACCGACGTCCCCGTGATCGGGATCGCCAAACGCCTCGAGGAGATCTGGCTCCCCGGCGAGGAGTACCCCGTGATCTTCCCCCGGCACGGCGAGGGCCTGTTCCTGCTCCAACGACTGCGTGACGAGGCACACCGGTTCGCGATCCGTGCCCACCGCGGAGCCCGCTCCAAGCGGATGACGGCCTCGGTGCTCGACGACGTACCGGGACTAGGCCCCACCCGACGCGCTGCCCTGACCGAGGTGTTCCCGACCATCTCCGCGCTGCGCGAGGCCACCACCGAGGAACTCTGCGCGGTACCCGGGATCGGACCCGCGGTGGCCGCGGCGATCCGTTCGGCGCTCGGGTCCGGCTCACAGGTCACCGGCGCGACCGCCCCCGGCATGACAGACTCGACCGCACAGGATGAAGGCGGCCCGGACGATGCGAGGTGACACAAGTGGTCGACGGCGACGGAGTGCGTGAACTGCTCCTGATCAGCGGGATGTCGGGGGCGGGGAAGGGCACCGCCTCGAAGGTCCTCGAGGAGTTCGGCTGGTACGTGGTGGACAACCTGCCACTGCAGTTCATCGGCGGATTCCTGACCCAGATCGATTCGTCCGAGACCGCCCCGCAGCGACTCGCCCTGGTCGTCGACACCCGCAGTATCGGATTCGACGAGCACCTGGACGAGCTCCTCGAGCACTTCGACGACCGGTCACGTGCCAGGATCCTGTTCCTCGACGCGTCGGACGAGTCGCTCGTGAGCCGCTTCAACAACGTCCGCCGGTCGCATCCGCTGCAGTCCGGCGGCGGACTCGTCGACGGGATCGTGCGCGAACGCCGTGTCCTGGAGGGACTGCGCGGCCGGGCCGACGTCGTCGTCGACACCTCCTCCCTCAGCGTCCACGATCTCCGTCACCGCCTGGAGACCCCCTTCGGTGACCCTGGCTTCGATTTCCATCTCACCGTCGAATCCTTCGGGTTCAAGTACGGCGTACCGGTCGACGTGGACATGCTCCTGGACATGCGCTTCCTCCCCAACCCGCACTGGGTCCCCGAACTGCGGCCGCACAACGGCCAGGAGAAGCCGGTCCAGGATTATGTCCTCGCCGACGACTCGATCCACGAGTACCTGCGGTCCGCGGAGACCATGATCCGACTGGCCATGAAGGGCTACCGACGTGAGGGCAAGCGCTACATGACGATCGCCGTCGGATGCACCGGCGGCAAGCATCGCAGCGTCGCGATCTCGGAGTCCCTCGCCGCGAGATTGTCGGATCTCGAGGCCGTCGAGGTCCACATCCGGCACCGCGACCTCGGCCGGGAGTGATGCGGCCATGAACAACCAGGACGCCCCCCGGATCCCGTCTCTGGTGGCCCTCGGAGGCGGGCACGGACTGTCGGCCACGCTCGGTGCCGGCCGGCTGGTCGCGGACCACGTCACCGCCGTGGTGACGGTCGCCGACGACGGCGGCTCGTCCGGTCGGCTACGTCGAGAGCTCGGGATCCTCCCGCCCGGAGACCTCCGCATGGCCCTGTGCGCACTGGCGGGAACCGACGACGACCATCAACGGCTGACCCGCCTGTTCCAGCACCGCTACGGCGGTACCGGGGCGCTCGCCGGACACGCCGTGGGCAACCTGGTGTTCGCCGGGCTGTGGGAACTGCTCGGCGACCCCATCGAGGCGCTGGATGCCGTGGGATCCATCCTGGGGGTCACCGGTCGGGTCCTCCCCATGTCGCCCGTGGCCCTGGACATCGCCGCGGAGGTGGTGGGGCTGGAGGCCGACCCGCGGGTGGTCCGGACGATTCTCGGACAGGTGGCCGTCGCGACGACCCCCGGCAGTGTGCGCCGCGTCCGGCTGATCCCGCCGGATCCCCCCGCCGCGGCCGGCGTCGTCGAGGCGATCAGCGGCGCCGACCTGGTGGTCCTGGGGCCGGGGTCCTGGTTCACCAGCGTCATCCCGAATGTGTTGATCCACGAGATCGCGGACGCGTTGGCAGCCACGTCCGCCACCAAGATTCTGGTCCTCAACCTCGCGCCGCAGCCGGGTGAGACCGCCGGCTTCTCCGCCGAACAGCACCTCCACGTCCTGAGACAGCACGCGCCCGAGATAGATTTCGACGCGGTCCTGGTCGATCCGCGAATGCCGCTGAGCGGAACCGAACGGGAGCATCTCGAGCGCGCCGCCGCGGGACTGGGCGCACGAGTGGTGACCGCGGAGATCGCCCGCACCGGTGCTGACGGGAGCATGATGGCCGTCCACGACCCGGTCCTGCTGGCCTCGGCCCTGGCCACCTCGATGTCCGCGACCGCGGGCGAGTAGACCGTATAACGAAGGAGCAGGGAGTGTCGCTGACCGCACAGGTCAAGTCGGAACTGGTGAGGGTCCCCGTGGGGAACTCCGAGACCAGGAGGGCGGAGCTCGCCGCCCTCCTGCGTTTCGGGGGGACCCTGCAGGTCCTGTCCGGACGACTCGTGATCGAAGCCGAGGTCGACTCCGGTGACATCGCAGACCGTCTCGCCGGCGAGCTCGACTCGCTCTTCGGCGTCTCGTGCGAAATCCACCCGATCGGGGGATCCGGCGGCCGGACGGCACGAAAGTTCGTCCTGCGGGTGATGAACCGGGGAGCCGACCTCGCCCGCCAGCTCGGCCTCGTGGACACCACCGGCCGAAGTGTGCGGGGGCTTCCGGCCGCCGTCGTCGGCGGCCCGGTGGTCGCCGCCGAGGCCGCCTGGCGCGGCGCCTTCCTCGCGCACGGCTCACTGACCAAGCCCGGTCGCTCGTCCGCGCTCGAGGTGACGGCGCCGGCCTCCGAGGCGGCGATGGCACTCGTCGGCGCGGCGCGACGGCTCGGGGTCACGGCCAAGGCCCGGGAGGTCCGCGGCGGCGACCGGGTGGTGATACGCGACGGAGAGGCGATCGGCATCCTGCTCGCGCGAATGGGCGCCACCGCCACCAGAGACCTCTGGGAGGAGCGTCGGTCCAGGGGAGAGGTGCGGGCCACGGCCAACCGGTTGGCCAACTTCGACGACGCGAATCTGCGTCGCTCCGCGCGTGCGGCGGTGGCGGCGGCCGCTCGCGTCCAACGGGCCCTGGAGATCCTGGGCGAAGAGGTCCCCGACCACCTGCTGGCCGCCGGGGAACTCCGCGTCGAGCACCGTCAGGCCTCGCTCGAGGAGCTCGGACAACTGGCGGACCCGCCGATGACCAAGGACGCGGTCGCGGGCCGGATCCGGCGGCTGCTGTCCATGGCGGACAGAAAGGCGTCCGAACTCGGGATCCCGGACACGGAGTCGGTCGTCACCGAGGACATGCTCGACGACGCCTGAACGGGACGAGGACCCTGCACGGGGTCCGACAGCGGCGGGTAGTCTGGGTCACGTCCCCGGGGGGCGTACCCGGCCCCGGTGACGTCAAGCGTTCTCGCACCACCAATAAGGAGACTCGAAGTGACCGTGCGCGTAGGCATCAACGGATTCGGACGTATCGGCCGCAACTTCTACCGCGCGGTGGAGGCTCTCAAGGCCGAGGGCAAGACGGACATCGAGATCGTCGCCGTCAACGACCTGACCACCAACGACATGCTCGCTCACCTCCTCAAGTACGACTCCACGCTCGGTCGCCTCGGCAAGGAGGTCTCGTTCGACGACTCGTCGCTGACCGTCGGGGGCACCAAGATCGGCGCGCTGGCGGTCAAGGAGGGCCCCGCCTCCGTGCCGTGGGGGGACTACGGAGTCGACGTCGTCGTCGAGTCGACCGGCATCTTCACCGCCGCCGACAAGGCCCGCGGCCACCTCGAGGGTGGCGCCAAGAAGGTCATCATCTCGGCCCCCGCCTCCGGTGAGGACCTCACCGTGGTCATGGGCGTCAACGACGACCAGTACGACGGATCGCAGACGATCATCTCCAACG
>DWWG01000209.1 GCA_019119875.1 Candidatus Dietzia intestinigallinarum | reverse complement strand
AGCTAAGCCTGCCAGCGCCGATGGTACTGCACTCGCGAGGGTGTGGGAGAGTAGGTCACCGCCGAACACAACTTCAACGAGAACCCCAAACCACCACCGGTTTGGGGTTCTCGCCATTCCCCACACCACCAGACACACCCACCGACCATCACACCCCAAACAAATCCCCACGAGCCGCATCGATCGCCGCGAACACACGACCGGCACCCGACGACGCCATCAACGACTCAAGACCCACCACCCGACCGGCCCCGTCCGCAACTGGCACCGACCAATTCGGATACTCCACACTCGTACCCGGAACATTCACCGGGCGACGATCAGCCACCAGATCCGCCACCGACACCGCCAACAGCACGCTCGGCGACGCCGCCGTGAACGCGTAAAACGCGGCGACCAGATCCAACGGCGAATCCCCCTCCAACAAACCGCGGTCACGCACACAAGCCACAAAAGCCGCCACCTCCGACGCCGCAGCAGACCGCTCCACCTCGACATCACGCGCCAGTTGACCCAACCGCTCACGGATATCCACCTGAACGAGCTCGGCGTAACCGGCAGTCGGAACCAGATCATGCGTGGTCACCGACGCCATACACAGAGCCCGGTACTCCTCCGGATCAACAGGAACACCACCACGGTTCTCGAACCACATGACCGAGGTCCCCAAGACCCCTCGTTCGGTCAACATCTCCCTCACCCCGGGCGCCACAGTGCCCAGATCTTCACCGATCACCACCGCTCCCGCCCGAGCCGCCTCCAGAGAGAGCACGGCGAGCATCGCCTCGGCGTCGTAACGGACGTACGTGCCCTCGGTGGGCGGACACCCCTCGGGAATCCACCACAGACGGAACAGGCCCAGAATGTGGTCAACCCGAATGCCACCCGCACCACGCAACGCAGCGCGCACGATCTCCCTGAACGGGCGGTAACCACTCTCGGCCAACGCATCCGGACGCAAAGGTGGCTGAGACCAATCCTGGCCCCGCTGGTTATAGACGTCCGGGGGAGCACCGACGGACACCCCGCGCGCCAACGATCCGCTCAACGACCACGCATCCGCACCCGTGGGGTGAACGCCCACCGCGAGATCGTGGACGACACCCAGCCGCATCCCCGCCTCCAGAGCCCTCCGCTGCGCATCAGCTCTCTGCTCGACCGTGATCCACTGCAGCCACTGATGGAAGCGCACCTCGTCACGGTGCTGGCGGACAAAACGGGCCACGTCGGGCGAATCCGGATCGCGCAGGGCGACGGGCCAGCGCGTCCAGTCGGATCCGTGCTCCCCGGCGATCGCACACCACGTGGCGAAGGCGTGGAGCCCGGGCCCCTCACCGTCGACGAACTCACCGAAAGCATCAGCCCGCTCGGGAGTCGGACGGACCGAGAACAACACGCGTAGAGCCTCCAGTTTCGCCGTCCATGAACGATTGCGATCGATGTCGTCGTCGTCGTTCATCCCGGCCGCGTCTCGGGCGAGCTCATCGACACGGGCACGGTCGGCGGGGTGGAGATCCGCATACTCGGGCACGAGTTCGGGCCGCAGATACAGGGGCGAGACGAAGCGCCGTGAAGTGGGAAGATACGGCGACGGACTCACCGGGGGAAAAGGCTCGCCGCAGTGCACGGGGTTGATCAGAACGAAGTCGGCGCCCGGGCCGGATGCGCCCCACTCCGCGAGCGTCCCGAGGTCGGCGAAGTCCCCGACGCCCCACGAATCCCGCGACCGCAGTTGGTAGAGCTGGGCGGCGAGCCCCGTCGCGGGCCGCTCGTCCAGACCAGCCGGCAACGGGATCGTGGCGGGGGCCACGATCAGGGTGGATTCGACCGTGCGTGCGGAATCCGTGCGGCCGGCGGCGGTGCGGCCGGTGGCGGTGCGGCCGGTGGGGAGCGCGACGTGATCGACGACGACGACGAGGCGATGCCAGCCGGTGGGCAGATCGCCGGGGACCGACATGGGCACCTGCTCCATGGTCACCCCGTCAACCCGCCGCTGGACGCGAGGGCCGCGCAGTGGCACGAGCACGATCGGTTCGCCGCCGTCCTCGAGATGCGCCGTCACGCTCACGGTGGCGCCGCGCGGAATGTGGAGCGAGACCGAGGTGGGGGTTCCCCGGCGCGCGACCACCGTGGGTGGCAGCAGCTGCCGCCATGGTCGTAGACGCGCGTCCTCGAGCGCCGCACGGTCGTCGGCGGTTCGGGAGTCGCCGTCGGCGTCGTCCCGGCCCACGCCCACTCCCATCGAGGCGAGCACGGCGCGCAACGTGTGCTCCGGCACGTCGTGGTGGACGCCGTGCGCGTCCGTATATCCGGTGGCCACGCCGCATGCTTCGGCGAGTTCGGCGAGAGCGGGGGGAACGGCGGCGATCGCGGTCACGGCTCCACTGTGCCAGCCGCCGGCCGGACCGCGCGGAGCCGAAAACGGACCGTGCTCCGCACCGTGCGGGGGCCACCACGTAGCCTGCTAGGGAACACGTACCAGTTCCGCCCAGAGAAAGGCCGTGGACCACCCATGACCGAGGCATTCATCTACGACGCGATCCGCACACCGCGGGGCAAGGGCAAGCCCGGTGGCGCCCTGCACGGGGTCAAGCCCATCGACCTGGTGGTCGGGCTCATCGACGAGACCCGCCGTCGCTTCCCGGATCTCGACGAGAACCGCATCTCGGACATCATCCTCGGGATCGTCAGCCCGCTCGGCGACCAGGGCATGGACCTTCCCCGCATCGCGGCACTCGCGGCCAAGATGCCCGACACCGTCGCAGGCGTGCAGATCAACCGCTTCTGCGCCTCCGGCCTGACCTCCATCAACATGGCCGCACAGAAGATCCGCTCCGGCTGGGACGAGGTCGTCCTCGCCGGCGGCGTCGAATCCATGTCACGCGTGCCGATGGGGTCCGACGGCGGTGCCTGGGCCATGGACCCGGCCACCAACTACGACACGTATTTCTCGCCGCAGGGAATCGGCGCCGATCTCATCGCCACCATCGAGGGATTCACCCGCGAGGACGTGGACCGCTACGCCGAGCGCTCACAGCGCCTGGCCGCACAGGCCTGGGACGAAGGCCGGTTCGACAAGTCGGTCGTCCCGGTCAGGGACATCAACGGGATCACCATCCTGGACCGCGACGAGCACA
Organism: Candidatus Dietzia intestinigallinarum; assembly: GCA_019119875.1. GTDB lineage: Bacteria > Actinomycetota > Actinomycetes > Mycobacteriales > Mycobacteriaceae > Dietzia > Dietzia intestinigallinarum. Next base: position 63,586 of record DWWG01000209.1, on the reverse strand, counting down.
TGCGTCCCGGAACCACCGTCGAGGCCCTCGCCGGCCTCAAGCCCTCGTTCGCCATGGTCGGCGACATGGGTGGCTTCGATGCCGTGGCACTGCAGAAGTACCACTGGATCGAGGAGATCAACCACGTCCACCACGGTGGCAACTCGTCCGGCATCGTCGATGGCGCGGCGCTCGTCGTCGTCGGATCGGAAGAGGCCGGCCGAGCCATGAACATGACGCCCCGCGCCCGCGTCGTGTCCGCCGCCACCTCCGGCGCCGACACCACCATCATGCTGACCGGCCCCACCCCGGCCGCCAAGAAGGCACTGGCCACCGCCGGTCTCACCGCCGACGACATCGACCTCTGGGAGCTCAACGAGGCGTTCGCCTCGGTCGTCCTGCGTTTCCAGAAGGACATGAACATCCCGGACGAGAAGCTCAACGTCAACGGCGGCGCCATCGCCATGGGCCATCCTCTCGGCGCGACCGGCGCGATGATCACCGGCACGGTCCTCGACGAACTCGAGCGCACCGGCGGCAAGCGCGCCCTCATCACGCTCTGCGTCGGCGGCGGCATGGGCGTCGCCACCATCATCGAGCGCGTCTGACCCGGCCCACCGACACCACAGCCATACAGGAGTAGAAAACCAGTGAGCGACAACATGTTCCGGTGGGAGCAGGACGGCGACGGCTTCGTCACCCTCACCATGGATGATCCCGACCACGGCGCCAACACGATGAACGCCCGCTTCATCGACGACTTCGCGGCCACCGTCGACCGCATCGAGGCCGAGAAGGACTCGATCAAGGGTGTCGTGCTGACCTCGGCGAAGAAGAGCTTCTTCGGCGGCGGCGACCTCAAGTCCATGATCAAGGCCGGCCCGGCGGACGCGGAGGATCTGTACAAGCGGTCCATGTCGATCAAGGGGCGCATGCGCGCCCTGGAGACCTGCGGCGTGCCCGTCGTGGCCGCCATCAACGGCGCGGCACTCGGCGGCGGCCTCGAGCTGGCACTGGCCTGCCACCACCGTGTCCTGGCGGATGCGCGCGGCGCCAAGGTCGGCCTGCCCGAGGTCACCCTCGGCCTGCTGCCCGGCGGCGGCGGCATCGTCCGTACCGTCCGTATGTTCGGCCTGGCCCAGGCCGTGCCCAACATCCTCATGTCCGGAAAGTCCTTCGTCCCCGCCAAGGCGCTGGAGATGGGCCTGGTCGACGAGGTCGTGGAACCCGAGAAGCTGATCGACGCGGCCAAGGCCTGGCTGAAGACCGGGCCCGAGGCCTCGCAGCCGTGGGACCGCAAGGGCTGGAAGCTGCCCGGCGGCACCATCGACGAGCCCGCCCTGGCCGGCGTGCTGCCGTCCTTCCCCGCCAACATGCGCAAGCAGACCAAGGGCGCGCCCTCCCCGGCTCCGCGGGCGATCATGGCCGCCGCGGTCGAGGGCTCCCAGGTCGATTTCGCCACCGCCGAGCAGATCGAAGCCCGCTACTTCACCTCCCTCGTCACGGGGCCGATCGCGAAGAACATGATCCAGGCGTTCTTCTTCGACATGCAGCACTGCGCCTCCGGCGGAGCCCGTCCCAAGGCCGCCGACGGCTCGGAGATCCCGAAGACCGAGTTCACCAAGGTCGGCGTCCTGGGCGCCGGCATGATGGGCGCCGGGATCGCGTACGTCTGCGCCAAGGCCGGCATGGAGGTCGTCCTCAAGGACGTCGAGCTGGGCGGCGCCGAGAAGGGCAAGGCCTACTCGGAGAAGCTCGAGGCCAAGGCACTCGAGCGCGGCCGTACCACCAAGGAGAAGTCCGACGCCCTCCTGGCCCGCATCACCCCGACCGCCGACGCCGCGGATCTCGCAGGCTGCGACACGGTGATCGAGGCCGTGTTCGAGTCGCCCGAGCTGAAGAAGAAGGTCTTCCAGGAGATCGAGGGGATCGTCGCCCCCGACGCACTGCTCGGCTCCAACACCTCGACCCTGCCGATCACCGACCTGGCCACGGGCGTTCAGCGCCCGGAGGACTTCATCGGTATCCACTTCTTCTCCCCGGTCGACAAGATGCAGCTGGTGGAGATCATCAAGGGCGACAAGACCACCCCGGAGACCCTGGCCAAGGCGATCGACCTCACCCTCGCCATCCGCAAGGTGCCGATCGTGGTGAACGACTCGCGCGGGTTCTACACCTCGCGCGTGATCGGCACGTTCGTCAACGAGGCGATCGGCATGCTCGACGAGGGCATCGAGCCCGCGACCATCGAGCAGGCCGGGCGCATCGCCGGCTACCCGGCCGCGCCGCTGCAGCTGTCGGATGAGCTCAACCTCAACCTCATGGTCAAGATCCGTCAGGCCACCCGTGAGGCCGAGGAGGCCGCGGGCAAGGAGTACGTGCCCAACGCCTCGGACCGCGTGGTGCTCAAGATGGTCGAGGAGATCGAGCGCAGCGGCCGCGCCGCCGGCGCCGGCTTCTACGAGTACGTCGACGGCAAGCGCACCGGTCTGTGGCCGGGGCTGCGCGAGGCGTTCAACACCTCGCCCGACAACGCCCCGCCGCTGCAGGACCTGGTGGACCGCATGCTCTTCGCCGAGGTTCTCGAGACGCAGAAGTGCGTCGACGAGGGAGTGATCGTCGACGACGCCGACGCGAACATCGGCTCGATCATCGGCATCGGATTCCCGGCATGGACCGGCGGCACCCGCCAGTTCGCCAAGAACTACGCGGAGCCGGGAGCCGAGGAGGCCTCGGGCTACAAGGGCTTCGTCGCCCGGGCGGAGGAGCTGGCCGCCAAGTACGGCGAGCGGTTCGCCCCCACCGAGTCGCTGAAGAAGCTGGCGGCGGAGCAGGGCTGACCGGCAGGTAGCGGTGCAGGCGGTCGCGACCGCCTGCACCGACCCCACACGACACGGCCGCCCCGGGAGAAGACTCCCGGGGCGGCCGTCGTCGTCCGCGTCCCCGTCAAATGGGCACGTGTCCAGTTCGCGGATCGCGTCCGGAGAATCCGCTTCTTATTGGCGATCGGCCCGGATCGTGCAGTTGAGCGGGTCACTTTTGTCGCGCATCCATCACGGGATAGTGCCGTGACCTGCAGTGATCAAACTTAGGTTAGGCTGGGCTCGACAAGGTTAGGCTTACCTACACGGCTGGTGCTATTCTTTGCGCATGCTCAGAAGACGCACGGGTGCGGCCCGTATCGTGACCTCCGCACTTCTAGTCCTGACACTGGGTGCCTGCGGTGCCTCCGGCGGCGCGTCGGGCGGCGATGTGATCACCGAGGCCCCGTCGGCCGCGGAGGTGACCCCCGCGTCGGACACTCGTGACTTCCAGGGTGAGTTGATCCTGGATCTGGCCGACGATCCGATCGACCCGGTGGACGGCCCCGAGCCGGTCCTTCCCGTCACGGTCACGGACAACCAGGGCACCGAGGTGGAGATCACCGACATCAGCCGGATCCTCCCGCTCGATCTGTACGGCACCACATCCCGCATGGTGTTCGAGCTCGGTCTGGGCGACAACGTGATCGGCAGGGACGTCTCCTCCAGCTTCGACGAGATCGCCGACCGGCCGCTGGTCACGACCAACGGCCACGAGCTCAGCGCCGAGGCGATACTCGACCTCAACCCCTCGGTGCTCATCACCGACACCTCCCTCGGGCCCTGGGACGTCGTGCTGCAGATGCGTGATGCCGGGATCCCCGTCGTGGTGGTCGACGCCGACCGCGGGCTGGACAACATCACGAGCCTGACGATGTCGGTCGCGGAGGCGCTCGGGGTCCCGGAGCGCGGCGCGAAGCTGGCCGAGCGCATCGAGGCGGAGACCGCCACCTCGATCGCAGGGGTGGAGACGATCGTCCCCACCGACCTCAACCAGGAACTGCGGACCCTGTTCATCTACGCTCGCGGGCAGGCCGGCATCTACTACATCTTCGGCGAGGACAGTGGCGCGGACTCGCTGATCGAGGCCGCCGGCGGCTACGACGTCTCCTCCGAGATCGGGTGGTCCGGCGCCAGACCGGCCAACGACGAGGCCATCATCTCCGCCCAACCGGACGTCCTGTTGATGATGACCAAGGGACTGGAGTCCGTGGGCGGCATCGACGGACTCATCGAGCAGTTCCCGGCGCTGGCCAACACCCCGGCGGGCCAGAACCGTCGCGTGATCGCGATGCCCGATGAGCAGATCCTGTCCTACGGCACCCGCACACCCGCGGTTCTCAACGCTCTCGCCGTCGCCCTCTACGCGCCGGGGGCACTGTGACCACCACAGAGAGCCCCCGCAGGGCGGCCACCACACCCGCGCCCGCACCGGAAACGCCCGCAGCCTCCCCGGCGCGGGGCGGCGAGCCGGGCTCGGCGAAACGCATGTTCTCCGGAATGGCGCTGATCGTCGGCATGCTGGTCGCGCTGGTCGTGTTCATCCTCATCTCCGCCAGCTCCGGCCAGCTGTCCATCCCGGTCGGAGAGGTGGCCTCCGGCTTCCTGCAGGGGATCGGCATCGACGTCGGTGGGGCCGCGTCGCATCCGCAGGCCTACAACACGCTCTGGAGCGTCCGGTTCCCCCGGGTGGCCATGGCGGCGGCTGTCGGCGCGGCACTGGCCATCGGGGGCGTGCTCATGCAGGGCGCGTTCGGGAACCCGCTCGCCGAACCCAGCGTCGTGGGCGTCTCCTCCGGTGCCGCGGTCGGCGCCGCCGCGGCGATCGTCTTCGGCCTCACCGCCTTCGGTTCCTGGACCCAGGTCGTGTGCGCGTTCGTCGCGGGAGTGGCAACCACCGCGGCCGTGTACCTGTTCAGCCGCAGCAACGGCCGGACCGAGGTCGTGACGCTCGTCCTCACCGGTATCGCGATCAACGCCGTCGCCGGCGCGCTGCTGGCGTTCCTCATGTTCATCGGCGACACCCAGGCCCGCGAGGAGATCGTGTTCTGGCAGATGGGCAGCCTGGCCGGAAGCCGCTGGGAACAGGTCGTCATCGTCGCGCCCATCGCGATCATCGGCATCCTCCTGTCGATGCGGCTGGCCCGTTCCCTGGACATCCTGTCGCTGGGCGAACGCTCGGCCCGTCACCTGGGTGTGGACGTCGAGCGGCTGCGGATCTTCTCGATCCTGCTGGTGGGCCTGCTCACCGCGGCAGCGGTCTCGTTCGTCGGGATCGTCGCCTTTGTCGGACTGGTGGTGCCGCACCTGATCCGCATGATGATCGGGCCCGGCCACCGGATGCTCATCCCGGCGTCCGTCGTCGGTGGTGCGCTCGTGCTCACCGCGGCCGACCTCTTCGCCCGCACCGCGGTCGCCTACGCGGACCTGCCTCTCGGCATGATCACCGCGCTCGTCGGTGGACCGTTCTTCTTCTGGCTGCTCCGCCGCACACGTCGCACCGCAGGGGGTTGGGGATGAGCCACACACGTGCAGGCGGGGCCCCGGGCGAGGAGATCCGGCCCGGTACGCCCGCGATCGTCGTGGAGAACGTGTCCTACAGCATCGGCGGAAAGGTGCTCCTCGACTCCATCGACCTGACGATCCGGCACGGGGAGATGCTCGCGCTCGTCGGCCCGAACGGTGCCGGCAAGTCGACGCTCCTGGGAGTCGTGGCCGGGGACACCCGCCCGGACTCGGGACGCGTCTACCTCGACGAGGTGCCGCTGGCCGACTGGAAACTCAAGGATCTGTCCCGTCGTAGGGCGATGCTGAGCCAGGTCAACACGGTCTCGTTCCCGTTCTCGGTCCGCGAGGTGGTCGCCATGGCGCGGGCACCGTGGATCAACACCGAGGCCGAGGAGCGCGACGACATCGCGATCGACACCGCGCTGGAGGCCACCGAGGTGGCGCACCTGCAAAGCCGCACCTTCCCGACGCTGTCCGGCGGGGAGAAGGGCCGGGTGTCCATGTCCCGGGCACTGGCGCAGGAGACCGGCATCCTGATGCTGGACGAGCCGACCGCGGCCGTGGATCTGCGGCACCAGGAGATCGTGCTCAACCTGGCCCGCGAGGCGGCCGACTCCGGCGGAGCCGTGGTGGTGGTGCTGCACGATCTCGCCCTCGCGGCGGCGTACGCCGACCGGATCGTGCTGCTGTCCCGGGGGGCGGTGCGGGCGGAAGGGGCCCCGGAGCAGGTCCTCACCGAAGAGCTGATCAACGAGGTCTATCAGCAGCCCGTTCTCGTCCATCGTCATCCCGTCACCGGTGACCTGCTGGTCACTCCGGACCGGCGCGACAGGCGCAACGGTGTGGAACACCCGGACGCCCCGGGCGCCGATCGCGGATTCGCCGGAGCCGGGCTGAACTCCTCATCTGATTCGGAGAGTGTCTCGTGAAGGTGTCAACGATTCGTTTCCGGACGCTGCCGTTGGTGGCGTTGTTCGCGGTCGCCGGACTGGTCGCGGCTCTGGTGTCGGTACTCGCGCCGCCCTCGGCCGACGCCGCGGCTCGACTGTCGGTGACCAGTGAGCTCGGTGGTGTCACCGCCTCGACAAACGGTCCCACACGGTTCGATCTGCAGGGTTCGGGATACCAGGTGATCGAGGGGGGATTCGGCGGTGTCTATGTCACCTTCGGCTGGGTCAACGAACGCACGTGGCGCCCGTCCCAGGGGGGCGTGACCGGGACCGACTATCAGTACGTCCCCGACTCGGAATCGAAGAACAACCAGGGTTACATGGGATTCGTCGCCTACCCGGGGTCGTCCACCGAGGGTGAGGCGCACGCCACGTTCTCCAGCAACGGGTCGTTTCGACTCTCGCTGAACGTGCCGGGTCCTCGTTTCACCGCGAAGGATCGGAGCGGCAAGACCGTGACGGTCGACTGCACGCGGGTCACCTGCGGCTGGATGACCTTCGGCGCCCACGGGGTGAAGAACGCGAACAACGAGACCTTCGTTCCCGTCACCTTCGAAGCCACCGGAGGCACCGGCGGAGGCGGGAACGCCGGGGGCGACGACAACGGCGGCGGTGAGCAGACCGACGGAGGAGCTGCCGCCGCGGCGCCCGGGGCGCAGTCCGCCCGAGGTGCCTCCGAACGCCCACAGGCGGGCACCGGGCAGGCGCGGACCCGAGAAGCTGTCCAGCAGCAGTCGTCCTCAGGTGGCGGCGGCTCGGCGGCGGCCTCGGGTGATCGAAGCTCGGGTGGCGCCGGCGGTGATCCGGAGAGCGCTGAGTCGGACGGGGGCGACACCGCGGCGGCGTCCGGTGGCGGAAGCGCCACGGGCGCGATCGAGGTCACCGTGGATCGCGCCTCGGCGAGACCCGGCGGAGCCCTCGCCTATACCGCCTACGGGTTCTGGCCGGGGGAGCAGGCCACGGTGTCACTCGGCCAGGGCATAGCCGCGGTCGGTCCGTTGACCACCGGTGTCGACGGCGAGATCGCCGGGGTGATCACGCTGCCGGACGATATCGAACCCGGCACATACGAGATCCGTGCGGTCGGTGCCGGATCCGGCCTGGAAGGCAGCCAACGATTCGCCATCAGTGACGTGTCGCTCGTTTCCGTGAATGGCGGATTCTCCGAATCCGTCAAATGGGAATGGGTCTTCCTTTCCCTCGCGGCCCTGCTTTTCATCGCGGCGATCGGATATGTGGTGTCGCGGAGAATCATGGCGAATTCAGGCGAGAACGAGGATGACCCGGAATCGGGTGATCCGCAGGGCAGTCCCGGTGATAACTCGGTTGACGAATTCTACGGATCGCACTCAGGAAACCTGGCCTATTCCGGAACACCAGCGAACCAGTATCCAACGCAGCGGTAAGGGAAGGGATCATGACCATCAGGATGCGCTCGTTGAGAGCGGGAGCAGTATTCGCGTCGACGTTCCTCGTCGCCACGGCCGCGCCGTTCGTCGGTACGGCCAACGCCCAGGAATCCGTGGAGCCGTTCACCGTCACCGATGCACAGTTCCGGTGGGGGATGAACATCGAGAGCGGAACGCGGGCCTATGCGCCGGGCACGTTCAACATCTTCTCCGCCGGAGACGTCACCGAGGATCTTCCGGGACCCCATCAGCAGCTCCCCGACACGGCCTGGAAAGCCTCGGACGGCAACGTCGCCATCGAAAAATGTGACGCGAACGGAAACGCCAGCGCGGCGACATGGGCCTCCACCCAGACGACCCGCTCGGGCGGCGAGATCACCAACGGAGATCACAACGGTCTGGAAGTGGTGTTCTCCGGCGGTGAGGGGGAGATCGATCCCGACTCCGGAACGGGCGAGATCACGTGGAAAGGCACCTACACGATCCTCTACTACTCGGGCATGGCGAGCGTGACGGTCTCCGACCCGGTCCTGACCATCACCTCGTCCGGGGCGGAGATGACGGCCGAGATGGGCGGCTTCGAGTCGAGCATGGAGGACACGTCGAAGTGGGAGAGGATGGATCCCCGGAAGGTGACCCTCGCCGACTTCGACCGCCGGGACATGGATCTCAGCGGTGAGGACGGAATGGTGGTCCTGCCCGAGTACCTCGGCGTGTCGTACGAGGCCAAGCCGGGGGAGACCCCTCAGGTCGATCCCGGCGACGACTTCTGGGGAGCGTTCCCCACGTCGTTCATCGACTTCATGGCCGACGCCGGATCGGGGTCCTACTGGTACACCAGCGGCGGCGGGTCCGATCGACTCAAGCCGACGCTGCCGATGAACATCACCTGGGACGGCGCCGGTGCCTGCCTGCCCGACGTTCAAGCCGGCAGTGGCAGTGGATCGTCCGGCGGCCTGCTCTCCGACGTGCTCAACGACTTCGTCGAAGGCGTGGCGTACGACATCTCGGACATCTTCCAGACCCGCATCCGCGAGGACCTGGACTCGGTCATCAACGGCGATGCGACCTGGGGAGACCTGGGCTCCAGCGACCTGGCCGAGACCGCGCCGACGGGGGCCCGGGTGACCGGAGCCGCGGTGGGGGGCGCAGCGACGTCCGAGACCGTCGACTCGGGTGGCGACCCGGGCGGCACCTCGGAGGACCCGGACGACGACGTCCTTCCGGCCAGCGGCCCGGTCAACGCCGGGACCGTCGGCTACGCGGTGACCACGGCGACGTCGCCGACCAGCGGCGGTAGCGGCGGCAGCAGCGCCGGCGCCACGTCGTCCGGCGACTCCTCCACCAGCGGTTCGAGCGGCGGCAACGCCGCTCCCGCGATCAACACCGTCGCAGACAACTCGTACCCGCTCGCCTCCGAGCGAGCAGCGGCCGGAGAGGTCTACTACGCACATGCTTCCGCCGACTCGGCGGTTGCCCCCTTCACCCAGTGGCAGTGGTGGTTGGGGGGAGCCCTGCTCGCGATCGCGGCCGGGCTCACCTACCTGACAGTCAGAGGAAAGGTCTGAAGTGTCTACAATCCGAAACACTCTCGCGCTCGCAGGACGTAGAGCGATGGTCGGCGGCGCAGCGGCGGCGCTGGCGGTCGGCTTGGCTGCCGTCCCCGCCGCATCCGCTCAGGAGAACACCTTCGACGATGCGACCATGATCTGGGGCGTGAACGGCTACGCGCAGCAGGGCATCTTCGCGGCGTGGCGATTCTTCGACGCCCAGGGCGACGCCGAGATCCTCGAAGGCACCACCCGTGGCGGAACCGGCACCCAGACGGAGTACACTCCGGCCCAGTTCCCGGCCACCTCGATGCCGAACGATGCAACGCCCAATGCCGCCAAGTTCACGGGCGGCGACGGTTCCCGCGACGCCAACGGCGTGGTCACGATCGACTGGGAGGGCGAGTTCACCGTCAACGCCTACCCGGCTTCCTACGGCGCTCCCGACGAGACGTTCCGGGACCCCAGCCTGACGATCAACCCGGACGGCTCCGGAACTCTGGTCTTCGACCTCCACTTCGCCGAGGCGGTGGGCATGGACGGCGAGCCGACCCCCGAGGTGGACCTGCCGGACACCGAGCTGCTCACCTTCAGCCCCGGCGCCATGGACGTGGCCGAGGACGGCACCATCACCTTGAATGCGGACTTCGCCAACGTGGAGTACAACCCGGCGGATACGGTCAACACCCAGGCGCAGACCCGCACCTGCGAATCTCCGCAGATCTGGGGAGCCTTCCCGCCCGAGTTCATCGACGCGCTCCACTACTCGGTGCGTGCGCACTACTACACCACCAGCTGCGGTATCCAGCAGAGCTCCAAGGCCCCCCCTGCCGGTCCAGGTGTCCGGAGTCCCGGCGCCTGAGGACGTCGACGACAACGACGGCGGCGACAACGGCGGCGACAACGGCCAGGACAGCGGCATCTTCGGCTCCCTGGGCAACATCTTCGGTTCGCTGGGCTGAGGCGCACCGACACACCACGCGTCGCGTTCCTGAGACTGGGACTGCGGCACAGCGTTCCGGCCCCGGCCTGTCCCGACGGAAAGGCCGGGGCCGGAACGTAGCCGGCACCACGTCAAGAATCCCCACGCCGAGAGGCAGAGAAAACCCCACCCACCAGTGGCAGTGGTGGGTGGGGAGCCGCATTGCTCGCGCTCGCGGCAATGCCGTTCTTACCAGACAGTTCTAGGAAGGAACTGAAATGACCGATACCGCCGTCCGCCAGAGTCCTGCACGACGCCGGGCCGTGCTCGCCGGATCCGCCCTCGCGCTCGCGCTGGGTATCGCCGCCGCACCCGGGGCCGCAGCCCAGGGCAGCAGCGACGCTCTGCCCGCACTGGGCGGGATCAGCAGCGGCGCGCTCGGGGAGGTGGCCCAGGCTCCCGCGGTCGACGGGCCGAGCATCACCGTCTCCCAGACCAGCTTCCCGGAGGAGGGCGAGTTCGAGGTCACCGTCACCGGCACAGGCTTCAACGATCCCACACTCCTGGGCACCCGCCCGCCGGTGATCGGGCTGAACGCGGGCGCCTACGTGGTGTTCGGGAAATTCGCCGACGAGTGGAAACCCTCGGAGAGTGGAGCCGGGCGCGAAGTCGTGGACCAGAAATGGGTGATGCCCCAGGCGTCCGCGGACGCGCCGATGCTCGTCGGAAGCCCACAGGTCGTGGTGGTGGACGAGAACGGAGACTTCACCACGACCCTGACTGTCTCGAAGGCTGCGGCCGACGCCGAGTCCGAGACGGGCAACTACGGCATCTATACCTTTGCGGGCGGCGGTGTGGTGCACGCCCCGTACGAGACCGAGACCCGGATCACCTTCGGCCAGCAGTCGGGCACCGGATCGCTCGCCGGCACCATCGGCTCGATCGAGACCCTCTTCGGCTCCTGACCTGACCGCGTCTGACGCAGTCCGGAGACAAGAAGCAGCGAGGCCCCGGCACCTTCCCTGGTGCCGGGGCCTCGCTGCTGGATATCGGGGCTGGTGGTGCGGCGCTCACCGCCGCCCGTGCGGCCGGTCAGCGGATGCCGGCCGCCTCGAGATCCAGGAAGAGCTGGTGATTCAGGTCGAAGGCCCGGGTGGCGGCGGCGAGAGCCGCATCCCGTTCGGCCTCGGACAGGGGCAGCGCATCGAGCGCCGCCCGGTAACCGTCCTTGTAGACCTTGGGCTTGGGGATGTCGAAGTCATAGAACGACATGCCCTCCTCCACCCCGTAGTGTCGGCGGACCATGGTCTTGATGATCTGCCCACCCGACAGGTCGCCGAGGTAGCGGACGTAGTGGTGACCGATCAGCGCGGGGGCGTCGCCGGCACAGCTGTTGAGTTCCGCGACGTAGGACTCGGTCGCGGGGACGATCACGTCGCAGGTGTGGCCCGCCGCGCGGTGTGTCTCCAGGTCCGCGATGAGGGAGGCGGTGCGTTCGAGGCGCGGATCCAGGATCGCCGCGATGCGCGGATCGTCACCGACCGCCCGGCAGGCCTCCTCCAATGCCTCGTACACCGGAAGCGATTGGTGCAACAGCGCCACGAACCCGTCGATCGTGCCCTTTCCGGACATCAGGTCGGTGATGAAACCGGCATTCTCGGCGCGGTCATGCGCTATTGCCGTGGAATCCTGCAGTGCGCGTGACAGGGGCGCGGATATGGTCGTTTCCATCAAATGATCCTCCGGTGTACTTAGGCTTGCCTAAGTCTACGATATCGAGGTGGTCGACGCCATACCGAAAGGCGCCCGAATCGGCGCCGGTTCCGCGACGTGTTCCGAATGACTAATCGTGATTCCCGGCCACACGCCCCATCCGCACGAACGCCTCGGTGAGAATTTTCTCCGAACAGGCGAAATTGATGCGCGCGAAACCCTTGCCCTCGGTGCCGAACGCGGGACCGTTACTCAGCGCCACCCGTCCCTCGGCCAGGAACACCGCCGCCGGGTCGTCGCCGAGGCCCGGGTAGCCGCGCAGGTCGATCCACGCCACGAACCCGGCATCGGGCCGGCGCCACCGCGCCCGGGGGAGATGCTCCGCCAGGAGCGTGTCCATGAGGTCCAGGTTCGACGCGAGCGCCGCCCGCATCTCGTCCAACCAGTCCAGCGACCGGGTCATCGCGGCCTCGCCGGCCAACGCCCCGAAATGCCCGACCGCACCCGACAGCGCCGAACGGGGGACCGCGAACCTCCCGGGATTGCCGTTGATCACGAACGCACACTTGAGCCCCGCCAGGTTGAAGGCCTTGGACGCCGACGAGATGGCCAACCCCACCTCGCGAGCGGTCGCGGACACGGCCAGGAACGAGGTGAAGTCGACGCCGGGCATGGTCAGCGGCGCCCAGATCTCATCCGAGACCACCACCGCGTCGTGCCGGGCGGCCAGCTCGGCGAGCTCGGCCAACTCGGCATCGGAGTGCAGCACACCGGTCGGGTTGTGCGGGTGGCTCAGCAGCACGGCACGTGCGCCACCGGCGAGAGCCCTCTCGATGCCGGGGAGATCCAGGCGGGGGTCGTCGTCGTCGTGACCGAGCAGCGGCACCGCCACCGGCGACATCCCCACCCGCCGGATCCACGGCGCGAACGGCATGTACACCGGCGGCGTGTAGACGACACCGGCACCGGGCGGCAGGGTCCGCGCCAGCGATTCGCGCACCCCCACACCCACGTCGTTGACCGGCACCACGGTCTCCTCGGGCACCTCGTAGCCGAACCGCGAGTAGAAGCGCGCGCACACCCCGGCGAACCGCTCGATCTCGGTGAAGTAGCCGGTGTCCCCGTCGGCGACCGCGGCGGCCAGACGCTCGGCGATCGCGGGCGCGAGCAGCACGTCGGTCTCGGCCACGAACATCGGGAGCACGTCCTCCGGATAGGCCTGCCACTTCTGGCTCCGCCGCCGGCGAAGCTGCGATTCGGGAACATCCAGGGGAAACGGCACGTGGGGTCCTTTCGGGCCGGGGCGGACAGGACCTTCCAGATTAATCGGCGGGGCGCGGTCCGTCAGCACACGGGAAGGAGGGCCGGTGCCTCACGGGCCCCGGCCCACCACCACGGCCGGTGCCTCACCTACCCGCCACCGCCGGGTGAGCACACCGTGACGCCGCCGTCACGGCCGGTAGTCCAGGGGAAACACGCGCTACCTACGGTTGTCTCGACCAGGGTGCCGCAGTGGCGTCCACGTAGCCCGAGGGAGATGAGCCCATGGCGCGTTCGCGCGTGATCGAGAACTGGGACCCGGAAGACACCGAACAGTGGGAGGCCGGCGGCAGGCGCGTCGCCCGGCGGAACCTGGTGTGGTCGGTGTTCGCCGAGCACGTCGGGTTCTCCGTGTGGACCCTGTTCGCGGTGATGGTGCTGTTCATGCCCGAGGACGTCTACGGACTCGACGCGCCCGACAAGTTCCTGGTCTCCGCCGTGGTGACCCTCACCGGCGCGTTCCTGCGGGTCCCGTACACGCTGGCCACAGCCGTGTTCGGCGGCCGCAACTGGACCATGTTCTCGGCGTTCGTGCTGCTCGTCCCGGCCACGGCGATGCTGCTGCTCATGGCCAACCCGGGTCGGCCGCTGTGGATGTACCTGGCGGTGGGAGCGCTCGCCGGCCTCGGCGGCGCCAACTTCGCCTCGTCCATGACCAACATCAACGCCTTCTTCCCGCAGCGCGAGAAGGGCTGGGCGCTGGGACTCAACGCCGGCGGCGGCAACCTGGGCGTCGCGACCATCCAGGTGGTGGGGCTGCTGGTGATCGCACTGGCCGGCAACCGCTCGCCGCACTGGGTGATCGCCGTGTACCTGGTGCTGCTGGTGATCGCCGGGATCGGCGCGGCCCTGCGGATGGACAACCTCGCCGATCAGACGGTCGACGTGCAGAGCATGAAGGACCTGGCCCGCGACAAGGACGCCTGGGTGCTGTCCCTGCTCTACATCGGCACCTTCGGTTCGTTCATCGGGTTCAGCTTCGCCTTCGGCCAGATGCTCACCATGACGTTCGTCGGCAACGGCCAGACCCCCGGCCAGGCCGCGCTGCACGCCGCCCAGATCACCTTCCTCGGACCACTGCTCGGCTCGCTCACCCGAATGGCCGGCGGCCGCATGTCCGACCGCTTCGGCGGCGCCCGCGTCACCCTGGTCACCTTCTGCGCCATGGCCGTCACCACGCTCGCGCTGGTCTACACCTCGGTCGTCCAGAGCGCGGGCGGCGGCACGCTCTCCGGCGGAGCGCTCGTGTTGTTCTTCGCCGCGTTCCTCACCCTGTTCGGTCTCACCGGTGTGGGCAACGCATCGGTGTACAAGCTCATCCCGTCGGTGTACGAGGCGCGCAGCCACGCCCGTGGTCTGACCGCCGAGGCGCGTGCCTCCTGGTCGCGGGCCCACTCCGGGGCACTGATCGGTGTGGCCGGCGCGGTGGGCGCGTTCGGCGGCTTCCTCATCAACATGACCCTGCGCGCCTCATACCAGTCGTCAGGGTCGGCCACGGCGGCGTTCGTGGTGTTCGCCGCGTTCTATGTGGCGGCCGCGATCATCACCCGAGCCGTGTACCTGCGCGCGTCGGCGGGTGGCGCGCCGGCGGTCGAGTCTATCGGGGAGGGGGCCGTCGCCGTGCGCTGAGCGAGGTGACGGTGGACAGCGACGACGAGGACGACGACAACGACCGCAGCGTCAACCGAGGAGGTGCCCGTGCCCATGACCATTCGACCAGCCGGGCCAGATGCACCTGCAGCCCGGACCGTACCGGCCACGCACACCCACTGCCCCTACTGCGCGCTGCAGTGCGCGATGTCGGTGGACCCGGCATCGGCCGGCGAGCCCGCGCGAACGGCGCCCGTGTGGTTCCCGACCAACCGGGGCGGACTCTGCCGCAAGGGCTGGACGGCCGCATCGCTGCTCGACCATCCGGGAAGGCTCACCACCCCGCTGATCCGGGAGCGCCGAGAGCTTCGACCCACCGACTGGGACACCGCCCTGGACCGCGTGGTGTCCGGTATCCGCGCCGCCCAGGACGCCGGAGGTCCGGACGGGGTGGCCGTGTTCGGCGGCGGCGGACTGACCAACGAGAAGGCCTACCAGCTGGGTAAGTTCGCCAGGCTCGCACTGGGCAGCGGGCTCATCGACTACAACGGTCGCTGGTGCATGTCCAGTGCTGCGGCCGCGGCCAACCGGAGTCTCGGTCTGGACCGCGGACTGCCGTTCCCGGTGACCGACCTCGCCGATGCCCGCGCCGTGCTGCTGGTGGGAGCCAACCCTGCCGACACCATGCCACCGTTCCTGCAGCACCTCGACACCACCGCCGCCTCCGGTGGCCTCGTGGTGGCCGATCCGCGACTCACCGCGACAGCCCGGCGTGCCCGAGACGGCGGCGGCCTGCACCTGCGTGTGCGGCCCGGCACGGACGCGGCCCTGTTGCTGGGATTGCTGCACCTCGTCGTCGTCGGCGGATGCCTGGACGTCGGGTACCTCGCCGACCGCACGGTCGGGTTCGAGGAGGCGTGGGCCCACGCGGCCGGCTGGCTGCCCGAGCGCACCGAACGCGTGACGGGCGTGTCCGTGGCGCAGCTCGAACGCACCGTCGCGTTGCTCGCCGCCGGCCGCGACAACAGCGCGACCGACGGTTCCGGCGGCTCCTACGTCCTCACCGCCCGCGGCGCGGAACAGCACGCCGACGGTACAGATGTAGTGGGTGCGGCGATCGCGCTCGCCCTCGCGCTCGGACTCCCCGGACGACGGGGCAACGGCTACGGCACGCTCACCGGGCAGGGCAACGGGCAGGGCGGACGCGAACACGGGCAGAAGGCCGACCAGCTACCCGGCTACCGGTCGATCAGCGACCCCGCCGACCGCGCGCACGTCGCCGCCGTGTGGGGCGTGGATCCGGACGAACTCCCGGGTCCGGGGTGCCCCGCGTTCGAGCTGCTCGACTCGCTCGGCGAGCCCGGCGGCCCCACGGCACTGCTGGTCCACGCCTCCAACCCGGTCGTCTCCGCGCCCGACGCCGACCGGATCACCGAGCGGCTTCGCGCCCTGGACACGTTGGTGGTGGCGGACTTCGTGCTGTCGGAGACCGCGGCCATCGCCGACGTGGTGCTGCCCGTACCGCAGTGGGCCGAGGAGGAGGGCACGCTCACCAACCTCGAGGGCAGGCTGCTGCGGCGCCGCCGCGCGGTGACCCCGCCGCCGGGTGTGCGCGACGAACTGTGGATCTGGCACGAGCTCGCCCGGCGATTGGATCGGGGACCCGAGCGGTTCCCCACCGACCCGCGCGTCGTGTTCGACGAGTTGGGTCGCGCCTCGGCGGGTGGAAAGGCCGACTATTCGGCGATCACGTGGGACCGACTCGACGCGGGCGAGGCTCTGCACTGGCCGTGCGGTGCCGACTCCCCGGGCGGGACCCCGCGCCTGTTCACCGAGCGCTTCGCCACCGACGACGGTCGCGCCAGGTTCGCCGTGGCCGCCCCGCGCCCGCCCGCCGAGGCGCCGGACGCCGGCTACCCGCTGCTGGGCACGACCGGCCGGATCCTGTCCCACTACCAGTCCGGCGCCCAGACCAGGCGGATCACCGAGCTGACCGCCGCCGAGCCACGGGCCCGGGTGCAGGTCCACCCGGTGGTCGCGGCCGCGGCCGGGCTGTCCGACGGCGACCCCGCCCGTGTGGTGTCCAGACGCGGCGCCGTCGAGGTGGTGGTGCACTGCGACGAGGACATGCGCACCGACACGGTGTTCCTGCCCTTCCACTTCGGCGGTGACGGCAGGGCCAACCGGCTCACCCTGCCCGAGCTGGACCCGACCAGCCGGATGCCGGAGTTCAAGGTGTGCGCGGTGCGGTTGGAGGCACTGTGATGGGCGCTGAACACGGTGGCGCCGTGGGTTCGGCGGACGTGGGGAGCGGGCGCGTCGCCGGGGTCGCGCCGGGCCCGGAACGGCCGCTGCGGGTCGTGGTGGTGGGCGCCGGGATGGCCGCGGCCCGGCTGGCCGAGGAGCTGCGCGCCGGGCAGCCCGACCCGGGCGCGATGACGGTGACCGTCCTTGGCGCCGAGGCGGAGGAACCGTACAACCGGATCATGCTGTCGCACCTCGCGGCGACCGGGGGTCCCGAGCTGCCGGTGGCGTGGCTCAAACCGACCGGGTGGTGGGAACGTCATCACGTGGCTTTGCGCACGTCGACGCCGGTGGTGGCGATCGACCGTCCGGCACGCGAGGTGCTGCTGGGAGACGGCGAGCGCCTCGGCTACGACCACCTGGTCCTGGCCACGGGGGCGCAGCCGCGGATCCCGCCCGTCGAAGGGATCCGGGTCGCACGATCGGGACCTGGCGGCGGGCCGGATCGGGATCTCGCGCCGGGGGTGTTCACGTTGCGTGACGTCGCCGGGGCCCGTGCGTTGACGGCCCACCTGTCGGCGCACCCCGGGCCGGTCGCGGTGGTCGGCGGCGGATTCATCGGGCTGGAGGTCGCCTGCGCGATGGCCGCCGCCGGACACGAGGTGACGGTCGTCCACCCGCGAGACCGTCCGATGAACGGCGTACTCGACGCGGGCGCGGGGTCCGTGCTGGTCCGGGCCCTCGCGGCGGCGGGGGTGCGGGTCAGGACCGGGGTGCGCGCCACCCGGTGGGACGGGGGTCGCCTCGAGTTGGACGACGACGAGATCGCCTGTCGCACGGTTGTTCTCACCGCCGGTAGCGCACCCAGGGCGGATGTGGCCCGGGCTGCCGGGCTCGCGGTGGACGACGGCGTGGTGGTGAACGATTCACTGCTGACCTGCGACCCGGCGATCAGCGCGATCGGTGACTGCGCGCAGCACCGGGGCGTTGTCGGCGGACTGGTGGCACCGGCATGGGAGCAGGCGACGGTGGTGGCGGCGCGGCTCACCGGCGTCGATCCGTCGGCACGCTACACCGGCGGACTGAGCGTGACCCGGCTCAAGGCGTCCGGTCTCGATGTGGTGGCGCTGGGCGAGCTCACGGCGGAGCAGGATGGACCGGATTCGGGCGACGAGGTGGAGGTCACCACCATCAGCGAACCGGCCCGATGCCGCTACGCCCGTGTCGACGTGGTGGGCGGACGAATCGTCGGCGCAGCGTTGGTCGGGCATCCGGAGCCGGTGGGCATGATCACCCAGCTCTACGAGGACGCGTTGCCCCTTCCCGAGGACATGGTGTCGGTGATCCTCGGTCGTGCCGAGGCGGTGGCGGTTCCGTCGCCGGCGACGATGCCTGCCACTGCGGTGGTGTGCCGCTGCAACGGCGTCCGCAAATCCGATCTGGTGGCGGCGTGGGGAGACGGCGCGCGTGACCGGGTCGGGCTGGCCGAGCGGACGCGCGCGGGAACAGGCTGCGGAGGCTGCTCGTCTGCGGTCGACGGGATCTGCGGGTGGCTGCGGGAGGCCGGCTGAGAGGGGCCGGACCGGCCCGGCCGTACGCGGGGCCGCCCCGTCCAGCCCGGCCGTACGCGGGGCCGCCCCGTCCTGCCCGGCCGTACGCGGGGCCGCCCCGTCTGCTGGGCAGTACACGGGCCCGGCCCGCCCTGCTGAACCGGATCACATCGGCAAGCCGACGGAAACACGGTGGAAATACCGGGTGGAAAGGATGCGGGTGTGATGGCTGCAGATGACACGAGTCCAGAAATCGCGCAGGGGTTCGCCTCCGGGCCCGGCCTGCCGGCGCTGCGGGGTGTCGTCCCGGGGTCACGCCGATCGCCGGCGCGGTTCCCGCTGCTGGGACGGACCATCGCCGTGACCGCTGCCCGGAGAGCCTCCGAACAGTGCACTCTGCTCGAACGGCGGGGCGCGCGGGTACTGCACGCCCCCGCGATGCGCATGATCCCGATCGCGGACGATGTGCTGCTGCGCGAGGCCACTGAACGTGCACTGGCCGCACCCGCTGATCTGATGGTGCTGGGTACGGCCCCGGGCCTGCTCTGGTGGATGCAGGTGTGTGAGGAGTGGGGACTGGCCGCCGACCTGCTCGATCTGATGGGGCGCATTCCGTTGTACTCGCGCGGCCCCAAGACCACCGGCGCGATCAGGGCTGCGGGCCTGCACGAACACGCCTCGGCCGCGAACGAGGCCAGCCCCGGGTTGCTGGAGATGCTGCTCGAGCGTGGCGTCGAGGGCAGGACGATCTGTGTCCAGGTGCAGGATGCCGGCCCGGGATGGAACCCCATGTCGAAGGTGGTGAAGGGGCTGCGCGATGCGGGAGCTGAGGTGGTCGAGGTCCCCGTATACCGGTGGGAGCTCCCGGACGATGTCGGTGCTCTCGACGATCTTGTCCGCGAGGTCGCTCTTCGCGGTGTCGACGGCGTGACCTTCACCGCAGCGCCCGCGGTGAATGCGGTGCTCGAGCGTGCTGACGCGATCGGTGTGTACGACGATCTGCTGGACTCCCTCGACGGCGCGGTCGCGGCGCTGTGTGTCGGCCCGGTCACCGCCCGACCGCTGCTCGAGCGGGGAGTGCAGGTCAGCATGCCGGACCGTATGCGGCTCGGATCGCTCATGCGACACACCGCCGAGGTGATCGCCGAGCGGACGGCTCCGGTGGAGGTGGCCGGCCACGAACTCACGGTGTGCGCTGCCTCCGTGTTGATCGACGGTCGTCAGCTCGCGGTCTCTCCGGCCCAGCTGGGCCTGCTGCGCGCTCTCTCCCGCCGCCCGGGGGCCTGCGTGAGCCGGGAGGATCTTCTTGCCGCGTTACCCGGTGGCGGTACGGACCCGCATGCCGTGGAGACCGCGATGGGCCGACTCCGCAGGGCCCTCGGCGTGCCGGAGCTGGTGGCCACGGTGGTCAAGCGCGGATATCGCCTGAACATCTGAACCCTGCAGGGCGGCGGCGTCCTTCCTCGGCAATCGATGTGGAGCCCCTGGAGAACTGTTGTGGAGCCACCCTGGAGAACTATCTGTTGTAGAGCCAACCTGGAGAACTTTGGAGGCACCAGCGCGGGATTTATCCGACATTCTCGCGCTGGTGCCACCAAGAATCGAGGTGCTGTCTCCGAAGTTGGGGGATGGGCGTGGGTGCGAGGGTGCAGCGGCGTGCGGGGCGGTGGCTGGTCTGGCGGCAGGCGGTGCGGCGTGGGTGCGAGGGTGCAGCGGCGTGCGGGGCGGTGGGCAGCGCATCCGCGCTCAGAAGTGCAGCCTCAGGCGCGGTGGGGATGGCGGACAGCGACGTCGGTCGAGACGACCACCGTGCCGTCGGCCGCGACCCGG
Organism: Candidatus Dietzia intestinigallinarum; assembly: GCA_019119875.1. Lineage (GTDB taxonomy): Bacteria > Actinomycetota > Actinomycetes > Mycobacteriales > Mycobacteriaceae > Dietzia > Dietzia intestinigallinarum. Next base: position 43,160 of record DWWG01000209.1, on the reverse strand, counting down.
ACCGGGAACACCGTGATCCCCCGCGTCGGATCGTCCAGCCCGCGGCCGTCCACGAGCGCGTAGGCCTGCTTGCCGATCGGGGAGATGAGCGCGGGCGTGCCGGCGCGGTCGCCCACCAGGCCACGGCTCATGACGGCTGCCCGGGCGACGGGATCGATGTTGCAGAGGGCGTACACCTCGTCGTCGACCAGGTACACCGCCACCTGGCGGCCGTCGGGAAGCAGCGCGGCGACCCCGCGCCCGCGGGTGAGCCGGCCGACCGGGCAGACCGCGATCTCGGCGTCGGCGAGGGACGCGGCGTCGCCGAGGGGCGCGGCGGGGGCGGGCCGGATCGAGGTCGGCGCGGCGACAGTGGACGCGAATGTGGTCATGGCGGTTCTCCTCAGTGAGCATTCAGAGATCGGACTGGCGGGTAGGGCCCGGGAAGCGAGCTGATCAGTGCTGGTCAGGCCCGTGTCGGCATGGCGGGCGAGCCGAGCAGGACGGGAACCTTGCGGCCGTCTCGCCGCTCGAACCGCACGGTCGGGTCGGGCTGATCGGGCGCGTTGACGAACGAGACGAACCGTTCGAGCTTCTGCGGGTCGTCCAACACCGCCGACCATTCGTCCCTGTACCCGGCGACATGCGCCTCCATCCGCCCCTCGAGTTCGGCGGCCAGGCCCAGGGAGTCGGCACACACCACGTCCCGCAGGTGGTCGATGCCGCCCTCGAGCGACTCGAGCCACGGAGCGATGCGTTGCAGTCGCTCGGCCGTACGGACGTAGAACATCACGGCCCGGTCGATGTACCGGATCAGCAGTTCATCGGTGAGGTCCCCGGCCAGGAGCACCGCGTGCCGCGGCGTCGCGCCACCGTTCCCACCGATGTAGAGGTTCCAGCCGGTCTCGGTGGCGATCACGCCGACATCCTTCCCGCGGGCCTCGGCGCATTCGCGGGCGCAGCCGGACACCCCCATCTTGATCTTGTGCGGCGCCCGCAGTCCGCGGTACCGCGTCTCCAGCATCACCGCCATCCCCACGGAGTCCTGCTGCCCGTACCGGCACCACGAGGTGCCCACGCAGCTCTTGACCGTGCGAAGCGACTTTCCGTACGCGTGCCCGGATTCCATGCCGGCGTCCACCAGCCGCCGCCAGATCGCGGGCAGCTCGTCCACTCGCGCTCCGAACATGTCGATCCGCTGGCCGCCCGTGACCTTGACGTACAGGTCGTGGTCGCGGGCGATCTCCCCGATCACGATGAGCTGATCGGCCGTCACCTCGCCGCCCGGCATCCGGGGCACCACCGAGTAGGTGCCGTTCTTTTGAATATTGGCCAGGAAGTGATCGTTGGTGTCCTGAAGTGAGGCCTGCTCGCCGTCGAGGACGTGGTCCGAGCCGGTCGAGGCCAGGATCGAGGCGACCGTCGGCTTGCAGATCTCGCAGCCCAGGCCCCGGCCGAATCGACGGACCAACTCGGAGAACGAGCGGATCCCGGTGACGGTGATGATCTCGAACAACTCGGAGCGTGACTGCTCGAAGTGCTCACACAGCGCGGTGGACTGTTCCACACCCTCCGTCTCGAGCACCTGCCGCATGAGGGGCAGGCACGAGCCGCACGACGTCCCGGCGCGGGTGCAGGCCTTGAGCTGGGCCACGTCGCACGCGCCGCCGTAGATCGCCTCGCGCAGGTCGGCCCTGGTGACCGCGTTGCACGAGCAGATCTGGGCGTCGTCGGGCAGCGAGTCCACGCCCACCCCGTCCCCGCCCGAGGTGTCTGGGGTGAGCAGGGACAGGGGCGACGACGACGGCAAAGTCCGCCCCAGCAGGGGCTTGAGCAGTTGGTAGGGGCCCGCGTCCCCCACGAACACCCCACCGAGCAGGGTGCGGGAGTCGTGGCTCATGATCAGTTTGGAGTAGGTGCGGGCGACGGGGTCGTCCACCACCACCTCGAGGCATCCGGGCGTGGCGGCGTGGGCGTCGCCGAAGCTGGCCACGTCCACGCCCATCAGTTTGAGTTTGGTGGCCAGGTCGGCACCGGTGAACTCGGCCGCGGTGCCGCCGACGATCCTCGCCGCCGCCACCTCCGCGGAGGCGTAACCGGGTCCGACCAGCCCGTAGCAGGTGCCCTCGATCGCCGCGCACTCGCCGATCGCCCAGACGTGCGGGTCCGAGGTGCGGCAGGTCCGATCGGTGAGCACGCCGCCCCGTTCCGCGATATCCAGTCCGGCCGCCCGGGCCAGCTCATCACGTGGGCGTACCCCGACGGAGAACACCACCAGTGCGGCGTCGACTGTGGTGGTCTCGTCGTCGTCACAGGTCAGGGACACCCGCACACCGCCGTCGCCCGTACCGGCGGTGCCCCCCGCGGCGGCCGGCTCGATCACCGTCTCGGTCACACCGAGGTGCACGTCGATGCCGCGCTCGCCGATGAGGTCGCACAGCAGCTTTCCGCCTCGGGCGTCGACCTGGACGGGCATGAGGCGGTCGTTGCGCTCCACCACGTGCGGGCGCAGGCCGAGCAGGCTCAGCGCGTTGGCGGCCTCGAGACCGAGCAGCCCGCCGCCGATCACCACCCCGTGCGCCCCGGGCCGGGCACGTTCGGCGTCGGCGCGGAGGGCGTCGAGGTCGTCCAGCGTGCGGTAGACGTGGCATCCGGGCAGTTCGTGACCGGGCACGGGCGGGACGAACGCGTATGAGCCGGTCGCCAGGACCAGCGTGTCGTAGGCCAGGGTCTCCGCCGAGTCGAGTGTGACTGTCCGCGCGCCGCGGTCGATCGCGGTGACGCGCACGCCGGAGCGGACCCTCACGCGGGGGTCTGTGGTGTGTCGCGCATCGTCCAGGTGAAGTGCGGTGCGGTTCCACTCGCCGACGTAGGAGGACAGTCCCACCCGATCGTAGGCGGGGTCGGCCTCGTCGCCGATCACCGTGACGGTCACGTCCGCATCGGCGTGGCGTGTCCCGAGGGTGGAGACGAAGCGGTGGGAGACCATCCCGTGTCCGACGACGACGATGTGCTCGCTCATGTCTGGGTCCTCCTTCGGTCCTGTGCGAATCAGGTTAGGAAGACCGTGTTGCGCCGATGTGGCGGCCGATCACAGGTCCGTGACGTTCCGTTCACAGCGCGCCGGGGGGCGGGGTGAGGGGCCTACTGTCCGCTCGGCGCAGGGAGCGGCGGGGGTCTCCTCCCCGCTGCGGAGGGAGCTTTCGGTGCCCGACTCGGCCATGATGGGGGAGTGACCGAGAACCATGCCGCCCCCGATTCCGTCAGCCAGTCCGAGCAGCCCCTGCGCGGGCGGACCGTGGCCGTCACCGCCGCACGGCGGGCCGAGGAGCAGATCACGATCCTCGAACGGCGCGGCGCCACCGTCCTGCACGCCCCGGCGATCAGCACTATCCACCTGTCGGAGGACCGGCTGGTGCGCGAGGCCACCGATCGGCTGCTGAGCGCCCCGGCGGACCTGATGGTGCTCACCACCGCCCCGGGGGTGCGCTGGTGGCTGGAGATCTGTGAGCAGTGGGAAGTGGCCGATCGGATCCGTGAACTGATGTCGCGGATCCCGCTGTACTCTCGCGGGCCCAAGACGACCGGGGCGATCCGCGGCGCGGGTTTTCGTGAGTACGCCTCGGCCGTGAGTGAGGCCAGCCCCGAGCTGCTGCAGATGCTGCTGGAACACGGGGTCGACGGGCTGACGGTGGGCGTGCAGGTGCAGGGCACCGGCTCCGAGTGGAACCCCATGTCCGAGCTGCTGGACGGACTTCGGGCCGCCGGTGCGGAGGTGGTGGAACTGCCCATCTACCGCTGGGAGCTGCCGGACGACCTCGACGCGCTCGACGATCTCGTGCGGGCCGTCGCGCGTGCGGAGGTGGACGGCGTGACGTTCACCTCGGCCCCGGCGGTGGTGGCGGTGCTGGAGCGGGCGCGGGCGGTCGGCGTCCACGACGAGCTGCTCGCCGCGCTGCGCGGGCCGGTGACGGCGCTGTGCGTCGGGCCCGTCACCGCGGAGCCGCTGGTGGACCTGGACGTGCCCGTGAGCTGCCCCGAGCGCATGCGGCTGGGATCACTGATGAAGCACACGACCGAGGTGCTGGCCCGGGGCGGGGCCGCGGCGCGCGGCGAGGACTACTATCGACGATAGTAATGAGCGTGCCCGGCGACGGGGTGGTCCCCGTGAGCCGGATCAGGAGGTCGCCCGTGCCATCGCCCAGTGGTTCCACCGTCCGCCGCCTCGATCTCTCGGTCGACGGCATGACGTGCGCGGCGTGCGCGAACAGGGTCGAGAGAAAGCTCAACAAGCTCGACGGGGTCGTCGCCACCGTCAACTACGCGCTGGGAACCGCGACGATCGACGCGCCGGACGACGTCTCTCAGGAGAGCCTGTGTAGCACCATCGACGCGGCCGGCTATTCGGCGTCCCCGGCCGCCGACGCACCCGACCGGGACACTCGCGTGCACCGGCACCGGGACGCGATGCGTGCGCTGCTCATCCGCCTCGCCGTGGCGGTGGTCCTCTTCATCCCGGTGATGGACCTTTCGGTCATGTTCGCCGTCGCGCCGTCGACCCGGTTCACCGGCTGGCAGTGGCTACTGCTCGCGCTCTCGCTCCCCGTTGTCACCTACTGCGCGTGGCCGTTCCACAGTGCGGCCATCCGCAACCTCAGGCACGGTGTCGCCACCATGGACACCCTGGTGTCGATCGGCATCACGGTCGCGTCCCTCTGGTCGGTCTATACGATCTTCGCGCCCTCCGCCCCGAGCCCCGAGGCGCCCGGGGTCTGGGAGGCGGTGATGCAGTCCGATGCGATCTACTTCGAGGTCGCGACCGGCGTCACGACATTCGTGCTCTTCGGGCGGTTCCTCGAGGCGCGCGCCACCCGACGGGCCGGGGACACCCTCGAGGCCCTCGCCGCACTGGCGGCCAAGGACGTCACCATCATCACCAGATCCGGCGCCGAGATGCGGATTCCGGCCGAGCGGCTCGGGGTCGGGGACGTCTTCGTGACCCGTCCCGGCGAGACGATCGCCGCGGACGCGGTGGTGGAGGAGGGCTCGTCTCTGGTCGACACCTCGATGCTCACCGGGGAGAGCCGACCGATCCCGGTCGCCGAGGGCGACGAGGTGGTGGGAGGCACCGTCGCCGTCTCGGGACGGCTGCGGTCGCGGGCGACAGCGGTCGGCGAGGAGACACGGCTCGCGGAGATGTCCCGGATGGTCGCCGAGGCACAATCGGGCAAGGCCGACGCGCAGCGCCTGGCCGACCGTGTCTCGTCGATCTTCGTGCCGACCGTGCTCCTGCTGGCCGTGGGGACGTTCCTCGCATGGTGGCTGCTGGGCGGGGGCTCGGTGGCGCAGGCCGCGAGCCCCGCGCTGGCCGTGCTGATCATCGCCTGCCCGTGCGCACTGGGACTGGCCACCCCGACCGCCCTCATGGTGGCCTCGGGGCGAGGTGCGCAACTCGGGATATTCATCAAGGGGCCGCGCGCACTCGAGGCCACACGCAGCATCGACACGGTGGTCTTCGACAAGACCGGCACCATCACCGAAGGCACGTTGACCGTCCGGTCCGTGCAGGTCGATCATGACGCCGCCCGCCGGGCCGGACTCGAGGACGCGCCCGTGACGAGCGCCGGGACGGGGGCCGGTGACGGGCTCCGCCGGGCGGTGCTCCGCGCGACGGCGGGGGTGGAGAACGCCTCCGAGCACCCTTTCGCCCGTGCGATCGTGCGGTACGCGGACGAGCACCGCGTCGACGTCCCCTCCGTCGACGACTTCGAGAATTCCGCGGGCCTGGGCGTCCGCGGCCGGGTGGACGGACGCGACGTCCTGGTCGGCCGCCTACTGGTGATGGAGGACTCGGGGGTCGAGGTGTCGGAGGAACTGCGGGCCGCGGTCACCGCACTCGAGGCGGACGGCCTGACCACCGGACTGTCGGCGGTGGAGGGGATCGCCGTGGCGGCCTTCGGCCTGTCCGACGTGGTCAGGCCGGATGCGCCCGAGGCCGTGTCCCGGCTGCGGGCGGCAGGCCTGCGTACGGTGATGCTCACCGGTGACGGACCCGTCGTGGCCGCACACATCTCCGAACAGGTCGGCGTGGACGAAACGCACTCCGGGCTCATGCCGGGCGACAAGGTCGACCACATCCGGGACATGCAGTCCCGGGGGCGCCGGGTCGCGATGGTCGGGGACGGCGTCAACGACGGCCCGGCCCTGGCCGTGGCCGATCTCGGGATGGCGGTGGCCACGGGCAGCGACGTGGCGATCAGCGCCGCCGACCTGGTGCTCGTCCGCTCGCGACTGACGATCGTTCCCGACTCGGTTGATCTGGCGGCGGCCACGCTCCGGACCATCCGGGTGAATCTGCTGTGGGCCTTCGGCTACAACGTGGCCGCGATCCCGATCGCCGCCGCCGGACTGCTCAATCCTGTCTTCTCGGCCGCCGCGATGGCGTTCAGCTCCTTCTTCGTGGTGAGCAACTCGCTCAGGCTCCGGCGTTTCGAGCCGCCGGGGCACGGAGCGGGACAGTCACGGTGAGCGCCTCAGGAGCGCAGTTCCCGCAGCTCGTCCAGTAGCCGGCTCTCGTCGGACTCGTCGTCGTCGTCCCCGGACGGCCCGCCGTCACCGAGCTCGTCCCGTAGCCACCTGGCCAGCAACACCACGACCGCGACGAGGACCGGTATCTCCCCGGAGATCCAGACCAGGACGCCCCCGATGAGCTGATCGTGGTGGAGGGCATCGGCGTCGAGGAGATCGAACGCCTCGTAGAAGGTGTTGCCCAGCAGGGTGTCGGAGGTCATGAGCACGATGCCGAACAGCGCGTGGAACGGCATGATCGCCAGAAGCAACGCCACGCGGCCGAGGGTGCCCGGCCTCTTGTACAGGAGGTCGATGCCCAGTATCGGCCAGAAGAACAGGAACCCGGTCACCAGGAAGTGGAAGTTCATCCACTGGTGCCCCCAGTGGTAACGGATCACGTCGTCGAACAGTGGGGTCAGATAGAAGAAGAACAGCGTGATGACGTAGATGGTCAGCGCCACCCAGGGATGGGTGAGGGTGCGGACCAGTCCCGAGCGCAGGAACGTCGTCGCCCACTCCCGTGGCCCGCTGATCCCCCCGGGCCGCTCCGGTCCGGCCACCCGCGCCAGGCCGAGCGGTGCGGCGGCGACGAGCAGGGGCGCCGCGGCGAGGTTGAGGATCAGGTGCAGCACCATGTGCATGCTGAACTGTGCGCTCGACCAGAGGTTGATGCCGGACGAGGTGGCCACCACCACGAGCAACCACCCCGCCGTCCAGAAGACGAGCCGGTGCCGCGGCCAGGACCCGCCCGCGCGCCGAACCGAGCGGACCGCCAGGAGGTAGACGGCGATCATGGCGAGCGCGATCGTCAACCAGAGCAGGTCGACGCGCCATCGGGTGAGCAGGCCCATCCAGGTCCACGGCCCGGGGACGTCGTATCCGATGTAGATCTGGTGCGCGGACGCCGCGGTGTAGAGGATGGCGGGCGACGGGATGCGGGCGGTGACGGCGGCGACGGCGAACACCGCCAGGACGAGGGCCACGTCCGGGATGACGGCCCGGGGGCGGGGTGTCGCCCCGGCCGGCGCGCGCCGACGGGCACGGACGACCGCGATCAGCACGAGCACGAGCGTGGCCGCGGCCTGCCCCAGCGCGAGCAACCCGTAAGTGGAGGTGAGGTCGCCGTCGTGGATCTGTATCCACGTGAGACCGACCCCGGTCCCGCCGAGGACGACCAGCACCACGGCCGTGAACCACCGGACACGCCTGAGCACCTCCGCCGCGGTCGAGGCCCCGTCCTCGTCGAGGGTGCGCAGGTAGGCCCACGTGGCGATGAGGACGCCCAGCCACAGGGCCGCGGCTGCCGAATGGAGCATCAACAGATTGGTGGCCTGATCGTGGTCGGCGCCCTGGCCGTTGTTGCCGACCATGCCCGGTGCGATCACTCCCGGCACGGACAGGCAGAGTGTGGCCGCCACGGTCGTCCAGTGGAGTGCGGCCCGCAAGACGAGCGCGACGATCGCCGCGGCCAGGAACGAGACGGTCCAGGCGTTGGGCGCCTCCATCGCGTCGTACAGGGTCCCGAACGCGCCCTGCTCGAGCATGTCCCGCACGGTTACGCCCGCTCCGTCCGCCGCGGTCATGAGGACCATCACGGCGGCCGCCACCGTCCAGACGGCCGCGGCATTGGACGCCGTCTGGCGGGCCGCGTAGCCCGCGCCGCCCAGCAGCCCGTCCGGGTGGTGACTGACGAAGAACGTGGCGAACGCCGCGGCGCCCGCGGTGACGGACCCGGTCAGCAGTGCGACGAGCCGGGCCAGCGCCATGAGCGCGACGGACAGGTCTCCCGGATACGCGCTGGAGACCAGGTCGTAGGGGACCGGCCCCGACCACACGACGCCGGCGACCGCGATCAGGGCGCCGAGTGCCACGAGGATCCAGAGGAGGGGCGAGCGGGTGACGGCCCGGCGGCGCCCGGAGTTACTATCGACCATAGTAACTTCAGGCTACCGATACGAATGCTCTGCGCGTCAGGTGGTCTCCGGCGCCGGTGATCCGCTGGTCGCAGAGCCCGTGGCCGCTCCCGGTGCCGCCCGGGATCAGTCGAGAGGGACCATCCGGGTCATCTCGGCAGAGACCTCCTTGACCCGGTCGATGTTCTGCCGCAGCGTCTCCCACTCGCCCTCGGGGATCTGCTGTGCGGCCTCCCGCCAGACCGCCTTGTCAGGGGTGGCCCACGCGACCGGCATGGGGGAGACGAACTGGTAGAGATTGTCGCTGCCCCGCGCGCTGCGGTTGGCCACCACGGCCACACAGGGCACCCGTTCGCCGACCTTCGACTGGACGCCCTCGATCGGTGCACACGGCCGCGCGACCAGGACCGGGACCTTGCCGGCCGAGCGGTCGACGGCCTGGTCTGCCAGCGCCAGGATCGTGACCCCGCGCGGCCGGATCTCGGCGATCACGCCGGGGATGAGTTCGGAGGTGTCGTAGGTGGACTGCATCGAGCCCATGCGGCGGGGGATGTAGAAGATCATCGACAGGCAGCCGATGGCGAACGCCGCGGCGAGCACGGCGACGATCCAGCCCCAGCTCGCCATGCCGGAGCCCAACAGGACGGCTATCCCGGCGGCCAGCACGATCACGCCGAGGACGCCGGCCGAGATCTGGAGTCGCCGGATCTCTCCGAGGTTCTGGTTGTGTGTGCGCGCCCAGGCGTTGTCCACCGGGATCCGGGCGAGCCGGTACTGCGTGTGTGGGGTGCGCGGGGCCCCGCCGCGCGAACTCTTCCTGCCGGAGTCCGCGCGGCGCGACCTCTCGTCGTCGGACTTGTTCTCTCGGTCTCTACCGTCGGCGGCCATGCCCGCCAGTATCCCAGGGCCGGAGCCGCCGGGGAACCGGGCGGGGCGCAGGGCTGGTCGGCGCCCGCCCGCGAGCCCCGCTGGTGGCCTTCTCCGGGTGCCCCGGGACGGGTGTCCTGACCCCGGCGGCTCAGCCGACCTCGGGGATGGGCGGGCCGAGGATGTCGTCGGCGTCGACGATCCGGTAGGCGTAGCCCTGCTCGGCGAGGAACCGCTGCCGGTGGGCTGCGTACTCGGCGTCGAGGGTGTCGCGCGAGACCACCGAGTAGAAGTGCGCCTGCCCGCCGTCCGCCTTGGGACGCAGCAGCCGACCCAGCCGTTGCGCCTCCTCCTGCCGCGAGCCGAACGTGCCGGAGACCTGCACGGCCACGCTGGCCTCGGGCAGGTCGATCGAGAAGTTGGCCACCTTGGACACCACCAGCGTCGTGATCTCGCCGGCCCGGAACTGCGCGAACAGCTTCTCGCGTTCCTTGTTCGAGGTGGATCCCTGGATGACGGGCGCGTCGAGCTCCTCGCCGAGTTCGTCGAGCTGATCCAGGTACGCGCCGATCACCAGCGTCGACGCACCGGCGTGGTTGGCGAGGATCTTCTTGACCACCGGGATCTTCGTGCGGGCGGTCGAGCACAGTTTGTACTTGTCCTCGGCCTCGGCCGTCGCGTACAGCATGCGCTCGTTCTCGGTGAGGGTCACCCGCACCTCGACGCAGTCGGCGGGGGCGATCCAGCCCTGCGCCTCGATGTCCTTCCACGGCGCGTCGTACCGCTTGGGGCCGATGAGGGAGAACACGTCGCCCTCGCGCCCGTCCTCGCGGACGAGGGTCGCCGTGAGACCGAGACGACGACGACTCTGCAGGTCGGCCGTCATCCGGAAGACGGGCGCCGGCAGAAGATGCACCTCGTCGTAGATCATCAGTCCCCAGTCGCGGGAGTCGAACAACTCCAGCGCCCGGTGCACGCCCTTCGTCTTACGCGTGATCACCTGGTAGGTGGCGATGGTGACCGGGCGGATCTCCTTGCGCTCGCCCGAGTACTCACCGATCTCGTCCTCGGTGAGCGTGGTCCGGGCGAGCAGCTCGCGCTTCCACTGCCGACCGGCGACGGTGTTGGTCACCAGGATCAGGGTGGTGGCCTTGGCCTTGGCCATCGCGGCGGCCCCGACCATGGTCTTGCCGGCGCCACAGGGCAGGACCACCACGCCCGAGCCGCCGGCCCAGAACGAGTCGGCGGCCATCTGCTGGTAGTCGCGCAGTTCCCACTGCTCTTCCTCGGTGGACAGTGCGATCTCGTGCGCCTCGCCGTCGACGTACCCGGCCAGGTCGTCGGCGGGCCAGCCCACCTTGAGCAGCTCCTGCTTGAGCCGCCCACGCTCGGACGGGTGCACCACCACTGTGTCGGCGTCGATCTCCGCGCCCAGCATGGGGGCGATCTTCTTGTGGCGCGTGACCTCGGCCAGCACCGCACGGTCGAGCGAGACCAGCGTCAGCCCGTGGACGGGGCTCTTCACGAGCTGCAGCCGGCCGTAGCGGTCCATGGTCTCGGCGATGTCCACCAGCAGCGGCTGCGGCACGGGGAATCGGGAGTAGGTGATCAGCACGTCGACGACCTGCTCGGCGTCGTGGCCGGCAGCACGTGCGTTCCACAGCGCCAGCGGCGTGATCCGGTAGGTGTGGACGTGCTCTGGGGCGCGCTCTAGCTCGGCGAAGGGTGCCAGCGCCTGCCGGGCGTCGTCGGCCAGGTCGTGGTCGATCTCCAGCAGCACGGTCTTGTCGGACTGGACGATCAGCGGTCCACCACTCATAACGGGCCTCCTCGACAGCTCTCGCCGGGCCTGCGTGAGCCCGACCTGTCCAGTGTCCTGGAAATCGCCGGACCGCGTCGGGGCGCAGTCTGCGCCGTGTTTCACCTGTCGCATCGCCCGCCACCTATCGGACTGCGCCGCACCTATCCCATCGCGCGCCACCTATCGCATCGCGCCACTTATCGCATCGCGCCACTTATCGCATCGCGCCACCAATCGCATTTCGCGCCACCTATCCGATGGCGCTGCACCCAGCGGGCCCGCTGGGTGGAGCGTGCTCCGATAGGTGCGGCGCAGTTCGATAGGTGTGGCGCAGTCTGATTGGCGGATCGGGCGGGGGGCCGGCGTGACAGGCGGATCGGGCGGGGGGCCGGCGTGAGAGGCGGCTCGGGTGGCGGGCAGGTGGCGCGGAATGCTCAGCGCGTCGGGTCGACGTCCGCCACCGAGATGACCCGGTGCAGGGGCAGCGTCACGGCCTCGGCGGTGTCGGGCTCGATGCCCTCGATGCGCCCGCCGCCGACCGACGCCGGCACCACCAGCCGCACGGTCTGGCGGCCCTGGGCGTCGACCACCGAGACGGTGACCGCCGTGCCGGTCGACGCGGCCTCGTGCAGGCGCGCGATCGCGGACTCCCCGGTGTAGGCGCCCGGTCCGCCGGAGCCGCTGCCGCCGCGGGCGGAACGCACCCGGTCGGCCGAACGCATGGCGGCCACGGCGGAACGCAGTTCGGACCGGCCCGGGATGCGGGTGGGGATCCGGGGCGCCCGACCGGTGGCGGCGGGCTGCACGCGTGCGACGGGTCTGGTCAGAGCCACCACGGCCCCGGTCGTGTCCTCGACCACCGGCGCGAAGCCGTCCTCACGAAGGGCGTCCACCAGGTCGAGCGGCCGCGCCTGCGAGACCAGCACGGTGGGGGCCACCATCCGCAGCGCGCACTTCTCGGCGGCGGGCGAACCCAGGACCTGGGCGACGAGCGAGGGGTCGTCGCACCGCATGAACGACTGCGCCGTGCCGACTCGCACCCGCCCGTGTCTCCGGGCGACGTCCTCGACCAGGTAGTCCAGTGCCTGCGGGACCGGTGTGAGGGAGGTACGGGCGAGCAGCTCGCGGACGCCGGCGGCGGTGCGGCCGGCATCGAGGGCACGGCGCAGGGAGTTCTCGGTGACGCGGTACGTGGTGGCGGCGCCGGCCGATTCGACATCCGCGAGCAGCGCGAACTCGGCGGCGAGCTCAGGGACGAGCGGTCCGGGCGCGAGGATCGTCAGGTCGGCCTGGACGATCACCTCGGAAACGGGATCGGGCAGCGCGGCGGCGAGCACGGGCTCGAGCTCGTCGAGGCCCGGCGGGGTGCCGTGGCCGGGTGCCCCGCCGGAGTCGTGCGCGCGGGACCGTGCCGCACCGGAGCCGGGCACGGGAGCGTGCGCGGAGGAGGGGGCGACGGCTCCTGCCGCATCCCCGGAGGGGGCCGCGGGGTGTCGACCGGTCAGCAGGCGGGCGGCGCTGGTGGCGGTGGTGACGACGACGAGGCCCATCCTCCGCGCCTCGGCCACGGTCTGCGTGACCGGCGTCGTGCCCGCTCTCGACAGCCACATCGGCGAGAACCAGCGCACCACCTCGGGAAGCAGCGCGTCGCCGGGTTCGGCGGCCGGGTCGAGGCCGGCGAGGGCACCCAGGACACGGGCTCGTTCGGTGGTCGGCGGCGGGCCGACGGGGTCTGCGAGGGCCGGGACGGTGCCCCCGCCCTCGAGCTCGGCGCCCACCCGCCACGAGGCCCGAGGCATCGACCACCAGGCCAGCACCAACTCGGCCCAACGGCGGGCGGGCTCGCGCGCGGACCAGACGTCGGCGGCCTCGGTGGGTGCCCAGACGGCGTCGTAGGCGATGTCGGCCACGTCGGTGTCGCCCTCGGCGATGAGCCCGGCCGCGGCGAGGACGTCGAGCAGAAGCGGCAGCTCGGACACCTCGAGCCCGGTCGCCCGGGCCACGCGGCGAAGCTCGCGTACGCCGACTCCGCCGGCCTTGAGCGTGGCCATCGGGACGGTCGACAGCGCGGCCAGGACGGAGTCGCAGCGGTGCAGCAGCTCGAGCGCCGCGACCCCGCCGGAGGCGTCGGCGTTCTCGGTGGCACGGCCGGCTCGGGTGTCGGCCGGCTCGGCCCAGGCGGGCAGGTCCAGCAGCGTGGAACCGGACGGCCGCACACCGTGTCGGGCGCGGTCCAGTGCGTGGGCACGGGGGACGACGGACTCCGCGGACGCGCTCGATCCGGCGGTGGGCGTGCCGGCGGTGTCGCAGGAGCTGGATCCGGCGGTGGGCGTGCCGGCGGTGCCGGTGCCGCCGGTGATCTCGGCCAGGCCGGCGGCCGCCAACTCGGTGGCCGCCGCCCGCACCGACTCCGACGCCCCCGGCCCCAACGCCCCGACCGGCGTGCGGCCCCGGGCGATCGCCTCCAGCACCCCCACCGCCGGAGCCGACAGCCCCGCCCACGCCTCGTCGAGTTCCGCCCCGGTGGGCTCACCCGGGTGCGGGGCCACCACGGGAGCTGCGGCGATCGCCGACGCGGTGACCGGCACGATCCGCACATGCTCCGGCTCGCCCCAGATCAGGGCGAGTTCCCGGAGACGGGACACGGCGGAGAGGAAGGGGGAGTCGTCGTCGTTGTCGTCGTCGGACTCGGGAACCGTCAGGGGACCGCCCCCGGCGTCGACCCCCAGGCGGTCAGCGACCGCAGACAGGGGCACAGCCCCGGAATCGGCGCCCAGCGCGGCGGCCGTGGCCAGGACCAGCAGCTCCGGCCACGACAGCGAACCCAGCGCCCGCGCCGTCGACGCCGGCAACCGCAGTCGCGAGGCGAGCACGTCCAGTGAGGCCGGGGGCGGGGTGGCGACATCCGGACGGAGCTCGCACACGCGCACCAGTGCGTCGTCGGCAAGCCCGGCGAGCCAAGCGGGGAAGTCCGGTTCACCGCCGGCGGCCGGGCGGGAGGTGGCGCGGGAGGTCGTCATGATCCGTCCCAGCCTAGTGACGACGCACCGAACGCGCGGGAGAGCAGTCAAGCGGGTGGGGCGAACCGAAGTGGTATCCGACCCTCCTGCTGACTAAACGCCCGCGAGGTGAGAGACTTACCACGTGGCTGCCAAGAAGAAACTGACCTATGACAACCCGGGTTGGCCCGACGACTCGTTCGGCGAGCACCCGGTGACCGAACTCGCCGCGCTGGTCGCGGGCGGACTGTCCCCGTTCGGCGAGGAGCGTTTCCCGCTCCCGTTCGAGCGGCTCCACTACGTCCACCCGGACACCGTGGTCAACCGGACCGTCCGGTCCTGACGCGGCGCCGACAGAGAGCAGGAAGGGCCGCCGCTCCCCGCGAGGGAGTGGCGGCCCTTTCTCATCGCCCGAGCCGGCAGGGGGTGGCCGTGCCGGCGCGGCCTGGCCGGATATCGCCCCGGCGGCCCGGTCGACGTGGCATCGGCTGAAATGACGACTGCGCCGCGCGACGGAGATCGTCGCGCGGCGCAGCGGTGAAGGGTCAGTTCAGGTAGGTGGCGACGAAGTCGTCGACCACGTCCTGGTTCTGGGCGTAGAAGTCGTCGACGACGTCCTTGTTGGCCTCGTAGGTCGGCAGGACCGGCAGCGCGACGCCACGGGCCTCGGCGAACGCGTGGAGGGCCTCGGCGTGCTCGGCAGCCGTGATGGCCTCCGCCTCGGGCGACTCGGCGGCGATGGGCTCAGCCGGGGCCGGCGCCGGGTTCGGGGTGAGGTTGTTCAGGTCACGCGGGGTGGGGGCCGAGTTCAGGCCCAGGCGGGACGAGCAGGCGGGCCAGGCGCCCCAGCCCTGACCGGCAAGGGTCTTCTCCGCGATCGCGATCTGCTGCTCACGCGTGGCCTGGTCGGCGGTGGGCGCGAACTGGGTGCCGCCGTAAGCGGCCCAGGTGCCCTGCGAGAACTGCAGGCCACCGTGGTAGCCGTTGCCGGTGTTGATGGCCCAGTTGCCGCCGGACTCACACTGTGCGAGACGGTCCCAGTCGGAATCCGGGGCGGCGTTCGCGGCGGGGGCGAAGACCAGGCCGGCGGCCGAGAAGGCGGTGCCCGCGATGACGGCCTTGACGGCGGTCTTCGGCGCGGAGGAGGTGGTGGCGGCGCGGTGGCGTCCGGTGTACGAGGTCATGTACGCGTCAGTCCTTTTCACTCTGTACCTACGAGGTGAGCTGTCGGGTTCGGACGAGTGCGTCCGGCCGCCGCTGGCGGCTTCACCCCAAGGCGGCCTCTCGGCCACCGGGCCCGGCGTGGGCCCTGTCGGTTCCCCCGTCCCCGCCCGGTCAATGGTTTGTGGTCTACATCGGCCGCAGGGCGGGGTTCGGGGTGCGTCCGATGCCAACTCGCTGACGAGTCTGCAGCAAAGAGTAGCTGTTCGATGCCGGATCGTCACCATTCTGAAATAAAACCTGGTGACACGGGCCGGAAACCCGCTCCGTTATCGTGTCGTTACCTGG
This sequence comes from Candidatus Dietzia intestinigallinarum, assembly GCA_019119875.1. Classification (GTDB taxonomy): domain Bacteria; phylum Actinomycetota; class Actinomycetes; order Mycobacteriales; family Mycobacteriaceae; genus Dietzia; species Dietzia intestinigallinarum. The sequence continues at coordinate 27,522 of DWWG01000209.1, read as the reverse complement.
GATGTTTCGGAAAAGGTGCGTTTTGTCACACCTTGGGTGGGCGCGAGCCGAGAATCGCGTACAGCAGGCCCAGCAGGAAGCCGACCGGCGTGAACAGCATCGCGGCCAGATAGAGGATCGTGGGGGCATCCCGGTCCAGCACGAGCGGGGTGGCGGCGGCGATGATCGTGAAGAGCACGCCGATGGTGAAGATCACCAGCGCGGTGATGAAGAGACCGCGGCGCCGGGGCTTGGCGGGGGCCGGTGCGGACTCGGCCGGGGCCCAGGGGTCGAGGTCGTCGGCAGTACGTCGATCGTCGGAGCTCACAAGGGGAGCGTACCGCCCGCGATCGGGAGGGGACGAAAGCGGCGGCACCCCTGCGCAAGGGTATTGTCTGGGCGTCAGCAGAGGTCGTGGACGCGAGGGTGCGTGCCCGGGTCGAGAGGTGGATCGCGGTGGCCAGCGGCAAGGTCAAGTGGTACGACGCGGAGAAGGGCTTCGGCTTCCTGTCCCAGGAGGGCGGGGAGGACGTCTTCGTGCGCGCGGACGCACTGCCCGCCGGGGTCGAGACGCTCAAGCCGCGCCAGCGCGTCGAGTTCGACATGGTCTCCGGCCGTCGCGGACCCCAGGCGCTGCGAGTGGTGCTCCACGACGCCCCCGCACCAGTCGGCGCCGATGAACGCGCCCCGCGGGGTGGTCCCCGCCGCTCACCGGACGAACTCCACGGGATGATCGACGACATGATCAAGGTGCTCGAGTCCACCGTTCAGCCGGAGCTGCGGCGCGGACGTCGGCCCGAGGCCAGGCTGTCGGGCCGGGTGGCGTCGGTGCTGCGCGCGGTCGCCCGCGAACTCGACGCATAAGTGTTCTGACGCCCGCCGCTGCCGCTGCCGTGTGCGCTGCTGCCGCATCCGTAGTCGCAGGCGCGTGCGCTGCTGCGTGCGCTGCTGCCGTGGGCGCGTGCGCAAGTTCCGACCTCTGATCGAGATGATCGGCGCCGCCGGCCTTGGTTTTGGAGACACCACTGCGAAGAATCGGCCGGATTCCCGCAGTGGTGTCGACAAGGTTCGCGGTGGTGTCGCCAAAACCCACGGGGCGGGCGCGGCGCGGGGCGCGGAGCGTGAGACGAGACGCGGCGCGGGGTAGGTGCGTGAGACGAGACGCGGCGCGAGGCAGAGGCGTGATTCGGGGCGTGCGGGGCGTGATGCGTGCCTCGATGTGCGGCGCGACGGGGCGCTGCGCGAGGCGTGGCGCAGCGTGAGGGGGAGACGGGCCGCGGGCGGGTCAGTCCTCGTAGACGAAGGAGACCGACCACTCGCCGTTGAGGATCGACGGCTCACCGGAGTCGTCGTAGACGATCGGCACGGACCGGATGGCCAGGCCTTCGATCCGGCCGTGCTCCGGAGTGCTCACCGGGATGAGGAGCTCACCTGCGGTTCCGGCCTCCACCGTGTATTCGCTCGTGCCGCCCTCGCGCACCTCGTAGACGTTCAACGTCGACTGGCGAAGCTCGGTGGACAGCCTGACGGTCAGCGTGTGCTCGCCGCGAACCACGAACTCCGGCACAGGATTGGTGAACGAGTTGCCGTCCAGGTCGGTCGCGGTGAAGGGCAGTGCCGAGACGGTGCCGCGATCGGTGGCGACCGTGATCTCCGGCAACGCACCGAATCGCGATTCCGAGCCCTTCCAGGCCCCCAGGATGGCGGCGATCATGATGATCATCCACGCCAGGATCACCCAGGTGACAGGGCGGACACGGCGAACAGTCGACTCGGATTCACTGCGGGAGGTCACGGCGCCATTCTGCCCATCTCGTCGTCGCCGGGGTAATGGGGGCCGTCGTCAGGGCGGCGAGGCGAGTCATCGGACGACGTGGTGGCGTCGTCAGGGCGGCGAGGCGAGTCGTCGGGCGACGTGGTGGTGTTGGACGCGGTGGTGTTGTGGGACGACACCGGGCCGCGGTCCTCGCCCGGGAACCGCGGCCGGTTGCCACCCAGACCCGGCACCAGCGTGGACCCGCGGGCCGTGAGCAGCGACTGCGTGAACATCAGCGCGCCCACCACGGCCACCACGGAGAACCCGATGGTGAAGTCCGGCGGCAACAGCACACCCAGCGCCCCTCCGAAAACCCATGCCAGTTGCAGCGCCGTCTCGGAACGGCCGAACGCCGACGACCGCGCCGCGTCGGGGATATCGGTCTGGATGGAGGAATCCAACGCCACCTTGCCCAGCGCGCTGGCGATCGCGGCGACCAACGCGAACACCGCCGCCATCCAGATGGTGCCGACGAACGCGGCCACCACCGCCGCCGAGAGCGCAGCCCCCGCCGAGACCGTCGCGATGCGACCGGGCCTGCCCAGGGGCAGACGCGATCCCACCGCGTTTCCGACGAAGGTACCGATGCCTCCCGCCGCGCCCGCGATGGCCAGCAACCCGGCCTGCTCGATCGCGGTGGCGTCCTCCTGAGCCTTGGCCACGAACGCCAGGAACAGCGTGAGGAAACCGGTCATGAACCGCGCCAACGACTCGGCCCACAGGTTGGCCAGCACACCGCGCCCCAGCGGGCGGGTGAGCACCGCCTTGAGCCCACTGCGCAGAGTGCCGCGCTCGACGCGCAACGAGGCGTGCTCCTCGTCGGCGGAGGCCTCGGCGTGCGCGGGGATCGTCATGGCCACATATGCCGCCACGAGCGCGACCGTCGCCAGCAGCCACAGGGCGGCCTGGGAGTCCCAGATCCACGCGACGCCCGCGGCCAGCGCCCCGGCCACGACGCTGCCACACACGTGACCCAGCACGGTCAGCCGCGAATTGGTGCGCACCAGGTCCAGCGCCGGCGGCAGCACGTGCGGCGTGATGGACGCCTTGACCACCCCGAACGTCTTGGACAGCACCAGCATGCCCAACGCGAGCGGGTACAACAGCCACGAGTCGAAGTTCAGCGCCAGGATCACCGCGAGCACGGCGCGAAGGGTGAAGGTCAGCGACACGGTGAGCCGCCTGCCGCTGCGCAGACGGTCCAGGGCGGGCCCGATCACCGGGGCGATCACCGCGAACGGCGCCACCGTCACCAGCAGGTAGAGCGCCACGTTTCCGCGGGACTCGGCGGTCGCGGCGGAGAAGAACAGGGTGTTGGCCAGCGCCACCGCCAGGATCGCGTCGCACGCGAAGTTGGCGACCGTGACGTAGCTCAGTGGGGCCAGCCCCGAGCGGTCGGCGCCGTCGGCGTGGAAGACCCGGCGAGCGCCCCGGCCCACGGAGGCGGCGGCGCGGCGGGCGGGCCCGGAGGAGGTCCCGGCCTCAGCCACCGAGGCGCACCTCGTACATCGTCGGCCACAGCTTGCCGGTCACCAGGAGGTTCTCCGACTCGGGCAGCGCGGCGATGCCGTTGAGGACCGCGTCGTTGCTGTCCGGGCGCGGCTGCTGCAGGTGTGCGCCGTCGTAGATGGCGGTGACGTGGCCGGTCGTGGGGTCGATCCGCAGGATCTCGTCGGTCATGAACACGTTGGCCAGCACCTCGCCGTCCACGCATTCGAGCTCGTTGAGCCACGGGACTGCCGTGCCGCCGGCGGTGACGTCGACCGTGCCGGTGGGCTCGAAGGTCACCGGGTCGCGGAAGGTCAGCTGGTCGGAGCCGTTGCTCATCACCAGCTGCGCGCCGTCGAAGCACAGGCCCCAGCCCTCGCCGTCGTAGTGCACCTCCTCGCGCACCTCGAGAGTCTGGGGGTCACGGTTGTGCGCGACGTTGTTCTTCCAGGTGAGGGTCCACAGGGTGTCGGGGGTCAGGGCCAGGCCCTCGCCGAACTCGTCGGCCGCCATGGGGACGGAGACGGTGGGCGGGCCGCCGTCGAGGGGACGACGCTGCACCTGGGAGCTGCCGTACTGGCCGGTGGACTCGTAGATCTGCCCGTCGGAGACCTCGAGGCCCTGGGTGAACAGCTGCGGGTCGTGTTCGAGTTCGCGGACGACCTCCACGGTGCCGCGGGCGGGTTGTGGGTCGTCCGAGCCCACGACGACGTTGGACGGCCACAGTGACGAGCCCTGGCCGCCGCCGGTGTCCGAGCCGCTCGGGGCGCTCGACGAGGCCAGCGCGGTATCGGTGCCGGAAGCCGTGGCGTCGCCGGGGTTCTCGTCCGTGGAACACGCGGAGACGGCCCCGACGAGGGCGAGCGACATCATGAGCGGACCCACCGGGCCGAAGAACCTGCGCATGCCCCCAAGGATGCCGCACGCGAGGCCGGAACGTGACGTCGCGCCCGGGATGCGCATAATGGGGGGCGTGAACACCGAGGTAGGCACGGATCAGGAGGCGGGCGTCGTGGGCGCCGACCACGCGTCGGACGCCGCGGGCACCGGCCCGGAGTCGGGCTTCGACGCCGCTCTGCGGGAGCGGTTGGCCTCGGGCGTGGGCGCGGCCCGCGCGGCGGTGGAGGAGTTCGCCGGTGACGGGGTGGGTGAGTACCTCGGGTCCGCTGTGGAGGCCGCCTTCACCACCACCCACCGTTTCGACGCCGATCTGCCCGGGTACCGGGGTTGGTACTGGGCGTGCGTGCTGGCCCTGGTGCCCGGCGGGGATCTGACGGTGGACGAGATCGCGCTGCTGCCCGGGGACGACGCGCTGGTCGCGCCCGAGTGGGTGCCGTGGGAGAAGCGGGTCCGCGCCGGTGACCTCGGTGCGGGGGACCTGCTCCCACCATCCGACGACGACGAGCGGCTCGTACCCGGCCACACGCTCACCGGGGATGAGCAGCTCGATGAGCTGGCCGCACCGATCGGCCTCGGTCGTGAGCAACACCTGAGCCCTGAGGGTCGGTCCGCCGCGGCGGCGCGCTGGACGGCGGCCCGCGGCCCGGAGGCCGAGATCGCGCGCAGCGCCAAGTACCACTGTGGGACCTGCGGCTTCCTCGTCCCCGTGGCCGGTGCGCTGAGCAGGATGTTCGGTGTGTGCGCCAACGAGTACTCGGCCGACGGCCAGGTGGTGCACCTGCAGTACGGCTGTGGCGCGCACAGTTCGGTCGAGATGCCCGAGCACACCGGTTCCGAGGTGTCCGAGGCCTACGACGACGCCGCCGTCGACGTGGTGGTCCTGCCGCAGCATCTGGCGGCCACCGCCCGCGCCCGCGCCGAGGCCGACGCTGCCGCGGCAGCTGACGAGAACTCCGCCGAGACCGAGCAGAGCGAGAAGACCGAGCCGGACGCCGAGGGGTAGAGCAAAAGCGACGGCGTTGTCGTCGTCGTCCCCTCCCGGCGTCGTCCGCGCGGCGGCCACCCCCGGCCGCCCGGCCCCGCACCACGGCGGTTACCTCCCGGAAGCGCGCCTACACACCGGGGCCGTCGGCCCGCGGATGATCGTCGGAGGCGCCGGCGAAATCCAGACCCTGCTGCGCACCCGCGCTACCCCGCAACACCGCCCTGCGCTGCAGCGCGTACACCGCGGTGCCCACCGCGCCCACACCCACGCCCACCGCGCACAGGATCACCGTCCGCATGTCGACCTCGAACATCAGCATGTGCGCCAACAACGCCAACGTCCACGCCAACGTGCCCAGCAACACCACCGGGCGAGGATCCAGAAGATAGTTCGGCAGCGGTGGCACCCGAGGTGACCGCGGAGTCTCCGGAGACTGTGATGCCCGCCGCACCTGCGGCTCCGTCGACTCATCCGTCATGACCACGACGCTACCGCAGGAAAGCTGCCGGTTACTCTAGGACGGTTCCCCACCCACCGCCTGGAAGGTCGCCAGATGTCGCAGAGCACCGGGGCCCGGTCGCAGACGCCCGCCACGATCGGCGCGCTCGACCGGTACTTCAAGATCAGCGAGCGGGGCTCGACAATCCCGCGCGAGGTGCGAGGCGGGCTCGTCAGCTTCTTCGCGATGGCCTACATCATCATCCTCAACCCGCTGATCCTCGGATCCGGCACGGACGTCGAGGGCAACCAACTGTCGATCGTCGAGATCGCCGCCGTCACCGCCTTCACCGCCGGCGTCATGACCATCGCGTTCGGCACCATCGCGCGGTACCCGTTCGCCTTCGCCACCGGCCTCGGCATCAACTCACTGGTCGCCGTGACCATCGCCCAGCAGGTCACCTGGGCAGAGGCCATGGGGCTGGTGGTGATCGAGGGCATCATCATCGTGATCCTGGCGATCACCGGGTTCCGCACCGCCGTGTTCAACGCCGTGCCGCCGGAGATGAAGGCCGCCATCGCGGTGGGGATCGGCACGTTCATCGCCATGGTCGGCCTCGTCGACTCCGGCTTCGTGCGACGCATCCCCGACGCCGCCGGCACCACCGTGCCCGTCGGCCTGGGCATCGGCGGCTCCATCGCCTCGTGGCCCACCTTCGTGTTTGTGGTGGGCCTGCTCCTGTGCGGCGTGCTCGTGGCGCGCAAGATCCGCGGCGGACTGTTCATCGGCATCGTGATCACCGCAGTGGTGGCCGTGATCGTCGAGGCGCTCACCGACTCCGGACCGTCCGTCGTCGACGGCGAGCCCAACCCCACCGGCTGGAGCCTCGCCGTCCCCGGAATCCCCGACTCCCTCGGCGGCATCCCGAACCTCGCACTGATCGGCCAGGCCGACCTCATCGGAGCGTTCATCCGCATCGGGCCGCTCGCCGCCGGCCTGTTCGTCTTCACGCTGCTGCTCGCCAACTTCTTCGACGCCATGGGCACCTTCACCGGCCTCGGCAAGGAAGCCGAGCTCATGGACGCCGACGGCAACCTGCCCAACATGAAATCCGCGCTGGTCGTCGAGGGTTTCGGTGCCGTCGCCGGCGGTCTGACGTCGTCGTCGTCCAACACCGTGTTCCTCGAGTCGGCCTCCGGCATCGCCGAGGGCGCCCGCACCGGCCTGGCCAACATCGTCACCGGCGTGCTGTTCCTGGTCGCCATGTTCTTCACGCCCCTGTACGAGGTCGTGCCGGTCGAGGCCGCCGCGCCCGCGCTGGTGATCGTCGGCGCGCTCATGATCGCGCAGATCAAGCAGATCGACCTCACGAACTTCGCCGTGGCGCTGCCGGCGTTCCTCACGATCGTCGCCATGCCGTACACGTACTCGATCGCCAACGGCATCGGTATCGGGTTCATCGCCTGGGTGGTCATGGCCACCGCCACCGGCAAGGCGCGGAGCGTGCACCCGATCCTGTGGATCGTCGCCGCCGCGTTCGTGGTGTTCTTCGGCATCGGGCCGATCAGCGACGCGCTGTCCTGACGCACGGCGGAACGGCGCGGCGCGGGGGCGTGCTGTCTGAATGGTCGTGGTGTCGGCGGGGTCGTGGTATCTGATTGGTCGAGGTGTCTGATTGGACGAGGTGTCGGCCGGATCGTGGTGTCGGAGGCGGGGCGGAGGGACTGACATGCGGGTGATCGACGTCCTCGACCCGGCCGACCCACGCCTGGACGACCTGCGCGACCTGAACAACTCCGACCGGCGGCCCGACCTGCCCGGTGGCCGCGGGCTGGTGATCGCCGAGGGAACCTACGTGGTGGGCCGGATGCTGCTCTCACGGTTCCGGCCCCACGTGATGCTCGGGACCGACACGCGACTCACCCAGCTGCGACGCGAGGCCGCCGTCGAGGGGTGGGACGCCGACGAGCGCGCCGGCGACGCCGTCTACCTGCGGGCGTCCAAGGAACTGATCAGCGAGGTGATCGGGTTCCGGTCCAGCCGCGACATCCTCGCCGCCGCCGGGCGGCCCGAGCCGCTGACCGTCGAGTCCGTGGTCAAGGGCGCGCGGACGCTCGTGGTGCTCGAGGGCGTCAACGACCCCGAGAACCTGGGAGCCATCTTCCGCAACTGCGCGGCACTCGGAGTGGACGGAGTCCTCTTCGGCGCCGCCACCGGAGACCCCCTCTACCGGCGGGTCGTGCGCGTGTCGATGGGGCACGTGCTGCGACTGCCGTTCGCGCACCTACCGGGGACCCCCACCACGTGGCAGCGCTCGCTCGAGGGCCTGCACGACCGGGGCTTTCGGACCGTGGCGCTGACACCGCACGCCGATACGCCGCTGTCTCAGGCCGTGGACGCCGAGAAGGTCGCCTTCCTGCTGGGCGCCGAGGGGCCGGGGCTGACCGAGCACGCGATGAGAGCCTGCGACGTGCGCGCCGCGATCCCCATGACCGACGGAACCGATTCGCTGAATGTGGCCACGGCCGCGGCGGTGGCGTTCTACGAGCGGGCGCGCGGGGGCTGACGGCCTGGCTCGGTTCCTCGGTGCGGTGACTGACGGCTTTGCTCGGTTCACCGGCGTGGCCCGGAACCCGGTCGCGGAGCCGCCGGCGGCTGCATGCCCTGAGCGGCAGGATGGTGCGGCGGATGCGCGTGCGGCGGCGGCCGGGGGCGCCTGCGGCGGCGGCGAGACGGTCGCGACGATTTTAGTGGCACCAGTGCGGGATTTCCGGCCGCAGGGCGCAGTGGTGGCACCGAACCTCGCGGTGATGTCACTAAAATCCCTGGGGGCGGGCCGGAGTCAGCGGGGCGCGTACATGATCACCGCGACCCCGACCAGACAGATCAACGCGCCCGTGACGTCCCAGCGGTCCGGGCGGAAGCCGTCCATCGCCATGCCCCACAGCAACGAGCCGGCCACGAACACCCCGCCGTAGGCCGCGAGGATCCGGCCGAAGTTCGCGTCGGGCTGCAGAGTCGCCACAAAACCGTAGGCGCCCAGCGCCGCAACGCCCAGCCCCACCCAGATCCAGCCACGATGCTCGCGGACGCCCTGCCAGACCAGCCACGCACCACCGATCTCCAGCAGCGCTGCGAAGCCGAAAAGCAGAATCGACCTGGTGACCGTCACGTGTGGTCCCGGCCCTCGTCTCGGCCCTCGTCTCGGCCCTCGTCTCGGCCCCAGTCCCCGCCGTCCCCGCCGTCCTCGCGTCGGTCGTCGCGTCGGTCGTCGCGGGGGCGATCACGGCGACCGCCCCGGCCGTCATCTCGGCCACGACCGCCCCGGCTGTCCCCTCGGCCACGGCCGCGCCTGCCGGACAACGGGCCGGCACCACGGCGGATCGAATCAGTACCCCTGCGGACCGCGTCACCCACCCGGCCGGCGACACCGCTCGCGAGGCCGCGAAGACCGCCACCCGGGGAACCGGCGGGGGAGAAGGGGAGGCGCTCGTAGTCGTCGTCGTAATAGGGCGACGACGAGCGGCGGCCCGCGTCCTCGGGATCGTCGGCGTCTCCCGTGCCGCGTCGCGCGGCCGCATGCATCTCCGCCCGGCCCGGACCGTCGGCCAGGTGCAGGGCCGGACCCGGCGGCGGCGTGTGCTGGCGGACCTCGCGCCGACCATCGGTGGCGAACCCGTCGACCGGTACGTCCAGACCGCCGGGCTCCAGGTCGAAGCCCAGCCAGTCACGGTGCGCCGCGTGCAGGAGCGCCGACGCGGAGAAGGGGAGCGCGAGAGGATTGTCCCCGGGACCCTCGAGCGGGAACTCGCCGGCCCAGTACGGGCGCTCGAACGGCAGCGGCATGCCCTCGTCCTCGACGATCCGATCATCTGCCGCAGCAAACGAACGCACGAGCACGCCCGACTCCCAGCGACCGAAACCGCTCACGCCGGTGTCCGCGTCGAAGGAGAACTGAAGGACCGTCGGCGCCTCGACCAACCGCAGCCACACATGGTCGGTCGTCGACGGCTGCACGGGCCCGTCGATCGGCGTCTGCACCACCGTCAGACCGGGGAACGACCCGATATAGATCTCACCCGGCCCCGCCGACGCCGAACGATTGAGCGGGAACGTACCGAGTGACGCCACCGTGACCGTGGGGTGAAGTCGCGACAGCAGTCGACGGGCGAACCCCGGATCCGAGCGCACACCCGAGCGGAACAGCGCGGCGGGATCCTCGGCGGACAGGTACCAGAAGGTCGCGACGTGACGGCCCATGGTCGGGTCAGTCGTCCTTGCTGCGGACACCGAGCAGGACGTCCTCCCACGACGGCATGGTCGGATGGCGACGCGAAGACGGGCGGCGCCGGGGCTCGGTGGGGGTGTGCTGCAGGAAATCCTCGTCGTCGTCGGACGTGTCGGAGTCCCGGGCGCGCGGGTCCTCGGAGGCGGCGGCACGTGAGGCGCCGGAGGCGGCGGGCGCGGCGGACGGGGAATCGGGGCGTTCGGAATCCCGCTGCTCGGGGGCGTCCGGCGCAGTCAGCGCGGCCGGGGGGACGGCGGTCACAGACGCTCGACCGGGCACCTCGGGCACATCCGAGAAATCCGGGGGATCGGCCGGCGAATCGGAACGATCAGACGGCGCAGGATCCAGCGGCGGGACCGAACGCACCGGCGGCGGCCCGGCCGGCAGCGGGGGCGGCGAGGACACGGTGCGCAGGGCAGCCGCGCGGGACGGATCGAGGATGCGCTCGGCCTCCTCGTCGAGCGCGCGGGCCGACCCACCGTGCGAATCGGGTTCGAACGACCAGGTGGCGCGGGCGTCGTCGGACAGGCCGGCGGGCCAGGTGATGGCCACCACCCAGCCGCCCGAACGATCACGCCAGGCATCCCATTTGACCAGCTCCGGGTCGATCCCGCGGTGGTCCAGGGCGGCATCCACCTTGTCGGCGAGCGTATCGAGTGAAGGGCCGTCCGAGAGCACCGGGTGCGCAGCCCGTGCCAGGTCAGCGGCGTTCGAGCGTTCCAGCAACACCGGGATCGCGAACCCCTCGATGCGCGACAGCGGAACCCCGGCGTCGGAGGCGACCTCCTCGGGAGACGCGCCGTGGCGGATGCGGTCCTGGATCTCGCGCGGGCGCAGTGTTCCGGTCACCGGCGTGCGATCGGCGCCACCGGCTGGGATGTACTCACCGCGGGCGGCGGCGCGGAAACGATCGTCGAGGGGGAGGGAGAATTTCTCGCCGGAGTCCGGGACCTCACACTTGACCAGCGATGACTCGGTGTCCACGCCGACGATCCTCAGCTTCCGCATGCCGCCTCCTGACTCCTCGCAGCCCGTCGGTGACTCGAGTGGTCCACAATCCGGGGCCTGGGCGTTGGACCACATGGTAGGGCAGCAAAGCCCACCCGGCGCGCGGACGGGCCGGGTGGGCTTCGGAAAACTACAGATGTCGCGTCGGGCCGGACCGGAACTCGATTGCGTGGGGTCGGGCCGGATCGCGTTTGCGTGGGGTCGGTTGGCCGGTGTGCCTCTGACTCAGGCGGTTCTGGCCGGGCGTCTCGGCGTGACACCCATCGGAATGCAGCTCACCTATCGGAATGCGTCACACCCAGCGGGCCCCACAGGTGCAACGCGATCCGATAGGTGTCGCGAGAAGCCAGAGCTCTGGCCCGTCGATCCGGAGCCGGGGCGGGCCCGAAACCGAGGTTGGCCGGAGCCGAGGCGAGCCCGGAGCCCGGGATCAGGAGAGCTCGCCCACCACGTAGTCGATGGCGCGGGTCAGCTGCGTGATGTCCTCGGGCTCGATCGCGGGGAACATGCCGATGCGCAGCTGGTTTCGTCCGAGCTTGCGGTACGGCTCCGTGTCGAGGATGCCGTTGGCGCGCAGCGTCTTGGCCACCTTGGCGGCGTCGATCTTCTCGTCGAAGTCGATCGTGCCCACGACCTGCGAACGGTGCGCCGGCTCGGCGACGAACGGGGTGACGAACTCGCTGGCCTCCGCCCAGTCGTACAGCCTCGAGGAGGAGTCGGCGGTCCGCGCGACGCACCAGTCGAGGCCACCCTGGGAGTTCATCCACTCGATCTGGTTGGCGAACATCAGCAGCGTGGCCACCGCGGGGGTGTTGTAGGTCTGGTTCTTGGCCGAGTTGTCCACGGCGGTGGGCAGCGACAGGAAATCGGGGCACCAGCGGTCGGTGGCGGCGATCTCCGCGACGCGTTCGAGGGCGGCCGGGCTCATGATGGCCACCCAGATCCCGCCGTCGGAGGCGAAGCACTTCTGCGGCGCGAAGTAGTAGACGTCCGTGTCCGTGATGTCGACGGGCAGGCCGCCGGCGCCCGAGGTCGCATCGATCGCGACCAGCGCGTTCTCCGAGCCCGCCGGACGCGTGACGGGCAGCATGACCCCGGTCGAGGTCTCGTTGTGGGCCCAGCCGATCAGGTCCACGGACGGATCGGAGGTGGGCTCGGGCGCGGTGCCGGGGTCGGAGGAGACGACGATCGGGTCCGCCAGGAACGGCGCACCGCCGGTCACCTTGGCGAACTTGGAGGAGAACTCGCCATAGGTCAGGTGCAGCGACTTCTCCCGCACGAGCCCGAACGCGGCGGCGTCCCAGAACGCGGTGGTGCCGCCGTTGCCCAGCACGACCTCGTAGCCCTCGGGCAGCGAGAACAGTGAGGACAGCCCGTCTCGCACGCGGCCCACGACGTCCTTGACCGGTGCCTGGCGGTGGCTGGTGCCCATCACCGAGGTCGCGGCGTCGGACACGGCCGCGATCTGCTCGGGGCGGACCTTGGACGGGCCGCAGCCGAAGCGGCCGTCGGCGGGCTTGAGGTCGGCGGGGATGGTGGGCAGCTGATCGCTCATGCTTGGCGGCCGTTCTCTGTAGCGGGATGGGGACGCGTCCATCGTAGTCGGGGCCGACGACACGGCGGAGTAGCGTCTGAGGGTATGGAGGAATCCGCCCCCGATCGGGCCAGAGAAAACGATGTCGTCGTCGTCACCCCCGGGGCCCCCGCCCCCACGTCGGGCCGGACAGGAGGCGCGCCGGACCACGCCACTGACACCGCGCCGGACCACGCCACCGGCACCGCGCCGGACCACGCCACCGGCACCGCATCCACCGAGGTCCTTGAACCCACCGACTTCGACACCATGCGCGTCGGGTACGGCCTGCACGACCGCCTCGACGAGGCCGATCTCGCCGACGGCTGGCTGCCCCTGTTCACCGCCTGGCTCGACGAGGCCGGACGCCGCGGGGTGCGCGAGCCCAACGCGATGGTGCTGGGAACCGTCGAGGACGGCCGGCCGTCGACGCGCACCGTCCTGTGTAAAGGCGCCGACGAGGAGGGGGTGATGTTCTTCACGACGACGACGTCGCGCAAAGGCGCCCAGTTGGCGGCCACGGGGTTCGCGTCCGTCACCTTCCCGTGGCTGGTCGCCGAACGGCAGGTGCACATGGAAGGACCCTGCCATCGGATGAGCCGGGAGGACTCGCTCGCCTACTGGCGCACCAGGCCGCGCGGATCGCAGGTGGCGGCGTGGGCGTCGGAGCAGTCGCGGCCGGTCGGGTCGGTCGCCCGGCTTGAGGCCCTGTACGAGGAGGCGCGGGAACGGTTCGCGGGGGACGAGGAGGTCCCGATGCCGGACCGGTGGGGTGGCTACCGGCTCTCGCCCGAGCGGGTGGAGTTCTGGCAGGGCGGTCGGGACCGGTTCCACGACCGCGTGGAATGCCGGCTCGAGGACGGTCGATGGGTGGTCTCGCGCCTGCAGCCCTGACGACGCGACTGTAACGGGTGGGGCTCATGTGGCGATCGGGGGGAGCGCGGCCAGGCACCCTTCGGATGTGGCAGGGGGGTCACGGTAGGGTGTGGCACAGCACATTCGTGGCGGGACTGAAGGCCGCCGGGACCAGTCGTCGGAGAGGTAATCGCGTGACCGCAGGCTCGAACGGTTCGGACCGCAAGGCAACACTGTCGTACCCCGGCGGTGAGCTCGAACTCGACGTCGTGGACGCAACGTGCGGCAGCGACGCCGTCCAGCTCGGCCCGATGCTGGCCAAGACCGGCATGACCACACTGGACGTCGGATTCGTCAACACGTCCTCCTGCACCTCCTCGATCACCTTCATCGACGGCGGCGAGGGCATCCTGCGCCACCGCGGCTACCCGATCGAGCAGCTGGCGGAGAAGTCGTCGTTCCTCGAGGTCGCCTACCTGCTCATCTACGGTGAGGACCCCACCGAGGCCCAGCTGGCCGAGTTCACCGAGAAGGTCATGGGCCAGGTCACGCTGCCCGGTCAGATGATGCCGCTGCTCAAGGCTTTCCCGCTGGACACCCACCCCATGCCCGTGTTCTCCGCCGGCGTGAGCCTGTTCGGCACCCACGGAGACGACCTGGACATCGACGACCCCAAGGCCGTCGACCTGGCCACCGCCCGTCTGATCGGCCGTGGCCCGACGCTCGCCGCCGCCACCCAGCGCATCCGCTCCGGCAACGAGGCGATCGAGCCGGACCCCTCGCTCGGCTACGTGGGCAACTTCCTGCGCATGACCTTCGGCGCGGACTACGAGATCACCGACGAGGTGGTCAAGGCGCTGGACATGCTCCTGCTGCTGCACGCGGACCACGAGCAGAACTGCTCCACCTCGACCGTCCGCATGGTCGGCTCCTCCGAGGCCCCGCTCTACGCCTCCATCACCGGCGGCATCAACGCCCTGTACGGCCCGCTGCACGGTGGCGCCAACCAGGCCGTCCTCGAGATGCTCGAGCGCATCGAGTCGGAGGGCGGCGACGCCACCGACTACATGGACCGCGTCAAGAACAAGGTCGACGGGGTGAAGCTCATGGGCTTCGGTCACCGCGTCTACAAGAGCTACGATCCGCGCGCCGCGATCGCCAAGAAGCACGCCCACACGCTGCTGAGCAAGAGCAACGACCCGCTGCTGGAGATCGCCCTCAAGCTCGAGGAGACCGCGCTGGCCGACGACTACTTCGTCGAGCGCAAGCTTTACCCGAACGTCGACTTCTACACGGGCCTGATCTACCGGGCGATGGGCTTCCCGACGGACATGTTCACCGTCCTGTTCGCACTGGGCCGTATGCCGGGCTGGATTGCGCACTGGCGTGAGATGCGCGAGGATCCGTCCACCAAGATCAATCGCCCGCGTCAGGTCTACACCGGTCAGGACGAGCGGAACTTCACCCCGATCAGCGAGCGCTGACCGGAGACTGATCGTCCGGCCGGCCGCGTGCCAACCGGGCTCACAACTCCCGGCAGGCCAGTGCGTCGGCCGGACGAAATCCCGGTTCGGCACCCACGCTGAGTCCGGGCCCCGGACTCCAGGAGGAGAAACCATGGAGAAGCCCGAGATCGACATGCCCGAGGGCCCCGCGCCCACTGAGCTCGTCGCCGAGGACATCACGGTGGGAGAGGGCAACGAGGCCGTTGCCGGCGGGAACGTCACCGTCCACTACGTGGGTGTCGACTTCGAGAACGGTGAGCAGTTCGACTCCTCCTGGGATCGTGGCGAGTCCATCACCTTCCCGCTGAACGGCCTCATCCAGGGCTGGCAGGAGGGCATCCCCGGCATGAAGGTGGGCGGTCGGCGCAAGCTGGTGATCCCGCCGGACAAGGCCTACGGCACCTCTGCCGCGCTGCACCCGCTGGGTGGTAAGACGCTGGTCTTCGTGATCGACCTGCTCGAGGCCTGACCGGCCGGCCGGTGTCAGCCGGCAATGTGGCCCCCCGACGCCCCGCCTCCGTTCGATGAGGCGGGGCGTCCGCGCGTCTGCGGGGCTCGAGGGCGTGGAGTCGCTGCGGCAGCCGAACGCGGACGGACTGCTGGGGAAACGCTGCACAGAGTGACTCGCAGCGGCGGAGTGCTCGCCGTCCTTCAGCTGGGCGTCGAGAATGCGTGCCGCCGACGGGTTGTGCACCATGTAGGTCGCAAATCGGCCGCTTAAGTGCTGTGCATCCCAGCAGACAGAGTGCACAAGTCCCCCGGGGAGGACCCAGGACCCGGGCCGGGGCTACTTGTCGCGGCGCAGGAAGGGCGTGAGCGCGTCGAGGACGGCGGGGTCCTCGATCGTCGACGGCACCGTCACGTCCTCCTGGCCGTCCGCGATCTGACGCATCGTCTTACGCAGGATCTTGCCGGACCGCGTCTTGGGCAGTCCCTGCACAACCGTGCAGTCGCGGAACGTCGCCACGGCACCGATCTCCTCGCGGACCATGGCCACCAGCTCGGTGCGCAGCTCCTCGGGATCGCGGACCTCGCCGGCCTTGAGCACCACGTACCCGACGGGCCGCTGCCCTTTGAGCTGGTCCTTCACGCCGATCACGGCAGCCTCGGCGACGGCCGGGTGCTTGGCGATCACGGCCTCCATCGCGCCCGTCGACAGGCGGTGTCCGGCGACGTTGATCACGTCGTCGGTGCGGCCCATCACGAACACGTAGCCGTCGGCGTCGATGTAGCCTCCGTCGCCGGTCGAGTAGTAGCCGGCGAAGGCGGACATGTAGGAGGACAGGAACCGTTCGTCGTCGTTCCACAATCCCGACAGGGTGCCGGGCGCCATGGGGAGCCGGATGCAGAGGTTGCCCTCTTCGCCGGCGGGGACCTCGTTACCGCGGCTGTCGAGCACGACCAGGGCGTACCCGGGCACCGGCACCGTGGGGGAGCCGGGCTTGATGGGCATGGGGTCGAGGCCGCGCATGTTGGAGGCGATGGGCCAGCCGGTCTCGGTCTGCCACCAGTTGTCGATCACGGGCTTGCCGAGTTTGTCGGTGGCCCACTGGTACGTGTCGGGGTCGAGGCGTTCGCCGGCGCAGAAGAGGGTGCGCATGGTGGACAGATCGTATTTGGCCACCTCGGCGCCGTCGGGGTCCTCCTTGCGGATGGCGCGGACGGCGGTGGGGGCGGTGAACAGGGCGGTGGCCCCGTGTTGGGAGGCGACGCGCCAGAAGGCCCCGGCGTCGGGGGTTCCGACGGGCTTGCCCTCGTAGATGATCGAGGTGGCGCCCACGAGTAGCGGGGCGTAGACGATGTAGGAGTGTCCGACCACCCAGCCGACGTCGGAGGCGGTCCACCACACGTCGCCGGGGCGGATGCCGTAGACGTTCCACATGGACCAGGCCAGGGCCACGGCGTGGCCGCCGTTGTCGCGGACGACGCCCTTGGGCAGGCCGGTGGTGCCGGAGGTGTAGAGGATGTAGAGCGGGTCGGTGGCGGCCACCGGCACGGGGTCCGCGGGGGAGACGTCGACGACGACGTCGTCCCAGTAGCTCCACGTGGTTCCCGGTGTCTCGGGGAACGTCTCGTCCGGGAACTGGTCGTGCCGTGGTGCGACGATGACCGATCCCGGGGTGTGGCTGGTCAGCTCGAGCGCCTTGGCCACCATCGGGAAGTAGGGGACCTTCCGGGTGGGCTCGATGCCGCCGTGGGAGGTGACGATGACCTTGGGCCGGGCGTCGTCGATGCGGATGGCGAGCTCGGGGGCGGCGAACCCGCCGAACACGACGGAGTGGACGGCACCGAGGCGGGCGCAGGCGAGCATCGCGATGGCGGCGCGCGGCACCATCGGCATGTAGATCACCACGCGGTCGCCCTTGCCCACGCCCTCGGCGGCGAGGGCACCGGCGAACGCCGCGACCTGCTCCTGCAGCTGCGAGTAGGTGATGGTCTCGGTGGTTCCGGTGACGGCGGAGTCCCAGATGTAGGCGGCCTGGTCGCCGCGGCCCGCGGCGACGTGGCGGTCGATGGCGTTGTAGGAGGTGTTGAGTTCACCGTCGGGGAACCAGCGGTAGAACGGCGCCTCGGTGCCGTCGACGGCCCGGGTGGGCGGGGTGGTCCAGTCGATGTCCCGGGCGACCTCGAGCCAGAAGGCGTCCGGGTCGCTGATGGACCGCTGGTGGGCAGCGGCGTAGGTCGACGAGTCGGTCTCGGACATCGCGTGTTCCCCTCACATGCGGGCGTGTGCCCGCCGGGACCGCATCCGCACCCGGCTGCGTGGGCCGTGTTCCGGCTACCGTTCCCGACGGTCTGTGACGGTGTTCACTCTAGTGGCACGCCGAGGTCGCGATAGCGGGACATGCGTTCCGAATACCTCCGCTCAGGGGGACGTCGACGTACTTCGACAAGGGCGGTGGCGATGGCGTCGGCCATGCGGTCGCAGAACGCGTCGGGCTCGTCGGCAGCGTCGGGGCGCTCGGGCACCACCACGTCGACGATCCCCGCGTCGAGCAGGTCGGCGGAGGTGACGCCCTGGGAACGCGCGACCTCGGGGGCGCGGTCGGTCTCGTGGTAGAGGATCGCGCTGGCGCCCTCGGGTGGGAGCGGGGCGAGCCAGCCGTGGTGGGCGCAGAGCACGCGGTCGGCGGGCAGGAGGGCGAGAGCTCCACCGCCGGTGCCCTGGCCGAGGATCACCGAGACGGTCGGGGTGGGCAGGGTGACGAGGTCGGCGAGACTGCGCGCGATCTCCCCGGCCAGTCCGCCCTCCTCGGCTTCGCGGGACAGGGCTGCGCCGCGGGTGTCGATGAGCAGGACCAGCGGGACGCCGATCTCGGCGGCGATCCGCATGCCGCGGCGGGCCGAGCGCAGGGATGACGGGCCGAGCGGGTTCTTCTCGGACTCGGCGTCGCGGTCCTGGGCCAGGACGACGGCGGACTGTCCCCGGAAGCGGGCCAGCGAGAGCAGGAGGGCGCCGCTGTCCTCGCCCTGGCCGGTGCCCGAGAGCGGGACGCGGTCAGGCGACACCCGTGACAGCAGGTCGCGGGCGCCGGGGCGGTCCGGCCGCCGGGAGCGCGTGATGGAGTCCCAGGCGTCGGGGCGCGGCGGTTCGCCGGACCGCCCGGTTTCGTCGTCGTCCTCCCTGTGCGGTTCCGGCAGGGGACCGTGGGGCGGGGTGGGCTCGTCGCGGGCCGGCGGATCCTGGCACAGTACGCGCAGGGCGCGGGCGGTGAGGTCGCGGACCCCCTCGGGTGGCAGGACACCGTCGATCATCCCGCGCTCGGCCAGGTTCTCGGAGACCTGGACACCCTCGGGGAAGGGGGCGTCGTAGAGGGCCTCGAACACGCGGGGGCCGAGGAATCCGATGAGTGCACCCGGTTCGGCCACCGAGACGTGCCCGAGCGAGCCCCACGAGGCGAACACGCCGCCGGTCGTGGGATGACGCAGGTAGACGAGGTAGGGCAGGCCCGCGGATTTGTGCCCGGCCACGGCGGCGGAGATCTTGACCATCTGCAGGAACGCGACGGTCCCCTCCTGCATGCGGGTGCCGCCGGAGGTGGGGGACGCCAGGATCGGCAGTCTCTCGGCGGTGGCGCGCTCGATGGAGCTCACGATCCGCTCGGCGGCCGCGATGCCGATCGAGCCGGCCAGGAAGTCGAATTCGCACGCGATGAGCACCACGCGGCGGCCCTCGAGCGTGCCCTCGCCGGTGATCACGGACTCGTCGACGCCCGACTTCTCGGCCGCCCGCTCGAGTGAGGCCTCGTACCCCGGGACCGAGTCGACCTGCGCCGAGCGCAACGGGGCTGCGTCCCAGGAACGGAACGAGCCGGGGTCGAGGACCAAATCGAGGATCTGCCAAGCTCCGGTGCGTGCCATGTCCGCAATCGTACGGTGAGGCCGGGTCACCAGGGATTACCGCGGCCACACGCACGCCCCGGATCGGCAGTATTGTTTCCCTCATGATCGTCACCCGCCGAGATGGCGCCGTCGTCGTCGTCACCATCGACCGTCATCACACCCGCAACGCCCTCGACGCCCGGGTGTGCACCGCACTACGCGAGGCCGTCGAGGCGGCGGCCGCCGAGGCGGACGCCGACGACCCGGTGCGGGCGATCGTGATCACCGGCGCCGGCACCGCCTTCTGCGCCGGCGCGGACCTGTCCGGGGGCGTCTACAACTCGGAGTTCATCGACGCCCACGCCTCGATGCTGCGGACCGTCGAATCGGTGCCCGTCCCCGTGATCGCGGCCGTCAACGGCCCGGCCATCGGCGCCGGCGTCCAGCTCGCCCTGGCCGCCGACCTGCGCGTCGTGGTGCCCGGAGCGGTGTTCGCGGTGCCGGTGGTCAAGGTGGGTCTCGCCCTGGACAACTGGACCATCAAGCGGCTCGCGAACGTCGTGGGGGGCGGTCACGCCCGATCGGTGCTCATGACCGCCCGCCCGGTGGGCGCCGAGGAGGCGGCCCGGATCGGGCTGGCGAACGAGATCGGCGACCTGGACACCGCGTTGGAGCTGGCCGGGGAGATCGCGAGCTTCGCGCCGTTGACACTGCGGCACATCAAGACCGTGATCAACGACGACGCCGCGCGCCTGCTCCCGCGCGACGAGCACACCGAACTGCAGCAGAAGGCCTGGCACAGCGAGGACATGGCCGAGGCCCGCGCCGCGCGGCAGGAGAAGCGGCCTCCGGTGTTCCGCGGCCGCTAGGGCCGGGTGGCGGTCAGGCGGTGATGCGGCAGCGGGCCGGCAGCGTCCCGTCAGTGCTCCGGCAGTGCTGAGGCGGACGTGGTGGCGCTGTAGCACGGTCCGGCTGGGTACTATGCCATCGCCCGACCCGGATCCCCCTGATGTGGGGCGAATGGCACGGCCCCGGGTGACGCCAGAGGAAGAAAGGCCGCCACCTGATGGCCAGGCACAGTGCAGCGCCGCAGAGTTCCAATCCCACAGCCCGGCGGGTCGTGATCGTGGGTGCCGCGATCCTCGCGATCGTCGTGGTGGCCGGGCTCGTCATCGCCGGGCTCTCCCGCGTCGGGATCGGCGGATTCTGCGGGGAGGGCTGGACCGTCACGGTCGCCGCGGAACCCGACATCGCCGACCACGTCCGGTTCCTGGCCGAAGGCGCCGACGGTTGTGACGACTTCGAGGTGGAGGCCGTCAGTTCGGCGGACATCTCCGCCCGTGTCACCGCACGCGAGGAGCTGCCCGACATCTGGGTACCGGACTCGTCGGTGCGGTTGGACCAGGTCTCCCACGAGGTGCAGGTGCCGTTCACCACGGTCCTCAACTCGGTGGCCTCTACCCCCGTGGTGATCGCCTCCCGTGGCGCCGAGGTGGACATGTCGACGTGGACCGCCGCCCTGGCCACCCCCGGGCTGGCGATGGGAGACCCGGTGCGCTCCGGTATCGCCGACGCCCCGGTTCTGGCCGCGACCTCGGAGGTCGAGACGATGCGCTCCACGTCCGATGCGCTCGACGCGTCCATGGCCGCGCTGGCCCAGGGGCAGGCCGCGCGCATGGAGGAGCCGCCCGCCCCGCGCGCGATGCTCGACGCGGTGGTCGCCGACGGCGGCGCCGCCGTGGTGAGCGAACAGCAGGCGGTCCTCGTGCAGCAGGAGCTGCCCGACGCCGGTCTGCAGGTGGGAGCCCCCGCCACCGGCGCGGTGTTCCTGACCTACCCCCTGGCCGTGACCACCCAGGACCCCACCCGCCGCGACGAGGTGACCGGCGCCGCCGAGGCGCTACGCGACGCCACCTCCTCGGAGGAGCACCTGGAGGCGCTGGCCGCCGACGGCTTCCGCGCCGCCGACCGCGCCCCGCTGGCCGACGGTGCCGGGGTGGGGGAGACCGAGGCGCTCGTGGTGCGCGACCCCAACCGCGTCCACAGCACGCTGCAGCGATGGCGGCTGCTCGCCATGCCCGGTCGCTCGCTGGTCCTGGTGGACACCTCCGGCTCGATGAACTTCGTGATGCCCGGAACCGACGCCACCCGCATCCAGGCGCTCGTGCAGACCGCCACCGCCGGACTCGGCCAGTTCCCCGACGACGCCGCGCTGGGGTTGTGGGCCTTCGGCGGGGCCGCGGGCCGAGACGGGATGCCTTACCGGGAGGTGGCGCCGCTGCAGCGCCTCGACGCCCCGGGCGACGGCGGTGCCCACCGCGACGCCCTGGCCGGCGCGCTCGGCTCACTGCCCGGTCTGGTGGGCGGGGAGACCGACCTGTACCGCTCGGTGCTGGACGCCTACGCCATGGTGCGCGACAGCTACGACCCCAACGCGATCAACTCGATCATCGTGATCTCCGACGGCGCCAACGACGCCACCTCGTCGATGAGCCGCGAGGATTTTCTGGCGCGCCTGCGGGAGAGTGTGGACCCCTCCCGCCCGGTCGTGGTGGTGACGCTCGGCCTGCTCGAGGACGCCGACCCCGCGACCCTGGCCGAGATCAGCGACGCCACCGGCGGCAGCAGTCACATCGCAAGGACCCCGGACGAAGTGGTGCAGGTCTTCGCCGAGGCGATCGGCCAGAGGGGCGGCGCCTGAGGTGACCTCAGTCTCTCCTCAGGGGTAGGGGACCCCCGTCCGGGGTGGCCACATCCCCAGGATGGGGGTGGGTTGACCGGGCATTTTCCGGTGGTGAGCGGGATTCCCGATTTTTGGACGTGCGTCACCATGTGCTGCGTGTCACACTTCCCGGGTCACTGTCTGTGAGTCGCATCACTACCGAGGTGCGGCTTGAGAACCGAAACGGAGGATCTCCGTGTCCCAACCCCCTGACCCGGCGGCCGGGGGTGCGTCCCGGCGCACCCCCGACGCGGCAGAGTTCGCGGCCATGCAGGCCAGCCCGGAGTTCCAGGAACTCCGCAGCAGATTCCGGGCGTTCGTGTTCCCCATGACGATCGCATTCCTCATCTGGTACTTCCTCTACGTGTTGCTGTCGATCTACGCGACCGGATTCATGGGAACCATGGCGTTCGGCAACATCACCTGGGGCCTGATCATCGGCCTGGGGCAGTTCGTCACCACCTTCCTCATCACGTTCCTGTACATCCGGTTCGCGAACCGGGAGATCGACCCCCGTGCGGAAGCCATCCGCCGTGAGCTGGAAGGCGAGGTGGCCTGATGGAGTGGCTGATCCCCATCCGTGAGCTGATGCCCGGCGAGGAAGTGGGCAGCACGCTGCTCAACATGGTCGTGTTCGGCATCTTCATCGTCGTCACGATGACCCTGGTGCTGCGCGCGTCGAAGTCCACCAAGTCCACCAAGGACTTCTACACCGGCGGCTCGAGCTTCACCGGCCCGCAGAACGGCTTCGCGATCGCCGGCGACTACCTGTCGGCGGCCTCTTTCCTCGGCATCGCCGGCGCGATCGCCATCAACGGCTACGACGGCTTCCTGTACTCGATCGGCTTCCTGGTGGCATGGCTCGTGGCCCTGATGCTGGTCGCCGAGCTCATGCGCAACACCGGCCGCTTCACCATGGCCGACGTGCTGAGTTTCCGCCTCAAGCAGCGGCCCGTGCGCATGGCGGCCGCCCTGGCCACGCTCGCGGTGTGCCTGTTCTACCTGATCGCGCAGATGGCGGGCGCCGGCGGACTGGTGGCGCTGCTGCTCAACATCAACGACTCGACCGGCCAGTCCCTCGTGGTGGCCGCGGTCGGCGTGCTGATGATCGTCTACGTGCTGGTGGGCGGCATGAAGGGCACCACATACGTGCAGATGGTCAAGGCCGTCCTGCTGGTCGGCGGCGTGCTGATCATGTGCCTGATCGTGCTGGTCGCGGTCCGCGGCAACTTCTCGGCGCTGCTGGGTGAGGCCGTGGCCAGCTCCGGCAAGGACCTGCTCATGCCCGGTCAGCAGTACGGTACGTCCGAGACCACCAAGCTGGACTTCATCTCGCTGTCCATCGCGCTGGTCTTCGGCACCGCCGGTCTGCCGCACGTGCTGATGCGCTTCTACACCGTGCCCACGGCGAAGGAGGCCCGTCGCTCGGTGACCTGGGCGATCGCCCTGATCGGCGGCTTCTACCTGTTCACCCTGGTGCTGGGCTTCGGCGCCGCGGCGATGGTGGGGCCGGAGGTCATCAGCTCCGCGCCCGGCGGTGTCAACTCGGCGGCCCCGCTGCTCGCCTTCGCCCTCGGCGGTGAGATCTTCCTCGGCATCATCTCCGCCGTGGCGTTCGCGACGATCCTCGCCGTGGTGGCCGGCCTGGCGATCACCGCCTCGGCCTCCTTCGCGCACGACATCTACAACGGTGTGATCAAACACGGGCAGGCCTCGGAGCAGTCGCAGCTGCGGGTCTCCCGGATCACGGTGGTGGTGATCGGCATCCTGTCGATCGTCATGGGTATCGGCGCCATGGGCCAGAACATCGCGTTCCTGGTCGCCCTGGCCTTCGCCATCGCCGCGTCGGCCAATCTGCCGACCATCCTGTACTCGCTGTTCTGGAAGCGGTTCAACACCACGGGTGCGCTGTTCTCCATGTACGGCGGTCTGATCAGCACGCTGGTGCTGATCGCGTTCTCGCCGGCCGTCTCGGGCAGCGAGACGTCCATGATCTCGAGCGTGGACTTCTCGTTCTTCCCGCTGTCCAACCCGGGCATCATCTCGATCCCGCTGGCCTTCCTGTTGGGCATCGTGGGCACCTTCCTCGGAAAGAAGGACGAGTTCCCGGAGAAGCGCGTGGAGATGGAGGTCCGTTCTCTGACCGGTGTGGGAGTGGAGAAGACGATCTCCCACTGATCGCCTCCCGCTTCCGCGGGGTGGTCACTCACCGATCGCCTCCCGCTTCCGCGGAGTTCCTGCCCGGGCCGCCCGGTCGTCGCGAGACGGCCGGGCGGCCCGCGTCGTATCGCCAGGTGGGTGCGAGCGACTACCCTCGGTGGGCACCACTGGAGATTCGGAGGCGGAGAGACGATGTATCCCGGACAGGACGACCAGACCCGACGCATGGGACAGCAGCCCGATTCTCGTGCCTATTCGCAGATGGGTGGCGGCCAGGGTTACGACGACGGCTACGCGACCGGCGGCTACCCGGCCGACGGCTCCTACGACCCGGCCCCCGAACCCAGGCGTGGACCGGCGGTGGACGTCGGCAAATTCGTCGGCAGCGTGGTGGCCACCGCGCTCGTTGCGGCGATCGCCGGTTGGCTCATCGCCTGGGTGGTGGAGGCGGTGTTCAACCGGTTCGGTCACCCGTGGGCCAACGGCGGGAACACGCCCACCATGTACGCGATCTACGGTGCCGTGGCGGCGATCCTCGCCGGCCTGCTCTGGTATCTGCTGCTCGTGGGCACGGCCAACCCGCGGCAGTTCTTCTCGTGGACAGTCGGACTGCTCATCGTCGCCGCGGTGGCGCTGCCACTCCTATTGACCGTGCCGTTCATCGACGGCGTGGCGGCGGCGATCGTCAACCTGTTCATCGGGCTGCCGATCCTGGCGCTGACCAGTGCGTTCTCCTCGACGATCAAGCGGTAGGGGACGATCAATCAGGTGGGGCGCATCGCCTGCCGCCCTGCAGCGACGTGACCAGGCCGACATGAGCTCTATGACGGCGTGGGATTGGTGAGCCACCAGCTCACCACGTCGTCGGCTACCTCGCGGAGGGAACCTTCGCCGGTGGGGCCGTCGCCCCACCGCGGTACGTCCACCCAGATTCGCGTCGGCGCTCCGCTGCCCACAGGTATGCCGGCATGGGCCAGCGGGCGAGGCGTCGAGCCCAACTCGTGCCGGTTATTGGTCCAACAGTGGAGTGCCGGTACGAAGCCAGTCAGACAGATCACCTCGTCGCCGGATCCACAGAGGTGAGCACCCTGGTGCCGGCGACTACAGAATTCCAGTAAGCCGGGTCGGTCGGCCCGAGGACGTCGTCGACGACCAGAGGGAGCCCGCGGTTCGCACCTGCCGTCGGTGTCGCGCCCGTCGGCGCAGCGAAAGCGGTCGCCGCGACGAGCAGGATCACGGCTACTGCGACCGTCAGTGTGGCGCCAGATCTGCGCCATGTGGAACCGATGGTGAGAGCCGGTGGCCCGAGTCGAGTCGTCATTTACTCACTGTCACAAAAGTAATCACTCGGGGCGCACGATTGCGCGGCCGTCCGCGGAAACGACGGAGGAGTCGACAGCTCCGCGACGGCGAGCCTTGCGCAGCTCCATCTGCCCGATCACGCACCGCACAGGCTTGCCCGGCCCTGCCCTGGCAGGAGACTCCTCGACGGCCGCAATCAATGTCGGTGGGTGATTCGCCACCCAGGTCGGCGGATGTCCACGAAAAAACGAGCAGGCTTGACACGGAACCGAGTCCGATACCGCTGGGATGTCGTACCAGTAGTGCATGCTTACTTTCGGGCGCAGGGTTGGTGCCCGCGGACATTGGAGAAGTCGATGGCACAAGTGATCGAGTTGATCAACGACGGAGACGGCGTAGCCGTGTTCGGCGCCAGTGAAGCGGTGGAGCAGTTCCTGACGTCGCAGGGACTCGCCTCAAAGGGGCTGGACCTGAAGCGGACCGGCGCCTCGTTCAGTTCTGTAGCAGGGGTGGCGCACGCGGGATCAGAGATCTCCGCCGAGTCTGGTCGTTGGATCAAGCTCACTGAGGAATCGGCCGCGGCGTTCAAGAGTTCCAGGAAGATGACGGGCTCCAAGGGTCGCGGGACGGGTGTCAGCCGAGCGATCCTCACCGAAGAGAACGGGAGGATCAAGGGCATCCTTGAGATCGTCGATGGTCCCGGGCAAGTGCTCACCAATCCTACTGTGCTGGCGGGTGCTGCCGGAATCATGGCGCAGATGGCCATGCAGCAGACGATGGACGAGATCACGGACTATCTCGCTGTGATCGATGCCAAGGTCGACGATGTCCTGCGGGCCCAGAAGGACGCGGTGATCGCCGACATGATCGGCGTCGATTTTGCGGTCGATGAGGCGATGTCGATCAGGGACTCGGTCGGAAGGGTCTCGGAGATCACCTGGTCCAAGGTGCAGTCGGCGAGCCTGACCATCGGGCGAACGCAGGCCTACGCGCTCAAGCAGCTTTCCGGTATCGCCGAGAAGTTGGAGCGGCCGAGCAAGGTCACTGACCTGGCTGATGCCTCCAAACAGGCTGAGCGCGCGGTCCAGGAGTGGCTGGCCGTGCTGGCGCACTGCTTCCGGCTTCAGGACGGTATCGCCGTGCTGGAACTCGACCGGGTTCTGGATACGTCCCCTGACGAACTCGACGCCCACCGTGAGGGGATTCGTTTCGCCAGGGAGCGCCGCCTCGAGCAACTGGCTACCGGCACCGCGTCCCTGCTCGAGCGAATGGATGCAGCCGCTGGCACCGCAGATGCCAAACTTCTCCTCAACCCGATGGCTGCGCCGAAGGTGCTGCTCGCGCGCAACAAGGTCCACAGCGATGTGATCAGCTTCCAGCAACTCCTTGGCATCGGCGGCGACCGGTCTGAGCTCGAAGCCCGCCGGTGGCGAGATGCGGCACTCGAGGCGCGCGACAAGGTCGTCGCCTCGGGAGCGGAGGGCCTCGATAGGGCGGTCCAGTCTGGAAGCAACACGCTTGAGTCCGCACGTTTCGCCACGGGTAAGGCCGCCGAGGGGCTCAGTAGGCGGCTGCTTCGGAAGCGTTCCGGCGAGGAGAGTCGGTAAATCTACTTCGCCGGCGCATATGGAGCCGGTCGAGCAGCTACCGCCGCGATGGCATTTGACGCTGTGGTCGGATTATCACCCTCCGCAGTCGCAATGCCGACGAACATCGGGTCCGTTGACCTCGAGGCGCCTGAGCTGGCCCCGATTCACGTACCTGTTCCGGGAGGCTCGGAGGCGGCACCGCTACCGCAGGCCGTAGCAAGCCGGCACGGATCGTTCTCAACGATGTCCGTGACACGGCCGCTGGTCCGGCGTTCGCCAAGTTCACGTCTTATGGCGGCCACGGTGTGAGAACCGCAACTATGCCGGGCTTTCCTTTCGAATCCGGCGATCAGTGGATCTTTCCCTAGGCGCCCGATTCCGGCTCCGTGATCTGGTGGACACACTTTGCGAGCAACCGCGAGAAGACGTATCAGGCGTCGAATAACCGCGGAACGTTGTTGTGGTGCCCCCGGCAGGAATCGAACCTGCGACACCGGCTTTAGGAGAGCCGTGCTCTATCCACTGAGCTACGAGGGCGGGAACCCGGACGAGTCTAACCGATGCGCGCACCTCGCCGACCGGCCGCATCG
>DWWG01000208.1 GCA_019119875.1 Candidatus Dietzia intestinigallinarum | reverse complement strand
TAGATCCGGAACGCGCGCGGTTTCGATCCGGACATGAGGACCTCCACCTCCGGGTGGTCGACCTCGTCCGGATCGTCCGACGGCAGGCTCCACACGACCTCGCGCGCCGAGGTGAGCTCGTGCAGAGCCATCCGCGTGGCCCGGACCCAGCGCACATGTTTGAGGGCGGGCTCGTCGCGCAGTTCGTCGTCGGCGAGTCCCTCACGGTCGCGCAGATCCACCATCAGTCGCTCGCCGTCCGGTGCCTCGTAGGCGGTACACACGTGGTCGACCAGCACGGCCAGCGGCCACGACGGCTCCGATCCCAGCAGGTCGATGATGATCATGCGGGCATCGCCCACCTGAGAGGCGGTCGGAGTGGTGAGGACCTGCATGCGGTCGGCGACGTCCTCGGTGATCTCGATGAGCTGAACGGTCATGATGCACCCCTTCTTCCGACGGAACGGTCGAACAGGGGGGAACGCGGCGCGGCCCGGACCGTCCCGACTGTGACCTAGATCATATATGAAGCCGTGGGGTGCCGGGTCTCGGCGAGATGACGATCCGTCACATCCCGCACCAGAGCTCGGGCGAGAACTCCCTGCTGTGGCGGTGTCGGGCGGCGCAGGTCAGGCGGGGGTGGCGCCCCGGCGGGCCTCACGCCGCTCCTGCCGCTGCTGCCGCTCCAGCCGGCGTTCGGCGTGCCGCGCGTTCTCGCGCTCGACCTCCACGGCGTGGTCGTACGGATTGCCGCGGAACCGCCGGAACGAGTAGATCAGCAGCGCCAGCGCGACGGCCGCCGAGAAGATCAGCGTCGCGCCGGTGCCCCAGCCGCCGACGAACCACCATTCGGGCCGCAGCGGCCACCACGAGGGGGCGGGCGGATGCATTCCCCAGAAGATCCCGAGTCCGGCCAGCCAGGCCACGCCGAACAGGGAGGCGCTGATGCGCGGCCAGGTCTGCACGCCCCGCGAGGCGCCCTCCATGGCCAGTCGCTTGACGGGGTCGACGCGCTTCTCGAACCACTCGTACTGCTGCGAGAGAACAACCATGCCGGAGAAGAGCATGAGCAGGCCGGGGCCGGGCAGGAACAGTGCCGCGATGCCGAGCACCACGAGCGTCCACCCCAGCGTCTCCAGTGCGAGACGCCTGACGGCGACGTAGCCGAGTCGTTTCACGGGACCCATCGTGGCAGAAAAACGGCGCGGGCTCCGGGCGACGGGGGGACCGGTCGCGCCGGGCGGTGTGTGGCGCGCGGGTCAGGCCGGGACGAGGGTGCGGTACTCGCCGGCGGCGCGCACCCCGGCCTCGACGTCGACCTCGGGCCATCCGTCGGGCGAGCGGAGAACCGCGGTCAGATGATCGGCCGTGAGCGCGGTTCCGGCGGCGATCAGCTCGGTCACGGCGGCGGGGTCGGGGGCGTCGAGCAGGGTGGCGTCGGCGAGGCCGTCGATGATGTCGCGCAGTGCAAGGGGGGTGGCGGGGAAGAGCTCGGGGTCGAAGCCGTCGTCGACGGGCTGGTCCAGTCGCCACCACCGGGCGCCGTCCCAGCCGTACAGGAAGCCCAGGTAGGCGTCGTGGGAGCGGGCGTGCTCGACGCCGCGGCGCCACCATCCGGGGGCGTCGCCCACCAGGTCGGTGCCGGCCTCGCCGCCGCGGCCGCTGCCCTCGGTGAGGGAGAACTCGTGGTGCCAGCCGGCGAGGAGGGCGCGGCTGTCTCCGGGGCGGACGAGGGCCATCCACATGTCCTCGTCGCCGGTCCAGTGCAGCGCGTTGGCGGTGGGTCGGTGGTGCTCGAGTCCGACCGCGGCGCGCACGGCCGCGTCCACGGCCAGGAGGGAGACGATGTCCTCGGGTGTGGCGTCCATGTTCACCGGGAGGAGAGCCATGCGCCTCAATCTAGGCCGCGATGATGACGACGACGAGACCATTCCGATGAACGTCCGGCGACCCGCCGGTGTCCTCCGGTCGACCGGGGCGGTGTGGGCCGACCGGCTGCGCGGTGCGCCCACCGCTCGTACGGTGTCCGGCATGGACGTTCGTCTTCCCCCGGGCCCGCGGTTGCCGAATCTGCTGCAGGCACTGCTCGCCCTGGCGGCCCCCGTTGTCCTCTTCCCCGCGGCGGCGAAGCGGTACGGGGTGCCGTTCACCCTCACGATGCTGCCGCAGCGGCGGAAGATCGTGGCGGTCGCCGAGCCGGAGCAGGTCAAGGACGTGTTCGCCGGCTCGCCGTCGGTCTTCCACGCCGGGAAGGGCAACGACCTGCTGCGCCCGCTCCTCGGCGAGCACTCGCTGCTTTTGCAGGACGGTGACGAGCACGCCCGCGCGAGGCGGCTGCTGGCGCCGGCGTTCGGGCGCCGCGAGATCGCCGGCTACCGGGGGCTGGTCGAGGAGGTCACGGCACAGCAGCTGGACCGGTGGCCGCGGTCGGGTCGGGTGCGTGCACACGTGCTGCTCAACGAGCTGACCCTCGAGGTGATCCTGCGCGTGGTGTTCGGCGTGACCGACTCCGCGCGGCTCGACCATATGCGGCCGATCGTCGCGCGCGCCGTCGACGCGGGGCCCGTGGTGATGATCGGCCTGGGCATCCCCGCGCTGCGCGGGATCGGTCCGTGGAAGCGGGAGGTCGACGACCTGGCGGCCATCCACGAGTTCCTGGGCGAGGAGATCGAGCTGGCCCGCCACGACCCGGACCTCGCCGAACGCCGCGACCTGCTGGCGCTCCTGGTGCGGGCCTCCGCCGACGACGCCCAGGGGCTGTCGGATGCCGAACTGCGTGATCAGCTCATGACGCTCGTGGCCGCCGGGCACGAGACCACCGCGACAGCCATGGCGTGGGCGATGCTCGAGCTGGCCCGTCACCCCGGTGTGCAGCAGCGCTGCGTGGACGAGATGGCCGCGGGCGCGATGGCCGCTGACGGGGCGGACTCCGACTCCCCGACGCACACGGCCGGTGACGCGCGCTCGGCGGTGGGGGAGACCGAGTATCTCGATGCCGTGATCAAGGAGGTGCTGCGCCTGCACCCGGTGGTGCCGATGGTCATGCGGGAGCTGCAGGAGCCGGCCACCGTCGGCGGGCGCGACTACCCGCGCGGGGTGACCATCTCGCCGTCGATCGTGCTGGCCCACCGCGCGGACGAGGCCTACCCGTCGCCGCAGGATTTCGACCCGCGTCGCTTCCTCGGGGACGTGCCCACGCCCACCACGTGGCTGCCGTTCGGCGGGGGCGCGCGCCGCTGCATCGGGGCGTCGTTCGCGTTGATGGAGGGCCAGGTGATCCTCCAACAGGTGCTGGGACGCTACCGGCTCGTCCCGGTGGGTCGCGGTCGCGAGTGGCCGCGCTCGCGCAACGTCACGCTGTACCCGTGGCGGCGGGCCCGCGTGGAGCTGCGTCCGCGCTGAGCGGGACGTGCCGGCGCGGTCGCGTCTCGGGCCTCGGCGCGGTCGCGCCTCGGGCCCTCGACGCGGTCGCACCGAGGGGCGATCGAGAGGGTCCACGGCCGCGCTGAACGGGCGCTTCCGGGCCGGCGAACGGCGATGTACGCCCGGGTTATCGGCCGGCGATGTGCGTTTCCGTGTCGTGTTCCCTACCGTGGGAGCTGTGAACGCTTCTCAGTCGCCCGCGCAGCTGCCCGAAGCACAGCGTGCGTCGGCTCCCCGCATGTACACGTGGATCTCTGAGACCGGCAGGGTGATCGAGCAGGTCAGAGTCGTCCCCAAGGGTGATTCCAGCCGTGCCCGGGGGCGTATCGTCTCGGCGACCCACTCCGATCACGACGCCTTCACGGTCGAGTACGAGGCCGAGATCGCGGCCGATCACTCCCTGCGCCGGGTCCGGCTGACCACCACCACCGAGGAATACGAGCGCACCATCGACCTGGTGTGTGACGCCGAGGGGGCGTGGCTGCTCGACGATCCCACCGACACCCGCTCCCGCGTCGGCAACGAGGGGATCGTGGACGTGGACATCACCTACAGTGTGTTCTTCGCCAGTCTCATGATCCGCCGGCTCGGCCTCGACTCCCAGCCGGACTCCACCGAGGCGCGCGTGCTCTCGGTCGACTCGATGACCCTGGAGGTCACCGAGGACACGGTCACCATGTCCTCCGACGACGAGCACGTGCACGGCATCACCGCCACCGCCTCGACCAGTGCGACCGTCGACGCCGACGGCATGATCCTGGACGTGCCGGGCCTGAGCCGGCGCGTCTGAACCGGCACGTCTGAACCGGCCCGTCCGAGTCGGTCCGACGAGGGAGGCGGAGCCGGTCCGACAGGGCCGGTCGGACAGTCTCACTCCGACAGGCGCACCGCCCGGCCCCGTGCGCCCGCCGCGCGGAGCTCGTCGAGCCACCCCGGCGCACCGGGCCTGATCACGAGCGGGAAATCGTCGTCGTCGTCACGCACGGCCAGCACGTCCTCGTAGGCGCGGCGCGCGCGGTGCCCGTCGTCGACCAGTGACCCCAGTGTCCCCTCCGCGGCCAGCGACTCGCGCGCGGCGGCCAGGTCGGCCAGACATTCGTCCAGCACCGTCAGCAGCGCGTCGCGGTTGGGTTCGCAGATCGCGCGCACCAACTCCGGCGCGGTGCCGGCCACGCGCGTGCCGTCGCGGAACGAGCCCGCCGCCAGCGCCAACGCGAGATCGCCGCCGCGCGCCCCGGCGAGCGCGAGCGACTCGGCGAGCACGTGCCCGACGTGGGAGATGCGGGCGACCGCCGCGTCGTGCTCGGTGGAGGTGGCCGAGATGATGCGCGATCCGCACCCGGCGGCCATGGTCGCGACGCGCCGCCACACGTGGGGGTCGGCGTCGTCGTCGGCTGCCACCAGCCACGTCGCGCCGCGGAACAGGTCCCGGTCGCCGGCGCCCCAACCCGAGCGCGCGGTGCCGGCCATGGGGTGCCCGCCCACGAACCGCGTCGCCAGGCCGCGCCGCCGCACCGCCTCCAGGACGGGCCCCTTGACGCTGATCACGTCGGTCAGGGCGACTCCCGGTGCGTGCTCGGCCACCGCGTCCAGTGTCGCGTCGAGGGCGGGGAGGGGCACGCCGACGACGACGAGGGCATCCCGCTCCGCGGCCCGGCGGAGAGTGTGGGCCAGATCCGTGGAGACGTCGAAACCGGCGGCGGTCGCGGCCTCGACGGTGGGGGCGGACCGGTTCCAGCCGAACGTCGCGGCGGGGCCCAGGGCACGCATGAGCGAGCCGCCGATCAGGCCCACCCCGAGTACGCACACGTCCGCCGCTGTCGTCACCTGACAAGGTTCTCACAGCCGACTACGGTTGAGCCCATGGCCAGCACCTCCGACCGAAGCTCCCGCGACAGTGGAGGCGATGCGCACGACGACGCCGTGACCGGCTACGCCCTCGGGGTGGTGCAGGAGGGCGGCTCCTGGCAGCTCACCGAGCTCAAGCCCACGGCGCTGACCAGTCTCGAGGACGCCGCCCGGCAGGTCCGCGCGCTGCGCACCGAGGGGGCGTCGTTCGGGTTGGTGGATGTGGACCACGAGTTCTTCGTGATCCTGCGGCCCGGCCCGTCGGGGATGCGGCTCATGCTGTCGGATGCCACCGCTTCCCTCGACTACGACCTGGCCGCCGATGTGCTCGACGAGCTGAACGTGGACGCGCCGGAGCTGTCGGACGAGGAGCTCGAGGACACCGACCCGTGGGGCGAGGGGGACATGGCGATCCTCGAGGACCTGGGGCTGCCGGAGGGGGTGCTGGAGATCATCGTCTCCGAGACCGACCTGTACGCCGACGAGCAGTTGCAGTCGGTGGCCGAGCGGATGGGTTTCGCCGAGGAGTTCGAGCGGCACCTGCCCGGGTCGTGACCGCCGCGCGCGAGGGGCGGACGCCGGCGCGCCGGGCCGCGGACGAGGTGCTGGTCCGTCGCGCGCTCGAGGTGGCCGCCGGGGCCCCGGCCGAGGATGTGCCGGTGGGGGCGATCGTGCTCGGCCCGGACGGACGTGAGCTGGCCGCCGCCACCAATCGGCGGGAGGCCGACGCCGACCCGTTCGCGCACGCCGAGGTGCTCGCTCTGCGGGAGGCCGCCCGCGTCCTCGGTGACGGCTGGCGGCTCGAGGACTGCACGCTCGTGGTGACGCTGGAGCCCTGCACGATGTGTGCCGGGGCGGCCGTGGCGGCGAGGGTCGGTCACATCGTCTTCGGGGCGTGGGAGCCGCGAACCGGGGCCTGCGGGTCACTGTGGGACGTCGTGCGGGACCGGCGGCTCGTGCACCGGCCGGAGGTGCGCGGCGGTGTGCTCGAGGCCGAGTGTGCCGCGATCCTCGAGGAGTTCTTCCGGGCCCGGCGGTGACGGTGACCTGATCGTGACCGGTGCGCGGTGGAGTCGTTCACCTCGTCTACGTACGGTGGGATTCACGAGGTGCCCACACGGCGGCACCGGGATCGAGAGGAGCAACACATGGGTGTGGCAGACAAGTTCTCGAACAAGGCCGAGGAGATGGCAGGCCGCGCGAAGGAGTCCGCGGGAGCGGCCGCCGGTGACCGTGATCTGCAGGCCGAGGGGCAGGCGGACCAGGGTTCGGCGAACCTCAAGCAGGGTGCCGAGAAGCTCAAGGACAAGGCCAACGAGGTCGCCGACAAGATCACCGGCAACAACTGACCGGCAGGGTCATCGGACTGAGCTGACCGGCACGGTCACACCGGCCACCTTTGACCGGCACGGTCACCGGACTGAGCTGCCGCGCGTCCTCGGCCGGTCGGCGCCTGCCCTGAACGGGCTCCGACCGGCTCTGAAGGGCACCCACGCGGCTCTGACCGGCCGATTTTCGCGAGGAGGCCGGTTTCTAGTAACGTACTTCGCGGTGGCGTGTCCGAGCGGCCGAAGGTGAAGCACTCGAAATGCTTTGTTGGGTAACCCCCAACCGTGGGTTCAAATCCCACCGCCACCGCCACGGGGAGAGCCCCGGATCTCGAGCAGAGGTCCGGGGCTCTCGTCAGTTCGGACACACGCGACACAATCCGGTATTCGCTGGCCGACCGGGGCCTTCGCGGTCGGTCGGGGCGTGAGCCGGCCGGGGCCTGCCCGGTCGGTCGGGGCGTGAGCCGGCCGGGGCCTGCGCGGTCGGTCGGGGCGTGCGGGTTGATCCCGGTGCGTTTCGGCGTCCCTTTCGGTTCGGCGCCTGTCGGGGCGCTGCTAATCGGTAGGTCATGTATCGGTTCGGAGCTTGTGCGTCTGATCGGTGTGCGTTGCGCCGCTTATGCGCTCCTTTGGTTGCGGAGTTGACGCATACCCGTAGGCGGCGGTGTGGGCAGGGCGCGTGGTGGGCAGGCGGGGAGTGGTTCGTGTGTCGGTTGGGGCGTGTGTGTCGGCTGGGGCCTGCGCGGTCGGTCGGTGCGTGAGCCGGCCGGGGCGTGTGTGTCGGCTGGGGCGTGAGTCGGTCGGGGCCTGCGCGGTCGGTCGGGGAGTGCGGGTCGATCCCGGTGCGTCTCGGCGTCCCTATCTGGTTCGGTGCCTGTCGGGGTGCTGCGAATCGGTAGGTCATGGATTGGTTCGGAGCTTGTGCGGCTGATTGGTGTGCGTTGCGCCGCTTATGCGCTCCTTTGGTTGCGGAATTGACGCATACCCGTAGGCGGCGGTGTGGGCAGGGCGCGCGGCGGGCAGCTGGCGTGGTGGGCAGGCGGCGCGGTGGGCCTGATAGCGGGTTGGGAATGTGGCGCGGTGGGCAGAAGACCGCGGGTGCAGGCGGGAGTCGGAACTACCCGGAGCGCCGGCGGGTGGGGGAGATGGTGTCGGCGAAATCCGGCAGGGTCGCCACCGCGAACAGGGTGGTGAGCGCCGAGTCGATGATCGACTCCTGCGGCTGCCCCGACTCCTCGCCCAGCAGCGCGAGCTCCTCGATCCCGGCCAGCCACGCCCGGGTCAGCACCAGCGTCATCGGCTGAGGGGCGGCCACGCCGACGCTCGCCAGGATGCGCAGGCTGATCGTCCGGTGCATGTCGTTGACGACCTCCTCCAACACCGGATCAACGGCGCGCCCCGATCGGAGCACCGCCACATAGTTGTCGCGCCGCCGCTGGATGTAGCGGACCAGAGCGGAGATGATCGCCCGGGTGCCGTCCTCCGCGTGCACGTCCTCAGGTACCTCGGTCAGGGACAACACATGATCGGATGCCGCGCGGACGACCTCGGTCAGATAGTCCAGCTTCGTGGGGAAGTAGTGGAACATCAGACTGCGGGACACCCCGGCCCGTTCGGCCACGTCGTCCAGTGACAGGACATGGAAAGGCGTGGTCTCCAGAAGTCGGATCCCCAACGCGACCAGCTGGGACCTGCGTTCGTGCCGGGAGAGTCTCCTGCCCCCTGCTGCGGTCATGGCACACCTTGTCGTCGTCGTCGTTGCTGTTCCCCGCGTTGCGATCCCACCCTGGCGGCCTCCGCGCACCACCACCGGTCATCCTAGGGCCCCGGCCGGCCCACCCGCCCGACGTGCCACGATGGACGCATGTCGGACCACGCGCCCTCCACGACCCGCCCCACCACCTTCGACGTGGGCGAACGGCTGGTCCTCGACGGCACCGCGGGCGGCCGTACGGGCGTCATCCACACCCCGCACGGCGACATCGCCACGCCGGCGTTCATTCCCGTCGGCACCAAGGCCACCGTCAAGACGCTGACACCCGAGCAGATCCGCTCCACCGGCGCGCAGGCCGTGCTCGCCAACGCCTACCACCTGTACCTGCAGCCCGGCCACGACGTGGTGGACGCCGCCGGCGGGGTGGGCGAGTTCATGCGCTGGTCCGGGCCCACCTACACCGACTCCGGCGGCTTCCAGGTGATGAGCCTCGGGGTGGGATTCAAGAAGGTCATCGAGATGAGCGCGGGCGCCGCGACGAAGCCGGACGACAAGGCCACCAACAAGAACCAGGGGCGGCTCGCGAAGGTCGACGAGGACGGCGTCACCTTCACCTCGCACCTCGACGGCTCCCGGCACCGCTTCTCACCCGAGGTGTCCATGCGGATCCAGCACGGGCTCGGCGCCGACATCCTCTTCGCGTTCGACGAGCTCACCACGCTCATGAACACGCGCGGGTACCAGGAGAGCTCGGTGGAGCGGACCCGTCGCTGGGCGCAGCGGTGCCTCGACGAGCACGAACGGCTCTCGCTGGAGCGGACCCACCGGCCGGGGCAGTCGCTGTGGGGCGTCGTGCAGGGCGCTCAGTTCGAGGACCTGCGGCGACAGGCCGTGCGAGGGCTGGTCGAGATGAGTGACCGCGCTGAAGACCAGGGGCGGCGCGGGTTCGGCGGCTACGGGATCGGCGGGGCGCTGGAGAAGGAGAACCTCGGCACGATCGTGGGCTGGTGCACCGAGGAGCTGCCCGAGGACCGGCCGCGGCACCTGCTGGGGATCAGCGAGCCCGACGACATATTCACCGCGGTGGAGAACGGCGCCGACACCTTCGACTGCGTGGCCCCCACCCGGCTCGCGCGCCACGGCGGCATCTACACGTTGGACGGGCGCGTGAACATGACCCGCGCGCAGTTCCGCCACGACCACTCGCCGCTGGACCCGGGCGGCTTCTCCGAGGTGTCGCGGGAGTACTCGCGTGCCTACATCCACCACCTGTTCAAGGCCAGGGAATTCCTCGGCCAGACGCTTCTGACGTTGCACAACCTGGCGTTCGTGGTGCGGCTCGTCGACGACGTGCGCGCCGCGATGGCCGCCGGGCCCGAGGCGTACCTCGCCTACAAGACGGAGTTCCTGGGGCGGTACTACGCGGGGAAGTAGGAGGGCGTGTCGGAGTCGCGTGGCAGGGTGAAGTCATGAATACGGAGAACGATTTCCCCCGGTTGCTCGAAGAGCTCGAGGAAGTGACGCCGTACGGC
This sequence comes from Candidatus Dietzia intestinigallinarum, assembly GCA_019119875.1. GTDB lineage: Bacteria > Actinomycetota > Actinomycetes > Mycobacteriales > Mycobacteriaceae > Dietzia > Dietzia intestinigallinarum. The sequence continues at coordinate 1,920 of DWWG01000208.1, read as the reverse complement.
ACGCTGGTCACGGCGCCCACGGCGGCAATAGCTCCGATCAGTCACGCCAGTCAGGTGGCTGCGTGGAATCTCTTGTCCAAGGCGGTGGCGAAGGGCCGGGCCGGGGACTCGGAGGGGTCCGAGAAGATGATCGGGCGCGCGGCGAGACTTGCTTTTGATGATCACGAGCGGATGTGGCCCGGAGTCGGTGCGGCGGGCGGCCTGGTGTTTGAACTCATCTCCGACCAGGCGGAGGCCGTTGCGGAGTATGAAGAGTGGCTGCATTCCGAAGAAGTTGACGACGACGAGTACGCGGACCTGCTCATGGACCCTCCCGTACCCGTGGAGTTCGGACTGAGGTCGCTGAGGGGGAAGATCACCGAACTCGAGGCCGCCGTCGCAGCGTCCAAGTTCGCCGCACTCGCGTCCGATGGTCGCCTTTACGGGATCCCCAAGGCGAAGTGCGATCGGATGCTCGAGCTGCTCGAGGTCTTTCCGACCCCGGTCGAACCTTCAGATGTCCCCGAGACCGCGCCCGAGTCGGAGAGGGAAGACGTGATCCGGGCCTGCATCCGGATTGTGCTGATGCTGGAGGAGGTCTTCGAGACGTGACGCCCGGGGCGTGGTGAGACGCGGTTCACCCCGCGAAGTAGATCGAGTGGTGCAGCGAGCAGCCGGGGTTGAACGGCGAGTCGCACGAGGGGCAGGCGTCGGCCTCCAGGTACTCGCTGATTGACAGAGTGCTGCGGCAGGCCCCGCACAGGATCGCGTGCTCGTCGAACCGGGCCGCCGGCCACGCCGACATCGGGTGGTCTGCGGTGTCGGCGTGGCAGCGGAAACACGGGTAGAACTCGCCGCAGCAGTGGAAGCGGATCGCCACGATGTCCAGTGGGCCGGCGTAGTGGATGCAGCGGGTCTGGTCGTCGACGGTCGGGCCCAACACCCGGACGGCGGGGGCACCGCGACCGCCGCCCGGGTGTTCGTGGCCCCCGGCTGCCGGGGCGCCACGCCCGTCGTCTGCAGGTTCGTACGAGGTCATGCCACGGAGTCTGCCAGTGCCACCGGGCGCGTTCAGGCCACCGAGTCCGCCAGCGCCGCCTGGTAGGTGGGCTCGCGCTTTTTGATCCAGCCGATCACCAGATACGTGACCGGCAGCAGGACCGCCTCGACCAGCGTCTTCCAGACGAAGCCGATCACCACGTAGTTCCAGTAGTCGCCCGAGCCGAGCACCATGCCCAGCGCGGGAGCCGCGATGGTGCAGAAGACGATCGTGTCCGCGAGCTGACCCACGACCGTCGAGCCGAGCAGCCGCGCCCACAGGGTCTTCTCGCCGGTGCGGCGTTTCATCCACACCAGCACATACGAGTTGAGTAGTTCACCCACCACGTAGCCGGCCAGCCCCGCCAGGAAGAACTGCGGAACAACGCCGGCGACGGCCTCGAACGCCTCCTGGTTCTCGTAGAACGGGGCGGGCGGCAGCTGCACCGTGAGGGTGAACGTCAGCGCGGCCAGCGCCAGTACGGCGAATCCGGAGATCACCACACGGCGCATCGCCTTGAAGCCGTACACCTCACTGATCACGTCGCCCAGCACGTAGGCCAGGGGGAAGAGCAGGAAGGCGCCGTCGGTGACGAACCCGTCGAGGACGAGGAACCCGAACTCGAAGCCCAGGTCGGGAAAGAGGAGGACGCCCTTCGTGCCGGCGACGTTGCTGATGAGCATCACGCCGACGAACAGGGCGATCAGGTAGCTGTAGTACGGGCTGGCGACCGCGGCGAACACGGCCCGGTCGCGGCCGGAGGGGGTGCTGCGCGCCGGCTCGGGAGTGGTCCCGTCCGGCCGCCCAGACCCGCTGGATGTGGGATCGGATGTCGATGAAGTGGTCACGGGCGTCGATTATCCGGTTTCGGGGTCGCGGTCTCGAGGGCGGGGCCTCGACCC
>DWWG01000207.1 GCA_019119875.1 Candidatus Dietzia intestinigallinarum | reverse complement strand
TGCCGACGCCCTGGACCGCCACGCAGGTGCGCTCGATGTCCCAGTCGCGCACGCTCGCGGCGGCCAGGCATGCCTGCGCAACGCCGTAGCCGCCGATCACGTCGCCCAGCAGGCCTCCCGGGACCTGCGCGCCCAGACCGCGGTAGATGCGTTCGGCGGTGGCCGCGCAGTTCGCGGAACGCTCGATGGCAGCGTGGTACGACTGACGCATCCCGAGCCGGGCGAACACGTCGTCGATGAGCTGCTGGGTCACGCCCAGGTCCTCGGCTGTCACCCAGTGCCGGTCGAGGAAGGGGTGCATGGCCTGGAAGTAGCGGGCCAGCACGTCCACGGCCCGGGGATCCTTGGGGTCGAAGTCGATCCCGCCCTTCGCGCCACCGACCGGAAGGTCGAACGCGGCGGTCTTGCGGGTCATTCCGCGGGCGAGGTCCTCCACCTCGCGCATGGTGCAGCCGGCACGCATGCGGGTGCCGCCGGTGGCCAGTCCCCCGACGAGGGTGTCCACCACCAGGTAGCCGCGGGCGCCGGTGAGATCGTCCTCCCAGTGCAGCCGCAGGTACGGTTCGCGGGTCGTGCGGCCGGGCGCCTGGGTGGGCGTGGCGGAAGCACCGGCCACGCCCGGGGTCGTCGACGGGTACCCTGCCGTGCCCGGCATCTCGATGGACGTCATGGTGCTCGCCTCCTCGCGCTGGTGTTCGCCTGTGTGGCCACCTCGTCGACCGGGCCGTCCGGCGACGTACTCCCAGCATGCGGGCGATTTCGCTGCCGGTCCAGCGAGGATTGGTGGAGTCGATCGTTCAGTTTTCGTGAACGGTGCGGCGCGATCCTCCTACGCTCAGGGCCATGGAGCCGTCCCTGCACCGCCTGAGGTTGCTCCACGAGTTGGAGCGACGGGGCACCGTCACGGCGGTGGCCTCCGCCCTGGACTACACGGTGTCGGCGGTCTCCCAGCAGCTCGCGCTCCTGGAACGGGAGGCGGGGACGGCCCTGTTCGAGCGGCGGGGGCGGGGTCTGGCCCTGACCGAGGCCGGACTGGTGTTGGCCGGGCACGCCCGGACGATCCTGGCGGCGGTGGAGGAGGCCGGGCACGCCATGGCGGCGGCACGGGACGGTGGGGCCACCACGTTGACGGCCGGGGTGTGGGCGTCGGTGGCCACCACCCTGCTGCCGGCGGGCCTGGCCGTCCTCGGCCGCCACCACCCGGAGATCGGAGTGCGCACCCGGGAACTGGCCCCCGAGGACACGACGGGCGCGGTCCGTGACGGTTCGCTCGACCTGTCGTTCGTGCTGGACTATTCGAGCTACCCGATGGCGCGGGTCCCCGAGCTGGTCCGCGTCCCCGTCGCCGTGGAGGGCCTCCACGCGGTGGTGCCCCGCGGGACGGTCCGTGCCGAGGCGGTCTCGCTGACCGATCTCGCGGACGCGCCGTGGGTGATCGCCAATCCGCGGTCGCATTTCGGCCGCGCGGTCCGGATCTCGTGCCGCGAGAACGGCTTCGACCCGGAGGTGCGGCACGAGGCGGGCGAGCAGTCCACGGCGCTGGCGCTGGTCGCCGCCGGGCTGGGCGTGACGCTGGCCTCCGATCTGGGCCTGATCACGGCGCCGGACGGCGTGGACGTGCTCCCGCTGGTCGAGTCGCCCACGCGCACCGTGTCGGTCACCTACCGTGAGCGCGACACCCGGCGGCGGCAGCTGCGGGCGTTCGTCGACGCGTTCCGCGAGGGCGCCCGCCACGTGGGTCTCACCCCCATCGACTGACCGCCCACGGACCGACCGCCCCCTGCGGCGCGCCGCCGGGCAGGGTCGGCCCTGGTGTGATCAGGGCCGGCGCGCGAGGAAGTCCGGACGGCGGGGGGTGCCCGCGTACGGATCGGTCAGCGTGTTCTCCACGCTGTTGAACACGATGAACACATTCGCCCGCGGCATCGGCGTGATGTTGCCGCCGGAGGCGTGCAGGGCGTTGCAGTCGAACATCGTCATGGACCCGGCCGGGCCGGTCAGCACGTCGAGGCCGTGCGAGTGGTACAGCTCGGTGATGTGCTCCTCGGACGGCACGCCGATCTTCGGTGCCGTGGTGACGAGGGACTCCTTGTAGTAGTCCTCGGGCGTCTCACCGGCGCACTGCACGAAGTACTTCTGGGTGCCGGGCATGATCATGAGCGGCCCGTTGTAGGTGCGGTTCGGCGTGAGCGCGATGGAGGCGCTGCAGGCGCGCGGCCGCGGCATGCCGTCCTCGGCGTGCCAGGTCTCGAAATCGGAGTGCCAGTAGAAGGCGCCGCCGGCGAATCCGGGCTTGTAGTTCATCCGGCTCTGGTGCACGTAGACGTCGGAGCCGAGGATCTCGCGGGCCAGGTCGACCGCGCCGGAGTACTCGACGGCCTCCCAGACGACATCGCTGAGCGCGTGCACGTCGAAGATCGACCGCACGGCCTCGCTGCCGGACTCGCGGATGATCCGCGGATCGTCGGCCATGGCCGGGTCGTCGCCGATCCGCTGCAGCTCCTCGAGGCAGGCGTTGATGCGCGCCTCGTCGATGACGGCCTCGCGCTGGATGTAGCCGCGTTCGGCGAAGTCGTGGAGTTCGGGGTCGTCGACCTTCGACCACACCACCGGGTCCGGTCGGTCGACGATCACCGGGGCCCCACTCACACGGGTGGTGTAGTCATCGACAGCCAGGGTCATTGTTCTCCTCTCGGTCGGTGGCCCACCGTGGACGGCGAGCCGCTGGGTCCGACCGTAGAAGCCCCCGCGAGCCTGGACAACCACTCAGCTACTGACGTATCCTCGACCTTTGTCCACCGCCGGCCCGGGCTCGCCGCCACCGCACCACGTGCGCAGATGGGTGAGGAACTGCGCCGAGAGGGTGTCGCGCCATCCCACCACGTCACCGGACATGTGGGGGCTGATGTGGGCGCCGTCGAGCCGCCAGAGCGGGTCGCCGTCGGGTAGGGGTTCGACGACGACGACGTCCAGATGCGCCGAGAGTCTGCCGGCTGCGATCTCGGCGGTCAGGGCCGGTTGATCGACGAGTTCCCCGCGACCGACGTTGATCACGTGGGCGCCGTCGGGCAGGGCCGCCAGCTCCTGCGCCCCGAGCATCCCCCGGGTGGCCTCCGTCAGCGGCGCGACCATGACCAGGTGGTCGACCTCGCCCAGGTGATCGGCCAGGTGCGCGGAATCCACGACGTGGCCGAAATCCTCGTCGTCGTCTCGTCGTCGTCGTCCCGCCCCGTGGACCTCCAGCCCGACCGCGCGGAGCAGGCGCGCGGTGGCCCGCCCGATCCCTCCGGTACCCACGATCAGCGCCCGGCGGCCGGCCACCCGGGTGGTCTCGCGGTGCTGCCACCGCCCGGCGCGCCGCAGGGCCTCGGTCTCGTGGAGTCGCTTGTCGTGGGCCATCACGCACGCCAGGACGTACTCGGCGATGGGCCCGTCGAACACCCCGCGCGCGTTGGTGACCAGCACGTCCGACTCGCGGAGGTCGTCGAAGAGCAGCTTGTCGACCCCGGCGGCGGCGATGTGGACCCAGCGCAGGGAGTCGGCGGCGTGCCAGGCACGGGCGAGCGCGCCGGAGAAGATGTCCCACACCAGCAGGATCTCGGCGCCCGGGAGTGCGTCGGCCAGGGTGTCGGCCGTGCAGACCCGCACCTCGGCGAGATCGCGGACCGCGGCCAGGTCGGCGGGCTCGGGCACCCCGTCGGCGGTGAGGAGCACGACGGTCGGACGCCGCGTGCCTGCGGGTGCGGGCCTGGACGGGGACGGCGCGGGCCCGGACGGGGGCTCGGTCTCTGACTGGCTCGTCATGGGCCCACCGTAACCCGCCGCGACAGCACGTTGTCGGATTGTTGACAATCTCCCCGGCCGGTCACAGACTGACCGCATGACCGCGAACCTGTCCCCCGTCCTCAAGCAGGCCACGCCCGTCGTGGTGGATCACGCCCTGGGCTCGTGGATCCACGGCACCGACGGTCGCGACTACCTTGACTTCACCACCGGCATCGGCGTGACCTCGACCGGCCACTGCCACCCCGACGTGGTGGCCGCCGCCCAGGCCCAGTGCGCGACGATCATCCACGCCCAGTACACGACCGTCATGCACCAGCCGCTGCTCGAGCTCACCGCGAAGCTGGGCGAGCACCTGCCGGCGGGCATCGACTCGGTGTTCTACGCCAACTCCGGCTCCGAGGCGGTGGAGGCCGCGGTCCGGCTGGCGCGGATGGCCACCGGCCGGCAGCACATCGTCACGCTGCAGCGCGGGTTCCACGGACGCACGGTCGCGGCCGCGAGCCTGACCACCGCCGGCACCAGGTTCTCCGCCGGCTTCGGTCCGCTCATGGCCGGCGTGGCGCAGACCCCCTTTCCCGACGCGCTGCGCCTGGGCATGACCACCGACGAGGCGGTGGACTACGCGCTGGCCGAGTTCGACTTCCTGCTGGCCACCCGCATCGACCCGCGCGAGCTGGCGGGGATCGTGGTCGAGCCCGTGCTCGGCGACGGCGGCTACATGGCCGTTCCGCCGCGCTACCTGCAGGGCCTGCGCGAGCGCGCCACCGCGCACGGTGCGCTGCTGGTGCTCGACGAGGTGCAGGCCGGGGTCGGCCGCACCGGCCGGTTCTGGGGCCACCAGCACACCGACGGGCTGGTGCCGGACGTGATCATCACCGCCAAGGGCATCGCCTCGGGGTTCCCCATCTCGGCCATCGCCGCGCCGGAGGAGATCATGGCCAGGGCGTGGCCCGGTTCGCAGGGCGGCACCTACGGCGGCAACGCGGTCGCGGCCGCGGCGGCCGTCGCGACGCTGGACGTCATCGAGCGCGAGGGGCTGGTGGCGGCCGCCGCCGAGCGCGGAGCCCAGCTTCTCGACGGGCTGCGGCGTAACCTCGCAGGCGTGGGCGAGATCTGCGACATCCGCGGGACCGGGCTCATGCTCGCCGTCGAGTTCGGGGACGCCACCGCGCCCGCCGGCTCCCCCGGCGCGCTCGAGGGGGCCCGCCTGGCCGGCGCCGTCCAGCAGGCGTGCATCGACGAGGACCTGCTCACCCTGACCTGCGGGCCGACCGGCTCGATCGTGCGGATCATCCCGGCCCTGGTCGTGACCGCCGACGAGGTCGACTCGGGCGTCGAGCGCTTCACGCGCGCCGTCCACCGGGTCGTGGGCCGGTCGTGACCGCCGCGGTGGGGGCCGCCGGGGCGGGTGCCGCCGACGCGAGGGCCCGCCGCGAGGAGCTGCTGGGCGCGCTCACCGAGGCCGGCCTCGCACCCGAGGCGGACCCCCGCCGCATCGCCGAGTACTCCTTCGACGCCTCCAACTATCGGGTCGTGCCCGCGGCGGTGGTGTTCCCGCGCACCGAGTCCGAGGTCGCCGCCGCGATGGCGGTCTGCCACCGCCTCGGTGTGCCGGCCACCGCCCGGGGCGGGGGGACCTCGATGGCCGGGAACGCGATCGGCGACGGCCTCGTCCTGGACCTGTCGCGACACATGAACCGGGTGCTCGCGGTGGACGAGACCCCCGGCACCGCCGTCGTGCCCACCGCCGCTGTTCCCACCGCCGCCGTGCCCACCACCGCTGTTCCCACCGCGACCGCCGAGGCCGGCGTCGTGCTCACCGACCTGCGGGCGGCCGTCCACGCCGCCACCGGGGGCCGCCTGACCTTCGCCCCCGACCCCTCTAGCCAGTCGCGGGCCTGCGTCGGCGGCGCGATCGGCAACGACGCCTGCGGCAACCACTCGGTCCGGCACGGCCGCACCGCCGACCACGTCGAGGCCCTCCGCCTGGTCACCGCCGACGGCCTGCGCCTGACCGCCACCCGCGGCGGCATCGAAGCCACCGACCCGCGTGACGGGCCCGCCGCCGCCCGCGCCGAGCATCTGACCGCACAGCTGCGCGACCTGGCCTCCGACCACCTGGGCGCGATCCGTACCGAACTCGGCCGCTTCCCCCGGCAGGTGTCGGGCTACCACCTGCGACACCTGCTGCCCGAGGAGGGCTTCGACGTGGCCCGGGCGCTCGTGGGCTCGGAGGGGACGTGCGCGATCATCACGTCTGCGACCCTGCGGCTCGTGCCGCGTGCCGCGCGGACCGGCCTGCTCGTGGTGGGCTACGCCGACGTGGTGGACGCCGCCCGCGACGTGCCCGCCATCCTGCGGCATCGCCCTACCGCCGTAGAGGGTGTGGACGAGGTGATCGTGGAGACCATGCGCCGGCGGCGCGGCGCCGACTCCGTCGCCGAACTCCCCGACGGTCGGGCGTGGCTGTTCATCGAGTTGGACGACGACGAGGCCGCCACCCCCGCCACCGACACCGGCAGCACTGCCACCACCGACACCGCCGCCGGCAGCGCCGCTGCGGCCAGCGGGCTCGAGGCACGCGTGGCTGGCCTGGCCGACGAGCTGACGCGGGACGGCCACGCGGTGGAGGCGCTCGTCGTGACCGACCCCGTCGCCCGGGCCGACCTGTGGCGGGTCCGCGAGGACGGCGCCGGGCTCAGCTCACGCCTCACCGACCCCGAGACCGGCCGGACCATCGAATCCTGGCCCGGCTGGGAGGACGCCGCCGTACCGCCGGAGCGACTGGCCGACTACCTCGCCGAATTCCGCGAGCTGCTCACCCGACACGGGCTCACCGGGGTGATGTACGGGCACTTCGGCGCCGGCTGCATGCACATCCGCATCAGCTTCGACCTGCGGAGCGACGCCGGCCGGGCCGTCTTCCGCGACTTCTGCACCGACGCCGCCCGCCTCGCGGTACGACACGGCGGGTCGCTGTCCGGCGAGCACGGCGACGGCCGCGCCCGCTCCGAACTGCTGCCGATCATGTACTCGCCCGAGATGCTGGGCGCCTTCGACCGCTTCGCACGGATCTGGGACCCCGCCGGACTCCTCGCACCGGGCGGCCTCACCTCCACCCGGCCGATAGATGCCGACCTCGCGCTGGCGGGTGTGCCCGACCGGCGACCCCCACACGGCCTGGGTCTGCTCACCGCCGCCGACGGCGCCCACCCCGTCCAGGCGTGCATCGGGGTCGGTCGCTGCCGCACCTCCACCGGCGGCGTGATGTGCCCGTCCTTCCGCGCCACCGGTGACGAGAAGGACTCCACCCGCGGGCGGGCCCGCGTCCTGCAGGAGGTCGTGCGCGGCACCCTTCCCGTCACCCACCCGGCCGTCGAGGAATCCCTCGAATTGTGCCTGGCCTGCAAGGCCTGCTCCTCGGACTGCCCCACCGGCGTGGACATGGCCACCTTCAAGGCCGAGACCCTCCACCGGCGCCACCGGGGCCGCCTGCGCCCCCGCGTGCACTACTCCCT
>DWWG01000206.1 GCA_019119875.1 Candidatus Dietzia intestinigallinarum | reverse complement strand
CACGAAGAAGCGCCCGAGGAACGACAGGAGCAGGGGTGCGTGGTTGGCGCACAGCATCCGCCAGGCGGGATGCCGCTCGCGCAGCGACTCGACAGCCGCATAGTCCACCGGATTCTCCTGACACCTCGGGGTCGCGCCGAACCCGGACGAACCGGATCGGATCGGTCCCACACAGCGTAGGAGTGGTCTACGACACCCGACGTGCGTGGCGCATGGCCGGAACAGTTCGACGGCACGGTCTGCCACTGTCGCGGTTCGTACATCGGGGAGATCGGCACGATCGTCGCCGTGTCGGCGGGCCGGTGAGGCGCGGGGGGACGACGACGACACCGACGAACGCCGACGACCACCCGAGACGTTTCTTTCTCAGAGCCGTTTCCCCTGTCGCGAAACAACCCGATTCAGGAAACACCCCAGGTAAAGAGCTGCCCGGATGACGGGATCGACGACGCGGTCTACGTCGGACGCACGCCTCGCAGAACCCTTTCCGGACCTACGGAGGGTCCTCTGGGACGAGGTGGGGTTCACCCCGACCTACACCGCGGTACTGGCACCACGTCAGCTCCGCCGGTCCGCGTCCACCACGGTCATGCAGGCGATCCGCGAGATGGTCGCGGAGAAGCGCGATCTGCTCCTGCCCGCCTGACTCGCACCGGCGCAGGCGACTGGACGCAGGAGGCCAACGGCACCGCCCACCACCCCCCCTGGAGACCCCATTGCTGGTGCTTTTCAACGGATCTGATCCGACGCCCTGTGTAACGCGACTCACAGTGGTCTCGATATTCCGGGTAGTCATCGAGAGCAGAATCGGCTTTCATGACAGCACCGGTGCAGTCGTCCTATCCCCGACCATCCACCCGGCCCCGTCCGGGTGGTGTCAAGGAGACCGTCATGCACACCACCACTGTCCCCGACCAGTCCGTCCGCACGTCGCGCGGGCTCGGAAACCGACTTCTCACCACCGCGGTCTGCGTGGGTGCGTTCGCCGGATTGTCCGGCATGGCCGCCCCGACGGCCGGCGCGGATCACCCCGTCGGCGGCCGGATCGAGCTGGAGTACCACGAGGCCGCGGCAGCCAACGACCAGACCCCGGAGGAGTTCTTCGGCCAGGCCGTCACCCCCGAACTCGATGCGGCCCGAGGCGGGCGATGGCAGGACTTCGCCAACGATCAGGCGATCTACTGGCACCCCCTGGTCAACGACGGCTACGCCAACCAGATCGGTGGCGAGATCCGGACCAAGTGGGGCGAGACCACCGGGCCGGACGGCGGTTGGGAGCACGGACCGCTGATGTACCCGACCACGCGGGAGTGGTCGTCGGCCCAGTCCGGCGCCTCGGAGACCGTCGCGCGCGGCAACCACTTCGAGGGCGGGTCGATCTACTCCGTCCCGGACTCGGGCACCTACGTCACGTGGGGTCTGATCCGGACCGCCTGGTGGACCCTGGGCGGCGAGCAGAGCGCCCTCGGCCTGCCCGTCGGCGACGAGAGCACCACCGACGCCGGCTGGATCCAGGAGTTCGAGGGCGGCTCGATCCAGGTGTTCCACGACGGCATGGTCGCGGTGGCCATGAACGACCCCGCCGCGTCCGATCTGGACACCGGAGGGCCCGTCACCCTGCAAGAACTGGGATGACCGAAACCGCCGGTCCCCGGGGGCGGACACGGTGCTGCGCGATCAGCACCGTGTCCGCCCCTTCGCCGGACGTCCGTCCAACACAAACGCCGAATCCTCGCTTCACGGGTGTCAACTCCACGTAAGGTCCACAGATAGTGACGAGCGCCACAGCGTGCCGTCGGCCGTGCCCCCTGAGAGTCTGGAGTCTGCGTGAAGAAGCTCGGCGTCGCCCTTCTGGCCACCACCACACTGACCCTCGCCGCCTGCGGCGGCGGCAACGACACGACACCTCGCGCGGGTGAGGACAGGGATTTCCGCACCCCGGACGAGTCGAGCCGCTGCACCGAGGACCTGGCCGGCGGCACCATCGTCATGGGCGAGTACGTCATGCTGCCCTCCTTCTCCCCCGGCCAGGGCCACTACGGGTTGCGCGGGGGCGCCCAGTCCGCGGCCGTCTTCGACCGGCTCATGCGCTGGAACCCGGAGACGGCGGAGTTCGAGCCCAAGCTCGCCGAGTCCCTGGAGCCGAATGAGGACAACACGGTGTGGACCCTCACGCTCAGGGACGGGGTGACCTTCTCCAACGGCGACCCGCTCACCGCGGACGACGTGAAGTTCACCATGGAGCTGCACGCCGATCCCGCCACGGCGTCCGGGGCCAAGACGGATGTGGACGAGATCGAGTCGATCCGCGTCGTGGACCCCCTCACCGTCGAGTTCGAGCTGGGCGAGCCGTGGGCCGGTTTCCCCTTCGCCCTCACGCGTTCGGCCGGTGAGGTGATCCCCCGGGACGCGTACACGGAGATGGGCCCGGAGGAGTGGGCCGCGAACCCGATCGGCGCCGGCGCGTACGTCCTGGCCCACAACACCCCCGGCCAGGAGGTGGTCCTGGAGCCCAACCCCGGCTACTACGGCGGCCCGGTCTGCCCCACCCTGCGATTCATCTCGATCCCCGGGTCGCAGGCCACGCTCGAGGCGTTCCGGAACGACGAGGTGCAGGTGGGGTACCTGCGCGGCGCCCAGTTCATCAACGAGGCCATGGAGGACGACGCGCCGGGCTTCCTGTCGGTGATCAGCTCGGGCCGCGCGATCGTCATGAACAACGGCGCGGCGGGCTACGACGGTGTCTTCACCGACGAGCGGGCGCGCAAGGCCGTGGCCCACGGGCTCGACAGGGAGCTGATCAACGACCGGCTCACCGACGGCCTGGGCCAGCCCACCTCGGCACTACTGGCCGAGTCGTCCCGCTTCTACGACGGGCAGCAGGGCCCCGCCTACGATCCCGAGCTGGCCGCGGACCTGGTCGAGGAGCTCAAGGCGGA
>DWWG01000205.1 GCA_019119875.1 Candidatus Dietzia intestinigallinarum | reverse complement strand
GCTCCTTGAGCTCAGCCCGGGCACGACGGGCCGCAGCCGCCTTCTCCAGAGCAGCAGCACGCTGCTCATCGGTCAACTGGGGAAGGGCCACAATTCCTCCGTCTCGTTCGTGTGTGTCTCATGACTCACGCTGATGTCCAACGTAGGACACCGGCGCCTGGTGTGCGGTGACCGTTCCCGGCGCGTCCGCGGGCTGCGGATCGTTCCGGGAGCGGGCGCTCCCTCGTGCTCACCGTACCCGGGCGATGCCGCTCCCCTGACGGGGGCGACGACCGCAGCGGGCCTGATGACCTCAGCAACAGTACGCGGCCGACATACCGTGCCCCGGCACGGGGGCCCCGAGCGGAACCCTGCCTGACATGCGATTTGACGCTTCGAGGTTAGAGGCAGACTAGCCCTGAGCGGTGAGGGACGCGATGAGAAACGCCTGAAATGTGCCGAGAGGGCGCCAGTTCACATCAGTGCGCCCGGTAACGCCTGTGCCCGGTGTGAACAGAGGTGAATGCGGTGCTCAGGAGGCATCGACGAACCGGTACCGGTGGCTCAGCTCGGCGACCACCGATCGCATCGTCTCGACATCCGGGCCCGCCCGCAGCACGTGGCGAGAGATGTTGACGAGGGTGTCGGGCAACGCGGAGCCCGCTATGCGTCGCACGTCGGCGAGAGATCCGCCCTGCTCCCCCACTCCCGGCATGAGGACCGGTCCCCGCAGCGCGTCCAATCGGGGTGGATCGGCCACCGTGGCGCCCACCACGACGCCGAAAGAGCCCACGCCGCCCTCGCTCACGGCGTCGTTCCTTCGGCGGACCTCGTCGACCACCGACTGGGCGACGGTTCCCCGCTCCCCCACGGCGTTCTGGAGGCCACCGGCCTCCGGATTGGAGGTGCGGGCGAGGACGAACACGCCCCTGCCGCTGTCGGCAGCGGCCTCGAAAGCCGCGTCGAGCGATCCCACGCCGAGGTACGGCGAGACGGTGAGCGCATCGCACGCCAGCGGGGCGTCATCGGCCAGCCAGGCGCGGGCGTACCCGGCCATCGTCGAACCGATGTCCCCGCGTTTGGCGTCCGCCACCGACAGTGCCCCGGCCGTGGAGATCTCCCCGAGCAGGTCCTCCAACACCGCCAGACCGGCGGACCCGTATTCCTCGAAGAAGGCCACCTGCGGTTTGACAGCGGGGACGAGGTCGCCGAACGCCGCCATCGCGCGCCGCGCGAACTCGGAGACCCCGGCGGCGCTGACACCGAGCCCCCAGGACTCGAGCAGCGCCGGATGCGGGTCGATTCCCACACAGAGGTTGCCCCGCTCCGCCACGGCGGACCGGAGACGGACGCCGAACGGGCCCCCGGGGGCGGCGTCGGTCATCGGGCTGCGAATCCCGAGTGCAGCTGCTGCAGCGGGCTGACGGAGACGTCCCCCCGGCGCATCGCCTCGATACCGTGGACCGCCGCGGTGGCGCCCTGCACCGTGGTCACACACGGCACCCGGCGAGAGATCGCGGAGGACCGGATCTCGTAGCCGTCGGCCCGGGTTCCCCCTGTCGAGGAGGCGATGTTGAGGATCAGGTCCACCTCGTCGGCGTTGATGCGGTCGACGATCGTCCGCACCGGAGTGCCCTCGGCGTCGACGGGTCCCGTCCCGGACTCGGTCAGCTTCGCCACCGTCTCGCAGGCGATGCCGTACCGGCGGAGCATGAGAGCGGTGCCCTCCGTCGCCAGGACGGTGAACCCGAGCGCCGCGAGACGCTGGGCCGGGAACACCATCGAGCGCTTGTCCCGGTTCGCCACGGACACGAAAACCGTGCCCGAGGTCGGGAGGACGCCCTCGGCGGAGAGCTGTCCCTTGGCGAAGGCCACCGCGAAATCCGGTCCGATGCCCATGACCTCGCCCGTCGACTTCATCTCCGGGCTGAGCAGGGAGTCCACCGTGTCACCGTCCGGGGTACGGAAACGGTTGAACGGCAGGACCGCCTCCTTGACCGCCACGGGTGCGTCGGCGGGCAACGAGCCTCCGTCACGGTCGGCGGGCAGCAGTCCGGCGGCCCGCAATTCGGCGATCGACTCGCCCATCATGATCCGGGCGCAGGCCTTGGCGAGATGGACACCGGTCGCCTTGGAGACGAACGGCACCGTACGGCTGGCGCGGGGGTTGGCCTCGAGTACGTACAGCACATCGTCCTTGAGGGCGTACTGGACGTTCATCAGTCCCTCGACCCCGATGCCGAAGGCGAGGGCCTCACTCGACCTGCGGACGCGATCGATGTCGTCCTGCCCGAGTGTGATCGGCGGGAGCGCACACGCCGAGTCACCGGAGTGGACGCCGGCCTCCTCGATGTGCTCCATCACACCGCCCAGGTAGACCTCCGTGCCGTCGCACAGCACGTCGACGTCGATCTCCACCGCGTCGTCGAGGAACCGGTCGACGAGGACCGGGCGGTCCGGACTGATCTCGGTGGCACGATCGATGTACGAGCGCAGGGAGTCCTCGTCGTAGACGATCTCCATTCCGCGACCACCGAGGACGTACGAGGGGCGCACCAGGACCGGGTACCCGATGTTCGCGGCGATCTCGGTCGCCTCGTCGGCGTTGATGGCCGTACCGAACGCAGGCGCCGGGAGGCCGGCCCTGACCAGGACCTCACCGAACTCGCGGCGGTCCTCGGCGAGGTCGATCGCGGACGGGCTGGTCCCCACGATCGGTACGCCGGCCTCCTCGAGCCGGCCCGCGAGCCCCAGCGGGGTCTGACCACCGAGCTGGACCAGCACCCCGGCCACGGTGCCCGACTCCGACTCGGCGTGGAAGACCTCCATGACGTCCTCGAACGTCAGGGGTTCGAAATACAGGCGGTCCGCCGTGTCGTAGTCCGTCGAGACGGTCTCCGGATTGCAGTTGACCATGACCGTCTCGTACCCGGCCTCGGACAGCGTCAGCGCGGCGTGCACACACGAGTAGTCGAACTCGATGCCCTGGCCGATCCGGTTGGGTCCCGAGCCGAGGATGATCACCTTCTCGCGCTCGGTCTGCGGGGCCACCTCGGACTCGGCCGCGGGATCGAGCTCGTAGGTCGAGTAGTGGTAGGGGGTCCTGGCCTCGAACTCGGCGGCGCAGGTGTCGACGGTCTTGTAGACGGGACGGACGCCCAGCCGGTGACGCAGGCGCTGGACGCCCTGCGCACCCGCGAACTCGGGCCGCAGTGCCGCGATCTGGGCATCCGACAGGCCGTTGTGCTTGGCCGTGCGAAGCAGGGTCTCGTCCACCACCGGGGCGTCGATGATCCTCTGGCGCAGCTCGACCAGCGCCGCGACCTCGTCGATGAACCACGGATCGATCTCGGAGGCCTCGTGGACCTGCTCGACCGTGGCGCCGAGACGCAGTGCCAGCTCGACGTCGTAGAGGCGGCCCTCGGTGGGACGTCGCAGGTCGTCCAGCACCGCTGCCAGGTCGTCGGACCGGCCCGGGGCGATGGCCTCGTCCGGGAGGGTCCAGAACCCGGCGGCCCTGGTCTCGAGCGAGCGCATGACCTTGCCCAGTGCCTCGCGGAAGTTCCGGCCGAGGCTCATGGCCTCGCCGACGGACTTCATGGTGGTGGTCAGCGTGTCGTCGGCGCCCGGGAACTTCTCGAATGCGAAACGCGGGGCCTTGACCACGACGTAGTCGAGTGTGGGCTCGAAGCTGGCGGGCGTCTCGCCGGTGATGTCGTTGGTGATCTCGTCGAGGGAGTAGCCGATCGCCAGGCGGGCGGCGATCTTGGCGATCGGGAAGCCTGTCGCCTTGGAGGCCAGGGCGGAGGACCGGGAGACACGCGGGTTCATCTCGATCACGATGAGGCGGCCGTCGGCCGGGTTGATGGCGAACTGGATGTTGCAGCCGCCGGTGGCCACGCCGACCTCACGAAGGATCGCGATTCCCAGGTCCCGCATGTTCTGGAACTCTCGGTCGGTGAGCGTCATGGCCGGGGCGACGGTGACCGAGTCACCGGTGTGGACGCCCATCGCGTCGACGTTCTCGATCGAGCAGACCACCACGACGTTGTCCTTGTGGTCGCGCATGAGCTCGAGCTCATACTCTTTCCAGCCGAGGATCGACTCCTCGATGAGGACGTTCGCGGTGGGTGACGCGGCGAGTCCACCACCGGCGATCCGCTCGAGATCCTCGGTGGTGTACGCCATGCCCGAGCCGAGGCCCCCCATGGTGAAGGACGGGCGCACGACGACGGGCAGGCCGAGTTCGGCGACGGTCGCGTGGACCTCGTCCATGGTGTGGCAGACCGCGCTCCGGGCGGACTGGCCACCGACGCTGGCCACGATGTCCTTGAACATCTGGCGGTCCTCACCCCGGTTGATCGCCGGGATGTCCGCGCCGATGAGTTCCACGCCGTGCCTGGCGAGGATCCCCTGGGCATCGAGTTGCATGGCCGCGTTCAGGGCGGTCTGTCCGCCGAGGGTCGCCAGGACCGCGTCGACGGGATGCCCCTCCGCGGCCTCCTTGACGAAGATCTTGTCGATGTACTCCGGCGTGATCGGCTCGACGTAGGTGGCGTCGGCGAACTCCGGGTCGGTCATGATCGTGGCCGGGTTGGAG
>DWWG01000204.1 GCA_019119875.1 Candidatus Dietzia intestinigallinarum | reverse complement strand
CCTCTTGCCGGATCACGTTCAGGAACGTATCCAGCGACGGCGCCACGGTGCGCTCGTCGAGACTCGGATCGAGGATGACCATTACTTCGTATTGACGCACGGGACCTCATCACCTCCTGTGGACTACAGATTTCGGCCACGGTGTCTCCGTGGCAGGAGGGTCGTTGCGTCAGCAACCGCTCAAGGTTACCCCGCGCGGGATGCAGCAGTGAAATCCCTCGACCTGCCGACGCCCCACCCGCCCCGGCAGGCGCGAGCGCGGATGCCACCACCAGCCCCCACCCGACCCCGCCGGGCCCCGGCAAGCGCGAGCGCGGATGCCACCACCAGCCCCCACCCGACCCCGTCGAGTCGATCCGTGCAGCATTCCCCCAGGACAATTCCCCGACACCCCTGACGCAGCGACTCAACGCGACCGGGAGGACAAGGACCACGGCAGGCGCGAGCGCGGATGCCGCCACCACCGCCGCCGCCTTCGCCTCCGGCGCCGCAGCCACCACCGCCACCGCCGGCGCGGCTCGGGTCAACCGTGCTGCAGACCCATCGTCAGCGCCTGGGTCACCGGGATCACGGTGAGGAACAGAAACGCCGCCACCGTCCAGCCGATCCACACCGGCTGCCGCCAGCCCGCTCGGTAGCCACCGGCCGCGGTGACCATGCAGATGAATCCGATGAGGATGAAGATGAACATCCAGATCATTTGGGTGGTGGTCATCGGGCAGGATTCTCCTTCTCGTGAGCGTCTCCGGAGGTATCTGGAGCGGCCGGTTCGGCGCCCTGCCCGGTTGACTGTGCAACGTATTCCAGTGGTCCGTCCGCGGGTGGTCCGTCCGCTCGTGAGCGAGACGCGGATGACCCGCCGGCGGATGAGCGAGACCCGGCCGCCCCGCCCCCGGAAGGTCCGCCTCCGGAAGGTCCGTCCGCGGCAGTCCCGCCCCCGGACGCCCCGGCAGCAGACGGGCCTCCCGCGTCCGACCGGTCCGCACGCGGTCCGGCCAACACGCCCGCGAGCGGATCGGTGCCGTGCGGGTCGTCCCGGTGGCTTCGTCGGACCAGGTCCAGATCGGGCCGATAGATCTCCACGATCACGGCCACGCACACCGCCACGACCAGCAGATTGCGCACCAGCACCAGCGTGTGGAACAGCTCCGGGTCGATCCCCTTGTTGGCCACCCCGTGGAAGTACGACATGTGCGCGACCCACAGCAGGGCGTCGAACGCCATCCACGGCAGCAGCACCTTCACCCGCGGCACCGCGAGCACCGCCAGCGGGACCAGCCACAGCGAGTACTGCGGGCTCCACACCTTGTTGGTGAGCAGGAAGAACGCCACGATCAGGAACGCCAACTGGGCGATGCGCGGGGTGGTGGCCGCGGTCAGCCCGATCACGAGGACCGCCACACAACCGGCCGCGAACAACACCAACGACACCATGTTCAACGTCGCCGGCGCCTCCCCTGCCGCCCGGCCGACGTCGAAACCCGCCCACCCGGTGAGCCCCTGGACCACCGCGTAGATGCTCTCGGGATTCGCGGGCCGGTCCGAGTTGAGTCGGAAGAACTCCCGCCAGCCCTGCGGGAATCCGATCATGATCGGCAGGTTGACCACTAACCAGGCGACGATCGCTGCGGCAACGGCTTTACCGAGCTCGAGTAGTCGTCGTCGTCGGATCGCCACGACGAGCAGCGCACCGAACAGGAACAACGGGTACAGCTTCGCCGCCACCCCCAACCCCAGGACGACCCCCGCCCAGACCGGTCGACGCCGCGCCCACAGCAACAACGCGACCGAGGCGAACGCGACGGCCATGAGGTCGTAATTGGTGAACGCCTGGAAGATCACCAGCGGACTGGCCGCCATGAGCAGGGTGTCCCACGGCCTGCGACCGGCCGAGAGGTAGGTGGCCCAGACGGCGACCATCCACATGAACGCCAGCAGCACCACCCCCAGGACGAAGTACTTGATCACCTCGATCGGTCCACCGGGGAACACCGCGTGCCAGGCCTGCGCCCCCTGCGCGGTGACGTACTGGAACATCCCGGACAGCACCGGGTACTCCATGTACCGGACCTCGCCGGAATCGGTGACCCACGAGTACTTGTACGGGAACGCGCCCTGGCTCAACCCCTCGGCGGAGTACAGCGGCAGCGGGTCCGCGTAGCAGGCCTTGTAGTACTGGCGGCCGTCCCACATCAGGCCCGGCTGCGACCCGTCGGTGGGGTGGGAGGTCTCGAGGCAGGCCGCCTTGGAGAAGAAGCCGAACGCCAGGAAGATCACGGCGAACAGCATGATCACGCGCAGCGGCGTCCAGAAGGGCTGGCGACCGACCGCCGCGTGCTCGCCGACCGGTCCGCCCCAGGCGTCGAGGACGGTTCTCGCCGGGCCGTCGCCGGGACGGACCCGCTCCTGCGGGGACAGGGAACGAAGGTCCTCGTCGAGCGGCAGCGGGGAGAGGCGACCGTTGCTCAGCACGGCCACACTCTAGTCGACGCGCACGTCACCGGACGGGGGCGAGGTCGGGGGCAACGCGTCACCGGCCGGAGCCAACACGTCACCGCCCGGGCCCCACGGCGCGGGCATCAGGCCCCGCCACCGCCGGCGCCGCCACCGCCCACACCGCCGGCGCCGCCACCGGCTCCACCGCCTCCGGTGTCACCGCCACCGCCTCCACCTCCGGCGCCGCCACCCGGCGCGGGGGCCGGCTCCGGGGCGGGCGCGGGGGCCCCGCCACCTCCTGCGCCGGGGATCACGATCTCGGGCAGGCCGGGGACCTGGATGGTCAGCGGGGGATCCTGGGGCGCGGGCTGCTGCGGCTCGACGGGCTCCACCGGCGCGGAGGGCTCGGGCTGCACCTGCGGGGCGGTGGTCTGACCGGCTCCGGAGTTGGTGCCGGAGCTGCTGCCGGAGGACTCCCAGCTGGAGGCGCCGGCCTGGCCGCCGATCATGCCGGGGGTGGGGAACTGCTCCCAGTCGGACCCGGACAGGGCGCCGTCCATCACGGACTTCCAGATGTCGGCGGGGAGCCCGGCGCCGTACATGGTGCCGCCGTAGGCGTTGTACAGCGGCTTGTTGTCGTCGGTGCCCACCCAGACCGCGGTCGCGATGGAGGGGGTGTAGCCGACGAACCAGGCGTCCTTGTTGAGTCCGGTGTCGCCGAGCTGCGTGGTGCCGGACTTGGCTGCCGAGGGGCGTCCGCCGGCCAGCGAGTGCCCGTTGGAGTAGGCGGCGATGGGTTCCATCGCGGAGGTCAGGTTGTTGGCCACGTCCTCGTCGATGACCTGCTCGCCCTCGGGTGAGGAGTTGTCGAGCAGGATCTCGCCGTCGGCGGTCTCGACCCGTTCGATGAAGTGGGACTGGTGGTACATGCCCTCGTCGGCGAAGGTGGCGAGCGCGTTGGCCATGTCGCGCACCCGGACCGGGTACTGCCCCAGGATGATCCCGTCGTACGGGTCCTCGCCCTGCTCGGTCAGCGTCTCCCAGGGCAGGCCGGGGATCTCCTTGGCGATCCCGGCGCGGTGCGCGATCTCTCGGGTGTCGTTGGGGCCGTTGTCCAGCATCCGCTGGAGCCGGATGAACGAGGTGTTGAGCGACATCTTGAGCGCCTGCGAGACCGAGCAGGAGCCGCAGGACTGCCCGCCGACGTTGGTGACGGTGACGTTGCCGGTGGTGACGGGCGCCGAGGACACGGGGGTGCCCAGGCTGATCCCCTGCTCGAGGGCGGCGGCCACGCCGAAGATCTTGAAGGTCGATCCGGTCTGGAGGGGGGCGTTGGCGTAGTCCCAGCCCTCGGCCTCCTCGCCGCCGTAGTAGCCGATCACACCGCCGGTGCGGGGGTTGATCGACACCACCGCGGTGCGGGTGTCCGCGTTCTGGTACTGCATGTTGGTGCGGACGCCGTTGAGGACGGCCTCCTGGGTGTCGCGGTCGATGGTGGTGATGATCTTCAGCCCGCGGGTGTTGAGCATCTGCTCGTCGATCCCGGACATGGCCAGTTCGGCGAGGACCTGGCGGCGGATCGCCCCGTTGGTGGGGTCGCCCACGTTCTGCTCGATGGTCTGCGGGTCCTCGACGACCTGCGGGAACACGGCCGCCGCGCGCTGTTGGGCGTCGATTGCCCCCATCTCCGCCATTCCGTCCATGACGTAGTTCCAGCGCCCCTCGGAGTTCTCGCGGTTGGCGAGCGGGTCCAGCGCGGAGGGCGACTGGATGACGCCGGCCAGCAGGGCGCCCTCTTCGACGGTGAGGTTCTCGACGGGCTTGTTGAAGTAGGCGGCGGACGCCGCGGCGATGCCGTAGGCGCCGCGGCCGAAGTAGATGGTGTTGAGGTAGGCCTCGAGGATCTGGTCCTTGGACCATTCCTGCGTCATCTTGGCCGCGATGATGATCTCTTTGGCTTTGCGCTCGTAGGTGACCTCGTCACCGACCAGCGTGTTCTTGACGTACTGCTGGGTGATGGTGGAGCCGCCGCCCGCGGTGGACTCGCCGGTGATCTGCCCGATCACCGCGCGGCCGATGCCTGTGGGGTCGTACCCCTCGTTGGTGTAGAAGCTGCGGTCCTCGGCGGCGATCACCGCGTTGCGCACGTGGACCGGGACCGTGTCGATGTCCACCAGGGTGCGGTTGCCCTCCGGCGGGACGATGCGGCCGATCAGCGTGGTGCCGTCGCTCTCGTAGATCTCCGAGATCTGGTTGGTGGCGACGCTGCCGGGCCTGGGGACGTCGGTGCGCGAGTAGGCGACGCCGACGATCACCGCGGGGATGACGAGGACGACGACGACGAGGAGGATCAGAGTCGTCCAGACGGGGTGACGGCGGAACCAACCGTGCTGTGCGGAATCGTCCTGATCCCTGTCAGCGCGGCTGTCCTTCTGGTCACTTCGCGACATCTTCTACCCTCCTGCGAGCTGGGCCGACCCGTCCGGGCGACCCCCGGTGGCGGTGCTCTGGCGTCCATTGTGTACGAAAGTGGGCCTCATCGAAGAACCGCCGCACGCCACCCGCCATTCCGCGGGGCGTCCGAATTCGGGTCCGGGGACCGCTCCGGCGGCGCCGGCACGGCCGGAGAGGAATGGTCGTCCCGGCTCGCGCGTGGCCTGTGTCCGGGGCCTCGCCCGCGGGCTCCGGTCAGGACCGGCGACTGCGTTCGCGGGCCGCCCGGCGCACGCGCCTGCCCTGCCCCGCCTGCAGCCCCACCTCGTAGGACAGGATCAGGTGGTTCCACGAGCAGCTGCGGCACACCTCCACCACGTGGACGGTGAACTCGTCGTGCGACAGGGCCAGTTGGTCGATCTCGTCGGCGCTGCGGGCCGAGCCCGAGGCGGAGCCGAGGTCGTCGCCGAACACCCACGACACCTCGGTGAGGTTCTCCTTGCGGCACACCGGGCAGACGGTGTCCGTGCCGACACCGTGGAAGCCGGCCGCACGCTGCAGGTAGACGTCCGCGTCGCAGACCTCTCGCAGCGACTGGCCGCCCTCCTGCAGCTCGGCGAGGACGCCGCGGCGACGCAGCGCGAAATCCACCACCCGTCGGCGGGTGAGCGCCGCACGGCCGGTGGGGTCCTCGGTCCCCGGTGAGGGCCCGGGTCGCGGGTCGCGCATGTCGGCCTGGTCCACACCGACCAGCCTACGACCCCGGGGCCGGGCCCGGCACCGTCCGGCCGAACCCGCCCGACACCGGCCGCCTCACCGGCCGGGGCGCCCCTGCGGTGCGCCACGGTCCGCCCGGCCGCGCCTCGAATCCGACACGTCGGGGTGATGCCACAGCGGGTTATATCGGCCCGATACATCCGGGCGTGTAGCATTCTTCGTCGTCGCAGGCGACCACCGTCAGGCGCGAGAGAAAGGAGGAGGCAGCATGCTCGAACTGGCCATTCTCGGACTGCTCGACGAGCGTCCGATGCACGGCTACGAACTGCGCAAACGACTGTCCGAGATGCTCGGCACGGTCCGCACGGTCTCCTTCGGCTCGCTGTATCCCACCCTGCGCCGCCTCCAGCAACAGGGCGACATCGTCGAGGACGCCTCCGCGGCCACGGCCACGCGCCCACCCGCCACCGCACGGCGCGGACGCAAGACCTACCGCATCACCGCACGCGGCAAGGAGACGCTGGCGGCGCTGCTCGACGAACCCGGCACCTCTTCCTTCACCGACGACGGCTTCGGCGTGCACCTGGCCTTCTTCGACCGCACCCCCGGCCCCGCCCGGGTGCGGCTGCTGGAGGGTCGACGCCGGGTGCTCGAGGAGCGGCGCGAGAGCCAGCGGGATGCCACCACACGCACCGGCCCCACCGAACTGCGTTACGCCCGGCAGCTCACCATGCTCGGGCTGGAGACCAGCGAACGCGAACTGCGGTGGATCAACGAACTCATCCAGACAGAGAATCGATCACAAGGAGAACCCCAATGACCGACCAGAAGGTGCGCGTCGCGATCGTCGGCGTCGGCAACTGCGCGTCCTCGCTCGTGCAGGGCGTGGAGTACTACAAGGACGCGGCGATCGACTCGACCGTCCCCGGCCTCATGCACGTCAAGTTCGGCGACTACCACGTGCGTGACGTCGAGTTCGTCGCCGCGTTCGACGTGGACGGCAAGAAGGTCGGCATGGACCTCGCCGACGCCATCCTGGCCTCCGAGAACAACACCATGAAGCTCTGCGACGTCCCGCCCACCGGCGTGACCGTCCAGCGCGGACCGACCATCGACGGCCTGGGCAAGTACTACCGCGAAACCATCGAGGAGTCCGCCGCCGAGCCGGTCGACGTGGTGCAGGCGCTCAAGGACGCCCGCGTCGACGTCGTCGTCTCCTACCTCCCGGTGGGCTCCGAGGAGGCCGACAAGTTCTACGCGCAGTGCTGCATCGACGCCGGCGTGGCGTTCGTCAACGCCCTGCCCGTGTTCATCGCCTCCGACCCGGAGTGGGCCGAGAAGTTCCGGGCCGCCGGCGTCCCGATCGTCGGTGACGACATCAAGAGCCAGGTCGGCGCCACCATCACCCACCGCGTCATGGCCAAGCTGTTCGAGGACCGCGGCGTCGCGCTGGACCGCACCTACCAGCTCAACGTCGGCGGCAACATGGACTTCAAGAACATGCTCGAACGCGAGCGCCTGGAGTCCAAGAAGGTCTCCAAGACCCAGGCCGTGACCTCCAACCTCGAAGGCTCCCTCAAGGGCAAGATCCACGACCGCAACGTCCACATCGGGCCGTCTGACCACGTGGAATGGCTCGACGACCGCAAGTGGGCGTACGTTCGCCTCGAGGGACGCGCCTTCGGTGACGCCCCGCTGAACCTCGAGTACAAGCTCGAGGTGTGGGACTCCCCCAACTCGGCGGGCATCATCATCGACGCCGTCCGCGCCGCCAAGATCGCACGGGACCGCGGCATCGGCGGGCCGATCCTGCCCGCCTCGGCCTACCTGATGAAGTCGCCGCCCGTCCAGATGGCCGACGACAAGGCACGCGCCGAGCTCGAGGCCTTCATCATCGGGGCCTGACACACGGGCCCGCCGAGGAGGCCCCTGCGAGAGGAACTGGAGAGCATGAACCGCACCGCGACGAACCGCCCACACACCACCCCGGGACGTCGCCGTGTCCCGGCCGTCCTCGCACTGGCGATGACGGCCGGGCTCGCGCTCTCCGCCTGTTCCGCCGACCCGGCAGACGACCCGGCCCCCTCGACGACGGGGTCGACGACGACGTCGTCGTCGTCTTCACCCTCTCCCACATCCTCGGCCGCCGCGTCCCCGACCGACTCCGTGTCGGAGCCTGCGGCCCTGCCCCCGGCCCCGGCATCCGCTCCCGCGCCCGCTCCCGAACTGCCCGCCAACGTCGTGGACACCGGCGGGCCGTGCCACACCGTGGGCGAGGTCGCCCAGGCCGAGGACGGCTCGGCACTGTTCTGCACCGACGACCCCACCGTCGGGCCGATATGGCAGCCCGCGGGCGGCGCAGACGCCGGCCCCGGACAGGCCAGTCCCGGCGGCCCCTGCTCGCAGGAGGGCATAGCCGTGGCCGGCCCCGACGGCACCGTCCTCACCTGCACGCTCGTCGGCGGCGGCGACACCCCCGGCGGGCTGTACTGGCAGTAGTCGCGGTACGGCGCCGTCAGTCGCGCCACGCCGCCCGCGCGCGACGGCCTTGCCGTCCGGTTGCGGCACCGCGGGGGTCGGGATTGACTCGTGGCCTCACCCGCGATCCGACCGGAGGCGAGATGGCCGCACCACTGCGCAGCACCATTCCCCTGCAGGTGACCGACGGTGTCTACGCACCGCAGGAGGACACCTGGCTGCTGAGCGGCGTGCTCGGGGCCAGCGGGCTGGCCGAGGGGCGGCGCGTCCTCGACATCTGCACCGGCAGCGGGGTCCTGGCACTCGAGGCCGCCGGGCTGGGGGCCCGGGAGGTCCTCGCTTTTGACCTGTGCCCCGCCGCCGTGGAGTGCGCATCCGGCAACGCGGCGGCGAGCGGGCTCCCCGTCGAGGTCCGGCTCGGCACGCTGCAGGACGCGGCGCGGCACGGGCCCTTCGACCTCGTGGTGGCCAACCCGCCCTACGTGCCGTCGACGCTGCCCCCGACCGGGACCGGACACGACCGCGCGTGGAACGCCGGGGCCGACGGCCGGGTGGTGCTCGACGAACTCTGCGCCCTCGCGCCGCGGCTGATCGCCCCGAACGGCGCCCTGCTGCTCGTCCAGTCCGAGTTCTCCGCGCCCCGGCAGACCGTTCAGATGCTCACCGACTCGGGGTTCCTCGCGCACACCGCGGCCCGGCAGATGATCGACTTCGGCCCGGTGATGACCGCGCGGGCCGACGAGCTCGAGGCGTCCGGACTGCTCGAGCCCGGACGACGGACCGAGGAACTGGTGGTGATCCGTGCCCACCGCCTCTGACCGCGAGCCCCGGGTCGTTCGCGTGGTGCCGGGCGGGCCCGTCCTCGTGGAGGGGCCCGTGGAGATCGTCACCCCGGACGGCGAACGCGTCAGCTCGGACCGCTTCGTGGTGGCGGTCTGCGCGTGCCGACGCAGCCGCAACTACCCGCTGTGCGACACCAGTCATCGCAAGAAGGTCCGGCCCGCGGACGACGACTGAGTGCAGTCCGCGCGGCGGTCGCGGTCAGTTGAGCAGCGACGACTCGCCGCGCCGCCACGCCGCGACCAACAGATCGCCCGCGAGGTCGTCGAGATACGCCAGTGACCGCATCCCGAACACGACGTCCGAGGCCAACTCGGGTTCACGACCGAGCAGGTCCCCGATCACGTCGTGCCGCATGACCTGCTCGTGCACGGCGTCGGCCTCGACGTGCTCGGCGTAGAAGTGCACACACTCCCCGGGCGCCTCCAGGCGCCGCAGCCCCTCGACGAACCGGGCCGACCCGGGCGATGAGGTGATCTCGATGGCCGCGAAATGCCCGAGCGTCGCGCCCCGCCTCGACCGGTGCAGGCCGAGCAGCGACATGAGATTGACGGTCGCCAGCGTCTCGGCGGGCACCCGGTCGAGGTAGGCGAGATAGGCGGGGTCAAGCTCCGCGGCGGTCATGAGGTCCGCCCACAACTGCTGGTGCACGCGGTCGCCGCGGCCAGCGCCGTACTCGTCGAACTCCACGGCGACGAACGCCGCCTTGGCCCGCCCCTGGATCCGCGGGATCGCCCAGGCGTGCGGATCGCCCTCCTTGAGGTGGTAGAGCGACCGGTGCGCGAAGTACTCCCGCATCTGGTCCCAGGTGCCCTCGTCCTTGAAGTACCAGGACGGCCCCGTCCCCGAGGTGGTCTCGACCGACAACGCGTCCATCTCGGCGACCGGATCGTCGCCGGGTTCGACGTTGTCGCGGAGATACGCGAGGAACCGCGCCTCCAGCGCGGCGCGCAGCCGAAGCAGTTCCGGGTCCCACTCCAGCCCGGCGTCCACGCCGGCGAAACCCCGGTAGTGCAGCTCGTAGAGCGTCTGGAGGGCGAGCTGGAGATCCCGGCCCATCGGATCGACGTCCGGCGACACCCTCGGCAGCGCGGAGGTGTCGCCGGAGGTCAGCGCCGCGACGACCGCGCCCGACAGCTCGCCGCAGGCTGCCGGCAACGACGGGGCGCAGACGGTCATGGTGGTCATGGCCCCTTGTCTACCCCCTCCGCCCGTCGTCCTCCACCGCGTCGTCGCCCGGCCCGTCGTCGCCCGGCCCGTCGTCGTGCTCGCGCTCGATCCGCTCCTGCTCCTGCTGTTCGCGTCGATCGGAGTCGCGCGTGGCGTAGGTGTCGAACATCTTGCGGCGCTCGTGCCACCGCAGGCTGTAGGTGGCCTCGCGGACGGACTCCTCGTTGTCGAAGTTCGAGCCGAGTGCGCCGGCGAACGCGCCGAGGCAGCTGGAGAGCCAGGCCAGGTGGACATAGTCGAGGATCGTCACCGGCCGTCCGAGCTGATCCTGCAGGTAGTCGGCGTCCATCACCGCCAGCGCCAGCAGGAACATGGCCACCAGCAGACCGAGGAACATGATCCCCACGCCGGTGCCGACGGTGAGGACCGTGGCGGCGTTGTCCATGCGTCGGTTGCCCGGGATCATCTCGTCGTCGGCCGGGTTCCACAGGCCGTTGCGCAGGATCAGCCAGGTCACCAGTGTCGCCACACCCATCCCACTGATGAGCAGGAGGCGCAGTGGATGTAGCTCCACCGCCAGTGAGGCGATGCTGCCGTAGAAGATGCCGAAGGCGCCCGAGCCCGCGCCGGCCACCACGACGCCGGACAGCGCCGTCATCATGCGGGTGGGCCTGTTGTTGCGCACCATGCCCCCGAGCAGCCGCACCTCGGAGCCGAGGCCGCGCTGCTCGGAGGGCGGGAGGCCGTCGACGCCGGGCGCGCCCAGCCCTTCCGGATGAACACCGGAACCCACCAGCTGAAGTGCGAGCCTGCGCACCTTCGACCGCACCCGGAACACACCGAGCACCGGCAGGCTCACCAGCGCCGCGGCCCTGGAGCCGCTGACGTCGTAGAGCAGGGGGACCCCCCGGGGACGCGTGGGCAGATCGGTCAGGTACAACACGAAATCCCACTCGTGCTCCTGCAACAGCCGCGGTGCGTGTTCGGTGAGACGGATCTCGCCGTCCGGCCCGAGCGGGAGGGTCTCCTGGCTGGACTCGACCCGCCACCGGCCGCCGAGCTCGCGGGTCAGGTCGTCGGCGAGGTCGTCCGCGATCGCCGCCGCCACCCTGCTGGGCATCCCGGGGTCGGCCATGAGCCCGACGGTCGCGAAGGGCTCGTCGCCGTCAGTAGGTGTGTGATCTTCCATCCCCCTCCATCATGCTGAGGATCTCCGACGACGAAACCGGTGGCGGTGGCGGATCTGCCGAACGGTTGCGGTGACCGGCGTGACTGGCGTTACATGGGCGGTGGTCGACGAGTCCGGAGGTGTCAGTGTCGCCGCAAGAGTCCCGGTCCCAGCCGGAGCGTTCGTCCCGGCCGAAGCTGGCGCGGCGGGGCGCCCCGCAGAACTGGCCGGTCTGGCGCCAGCTCACCAGCGGCGACCTGCTCGGGCGCGGCGCGGCCACCCGGTCCCGGCGCCACCTCGAGATCACCCCTCGCACCGCCACCGCCGACGCGGTGGTCAAGAGCGTGTGTCCGTTCTGCGCGGTCGGCTGCGGGCAGGACGTCTACGTCTCCGACGGCCGGGTCATCCAGATCGAGGGCGACGACGACAGCCCCGTCTCCCGCGGCCGCCTCTGCCCCAAGGGGTCGGCGAGCAAGCAACTCGTGACCAACCCGGACCGGATCACCACGGTGCTGCACCGCAAGCCATATGCCACCGAGTGGGAGGAACTCGACCTCGACACGGCGCTGGAGATGGTCGCGGACCGCGTGCTCGACTCCCGTGAGCGGTTCTGGGAGGAGACCGACGCGAACGGCGACACCGTCCGGCGGACCCGCGGGATCGCCAGCCTCGGCGGGGCGACGCTGGACAACGAGGAGAACTACCTCATGAAGAAGCTCTACACGGCGCTCGGCGCCATCGAGGTGGAGAACCAGGCCCGCATTTGACACTCCTCCACCGTTCCCGGTCTGGGAACATCGTTCGGGCGTGGTGGTGCCACGAACTACCAGCAGGATCTCGCGAACTCCGACTGCATCGTCATCCAGGGTTCCAACATGGCCGAGGCCCATCCCGTCGGTTTCCAGTGGGTGATGGAGGCCCGGCGTCGGGGCGCCACGGTGATCCACGTCGACCCCCGGTTCACGCGGACCAGCGCCAAGGCCGACCTCCACGTCCCGATCCGTGCCGGTGCCGACATCGCGTTCCTCGGCGGGCTCATCAACTACGTCCTCACCCACGAGGCGTGGTTCCACGAGTACGTGGTGGCGTACACGAACGCCCCGATGCTCGTCGACGAGGAGTTCCTCGACACCGAGGACCTGGCCGGGGTGTTCTCGGGCTTCGATGACGAGGGCAACCAGTACGAGGTCGACTCGTGGCAGTACGAGGGCGCGCGCGACCAGCGACCGCACGAGAGCGGCGGTGCCGATGACGGCACCGAACAGAATCCCACCGAGGTGGCCGGATCGGGTGGCGCCCGGGCGTCCTCGACCACAGCCACCCCGCCGCGGGACGACACGCTGCAGGACCCCCGCTGCGTCTTCCAGATCCTCAAACGGCACTTCAGCCGGTACACGCCCGAGATGGTGGAGCGCACCTGCGGTGTGTCCGTCGACGACTTCCTCCGGGTGGCCCGGGCGCTGGCGGAGAACTCCGGGCGTGACCGCACCTCGGCGTTCTGCTACGCGGTCGGCTGGACCCAGCACACGGTCGGCGTGCAGTACATCCGCACCGCGTCGATCCTCCAGCTGCTGCTCGGCAACATCGGGCGGCCCGGGGGCGGGATCATGGCGCTGCGCGGGCACGCCAGCATCCAGGGCTCCACAGATATCCCGACCCTGTACGACCTGCTGCCCGGCTACCTGCCGACCCCCAACGCCTCACACCACCACGATCTCGACTCCTACGTGGGCACCGATGCGGAGGCCAAGGGCTTCTGGGGCAACATGCGGTCATACACCGTGAGCCTGCTCAAGGCGTGGTGGGGCGACGCGGCGACGGCGGAGAACGACTACTGCTTCGACCACCTGCCGCGCCTCACCGGCAAACACGATTCGACCTCGACGGTGCAGCGACAGATCGACGAGGGCGGTGGCGGCTACTTCCTGGTCGGCGAGAACCCGGCCGTGGGTACGGCCAACGGTCGGATGCAGCGCGCCGGCCTGGCCAATCTCGACTGGCTCGTGGTGCGTGACCTGGTGATGATCGAGAGCGCGGACTTCTGGAGGTCGGGTCCGGAGATCGAGACGGGTGAGATGCGCACCGAGGACATCGGTACCGAGGTGTTCTTCTTCCCCGCCGCCAACCACGTGGAGAAGAAGGGCTCGTTCACCAACACCCAACGCATGCTGCAGTGGCGCCACCAGGCGGTCGAGCCGCCCGGGGATGCCCGCAGCGAGTTGTGGTTCTACTTCCACCTGGGCCGCGTCCTCAAGGAGCGGCTGGCCGATTCCACCGACCCGCGGGACCGACCCCTGCAGGAGCTGACCTGGGACTACCCCGTGGAGCACGGCACCGACGAGCCCGACGCCGAGTCGGTGCTGGCCGAGATCAACGGCCGCCGCGCCGACGGCGAGCCGCTGTCGTCGTACACCCAGCTCGCCGACGACGGCTCCACCGCCTGCGGCTGCTGGATCTACTGCGGCGTGTACGCCGACGGCGTCAACCAGGCCGCACGGCGCAAGTCGCGGCACGAACAGAACGAGGTGGCCCCGGAATGGGGCTGGGCGTGGCCGGCCAACCGCCGGATCCTCTACAATCGTGCCTCGGCCGACCCCCAGGGGCGGCCGTGGAGCGAGCGCAAGGCGCTGCTGCGGTGGGACCCGGAGGCCGACGACGGCGCCGGCCGATGGGTCGGCGACGACGTGCCCGACTTCGAGGCGGGCAAGGCACCCGACTACGAGCCTCCGGAGGGAGCGGTCGCGGAGGCGGCAATCGGCGGCGCCGAGCCGTTCATCATGCAGGACGACGGTCGCGGCTGGCTCTACGCGCCCCGGGGCCTGGCGGACGGGCCGCTGCCGGCGCACTACGAGCCGCCCGAGTCACCGACCCGTAACCCGATCTACCCCGGGCAGAACTCCAACCCCGCCGGACACTCACGTCCCGGGCCGTACAACATGACCCAGCCGGGTCACGGAGAGCCGGGCAGCGAGGTGTTCCCCTACGTCTTCGGGACCTACCGGCTGACCGAGCACCACACCGCCGGGGCGATGAGCCGGACGCTGCCGTACCTGTCCGAACTGCAGCCGGAGTTCTTCTGCGAGGTCAGCCCCGAGCTGGCCGCCGAGCGAGGCCTGGTAAACGGCGGCTGGGCCACCATCGTCACCTCACGCTCCGCGATCGAGGCGCGGGTG
This sequence comes from Candidatus Dietzia intestinigallinarum, assembly GCA_019119875.1. Classification (GTDB taxonomy): domain Bacteria; phylum Actinomycetota; class Actinomycetes; order Mycobacteriales; family Mycobacteriaceae; genus Dietzia; species Dietzia intestinigallinarum. The sequence goes on along the minus strand of DWWG01000204.1, from coordinate 2,344 downwards.
CTGGTGACGCGCCGGATGCGACCGCTCCTCATCGACGGCGCCACGCTGCACCAGATCGGCCTGCCCTACCACTGGGGCGGCAACGGCGTGAGCATCGGCGACCCGGCCAACGACCTGCTGCCGCAGAGCCTCGACCCCAACGTGTCGATCCCGGCGACCAAGGCCACGAGTTGTGACATCGTCGCGGGACGACGCCCGCGCGGCCCGGCCCTCCTCGAGTTCGTCGAGGGCTATCGCCGCCGTGCGGGAATCCGCACCGAACCGGGAACGGAGAGCTGATCCATGTCCGCCTTCCTGTCCGACCTCGGACGGTCCTTCTTCGGTGACGTCGACCCCGCCGTCGACGGAGGCTACGAGGCCCCGCCGCCGCGCAAGGGCTTCTTCACCGACACCTCGGTGTGCATCGGCTGCAAGGCCTGCGAGGTGGCATGCAAGGAGTGGAACCTCATCCCCGAGGACGGCCTCGAGCTCACCGGGAATTCGTACGACAACACCGGCTCGCTCGGCTCGTCCACGTGGCGGCACGTGGCGTTCATCGAGCAGGAGGTACCGGCCCACCTCGCCGCGGCGAGCCCGGCCCCGGACCCCGGTGCCGGTGCCGGGCTCGGGGCTGGTGTCGAGGCCCCGCCCCCGGTCGACCTCGGCCTGCCCACGTCGACCCCGCCCGGGGAGACGAGCGACGCGGGGGAGGCCACCGACTTCCGGTGGCTCATGGAGTCGGACGTGTGCAAGCACTGCACGCACGCGGCGTGCCTCGACGTGTGCCCGACCGGCGCGCTCGCGCACACCGAGTTCGGCACCGTCGTGGTGCAGAACGACATCTGCAACGGCTGCGGCTACTGCGTCTCCGCCTGCCCGTACGGGGTCATCGAGCGACGTCCCGGTCCCGCGGGCGACCCCGCCGTGGGGATCGCCCAGAAGTGCACGCTCTGCTACGACCGGCTCACCGAGGGGATGACGCCGGCCTGCGCCAAGGCCTGCCCCACCGACTCGATCCAGTTCGGTGACCTCGACGAACTACGCGAGCGGGCCGTCGGGCGTCTGGACCAGCTCGTCGAGGCCGGGGAGCCCCGCGCCCAGCTGTACGGTCACGACGCCCGCAACGGCGTCGGCGGCACCGGGGCGTTCTTCCTGCTCCTCGACGACCCCGAGGTGTACGGTCTGCCGCCGGATCCGGTCGTGACCACGCGCCACGCCCCGGCGATGTGGCGGCAGGCCGCGCTCGCCGCCGCGACACTGCTCGGCGGCGCGGTGGTCGCCTTCGCCGCCGGGGGACGATCCTGATGGCCGACCCCGACCAGCCCGACGAGCCTTCGCCCGACCACGCGGGTGGACCCGGCGCCGGCCTGCCCGGAGAGTCCGTGCCGGCGGGCCCCGGGCAGCGCACGCGCACCCGTCGGCGTCGCCGCGGAGGGCGCGAGCAGCTCATGGTGCCGGAGGCGGAGTTCCAGTCCTATTACGGCAAGCCCATCGTCAAGGCCCCGCCGTGGGAGGCCGACATCCCCGCCTACCTGTTCCTCGGCGGCCTCGCGGCGGGGTCCTCGCTGCTCGCCGCGGGAGCGGATCTCGCCGGACTCCCCGCGCAGCGGCGATCCGCGCGGGTCGTGGCGCTGGGCGGCATCACGGCCAGCCTGTACTTCCTCGTCAACGACCTGGGACGTCCGGAGCGCTTCCACCACATGTTGCGGGTGTTCAAGCCGACTTCGCCGATGAGCGTGGGGACCTGGATCCTGTCCGCCTACGGGCCGTTCGTCGGCCTCGCCCTCGGCCGCGAGATCGTCCCCCTGCTCCCCCGACGTCTCGCCGGGGTGCTGCCGGTCGGCCTCATCGACCGCGCGTCCAGGCCGGCCGGGATCGTCGCCGCCGCCATCGCGCCGGCCGTCGCCTCCTATACGGCGGTCCTTCTCACCGACACCGCCGTGCCGAGCTGGCACGAGGCCCGTCACGAACTGCCCTTCGTCTTTGTCGGCAGCGCCGCCGCCGCGTCCGGGGGCGTCGGCATGCTCCTCAACCCCCTGCACGAGACCGGGCCCGCGCGCCGCCTCGCCGTCGGCGGCGCCGTGCTGGAACTCGGCGCACAACAGTTCATGCAGCGCTCGATGGGGATCACCGCGGAGCCACTCCACCAGGGCCGGGCCGGCAGATACCACACCGCCGCCCGCGCGCTCACCGTCGTCGGCGCGGTCGGCGCGGTCCTCGGCAGGCGCAGCCGCGTGGCCTCGGCGATCGCCGGCCTCGCACTGGCCGCCGGCTCCGCGTCCACCCGGTGGGCCGTGTTCCACGCCGGCATGGAGTCGACCGAGGACCCGAAGTACACCGTCGTGCCACAGCGACAGCGCCGCGA
>DWWG01000203.1 GCA_019119875.1 Candidatus Dietzia intestinigallinarum | reverse complement strand
CGCCACCGCTACACCAACAGCGCCAGCGGACTCGAAAAAGCCCTACACGCCGCCCTGGGCGACCTCCTGGACCCACCACCACCCTTCTGACACCACCCCGACCGCGCCCCGCCGGGCACGCCCCCGACCGCACGCCCCCGACCGCGCGGCCACGACCGCGCCCCGCAAGGCCGCTGGCCGGAGGCCGGAAAAGGCACAAGCCAGCCGGGATCAGCAGGCCAGAGGCCGGGACAGTCACGGGACAGGTCAGCTGGCGCGGGGCAGTCCGCTTGAGTTCGCTGATCGCGTTCAGCGCTCGCTGGACGTTGCCGGCTCACAGCCAGGATCCTCCGCGGCCGCGGCACGGGCCAGTCGGTCTGCCAGCGAGGCGAGCCGCAGGCGTAAGGCGTCGGGCGACTCCACAGTGAACGGCGCGGGCACCCGGGCTAGTACCCACGCCAGGTCGTCCAACTCCACGGCGCCGGTCACCAGGCGGCACGCCGCGCCGTCGGGATGCTCCTCCGTCCGGACCGGGGTCACCGTGCCGAACGGGGGCGGGAAATACTCGACCACCAGGTCCGCCGGCGCGTCCACCACGACACTCGCCCGATGCTCGTACGGCGCCGTGCTGACCGAATGCTGCACATGCGCCGCCGGATCAGGGACAGTCGGACGAGGAGTGAACCGCCAGCGGGACCGGTGCAGAGCGTGTATCCGATCCAACCGGAACGTGCGCCAATCATCCCGGTCGAGATCGAACGCCAGCAGATACCAGCGTCGGCCGAGCACCACTATCCGATACGGCTCAACCCGGCGCTCGCTCTCCCTTCCCACCCGATCCCGGTACTCCAGTCTCACCTGCTCGGTGCCACGGACGGCATGCCCCAACTCGATGAGCAGCTCGGGCTCCACCGGAGTACCCGTGCCGGGGACCGTGATCATCGACTCGGTCACGTCCGCGACACGCTCACGCAGTCGGCCGGGCATCACCTGGTCGAGCTTGGTCAGCGCCCCCAACGCATGCTCACCGACCCCGGCCACCGCACCCCCGGCGGCCAGACGCAGGGCGATGGCCACCGCGACGGCCTCTCGATCATCGAGCAACAGAGGCGGCAACCTACGGCCGGACCCCAACCGATAGCCGCCACCGACGCCACGCTCCGATTCCACCGGATAACCCAGGTCACGTAGTCGATCCACATCCCGACGCACAGACCGGATCGTCACGCCGAGCTCCGCAGCCAACTCGGAGCCCGTCCACACCGACCGATGCTGAAGCAGGTCCAACAAACTCAGCACACGCTGGGTGGTGGGTGTCCGGTCTGCAGCCATGGCGAAAGTGTGCCACCGACAGAGGACAGAACCTGTCCTATTGAGCTGTCATCCTGCATTCACACCGATCACACAGCCCGGCCCCAACGATGCCCCCGCCACAGGGACCACCACCACGTCACCTGGGCCACCCCGGACAAAGGAATGCGCCATGAGCACCCCCACCCCTGTCGACTGGACCTCCCAACTGGTCGATCAGCTGGAATTCCACTGGAACGGCCACCTCCGCCCGCGACTGGAGGGCCTGACCGACGAGGAATACCACTACTCCCCGGCCCCCGACGAACTGACCTGGGACGTGCGGCCACGGGGCACAGGACACGCCCAGATGCAGGCCGGAGGAGGCGACTTCACCATCGACTTCGCCCAACCCGAACCCACCCCGACACCGCTGACCACCATTGCGTGGCGGATCGGCCACGTCGTCGTCGGGGTCCTGGGCGCCCGCTGGCACTCCCACTTCGGCGGACCACCGCACGACTACACCACACACGTGTTCCCCGGCGACGCCGCCGGGGGCCTCGCCCAGCTCGACCGCACCTACGCCGGCTGGATCGAGGGCGTGCGCGGCCTCGACCCCGAGAGCCTGGCCGCCCCGGTCGGACCCGCCGAGGGCCCCTGGGCAGACGCCCCCATGGCCACGCTCGTCCTCCACATCAGCCGCGAGGTCATCCACCACGGCGCCGAAATGTGCCTCCTTCGCGACCTCTACGCCACCACGCGCTGACCGCCGGCTGACCACCACCACACCATCCACCTGATCGATACCGTCGACACAAAGGAGCAGTCATGCCCTTCTTCCCCGCCACCTCCGGCACCGAACGCGAGAACCTGATCGAGTGGATCGACGTGGCGCTCACCAACGCCCGCTCGATCGTCACCGGACTGACCGCCGACCAACTCCGGACCCACCCGATCCCGACCAGCGAACTGACGCTCGGTTGGCTGATCCTGCACATCGGCGAGGTAGCCGAAGGATGGCTGGGCCGGGCCGCGGCCGCACCCCGACCGCTCGAGACCGGGCGCACGCTGACCGAGGCCTTCGAGTACGCCGAAACCGTCAACCACGTGGCCCCGGCCGCGACCGCCGAGGAGGTGTTGACCGAGTTCGACCGCCGGCACGCCGCGGCGCTGGAGCACCTGCGCACCGCCGACCTCGACGCGGAGGTACCGGTGCCCACCGAGATGCCGTGGTTTCCGGCGGACCTGCCCGCGTTCAACGGGCGCTGGGCGGCGCTGCACACGATCGCCGAGATCGAACGGCACAGTGGGCACGCCGACATCCTCCGCGAAGCGATCGACGGCGGGACGATGTACGACCTCATCGCCCGCGACCAGGGCATCGACATGTCCTACATCGGCGAGTGGTTCGCCGCGCACCCCGAGGTGCCCGCCCCGCAGTGGTAGCCCGACAAGCGGCGGGTCAGTCGTCCCGGTCGGCGTCCCAGCCGGCGAAGTGCGTGAACTGCCGCTCGATCATCCCCGCCACGACGCCGGGCTCCGGGACGAGCCCGGCGTCGGTGGCGATCCCCACCGTCACCTGCCCGTTGTAGCTGTAAATGCAGATGCCCAGGCTCTGATCGCCGGTCATCGGCACCCAGCCGAGCAGCCCGGCCACCGGCGTCCCCGCGATCCGCACCATCGAGGTGGGGCCCGGCACCGACGTCAACTGTCCGATGGCCTTGTTGGCCACCACATCGACCAGCGCGTTGGTCACCCCCACCGGCACCGCAGCGGCCGCGGTGACCATCGCCGCATAGGTGACATGCGGCTCGAACGAGTACTGGACCCGGACCATCGACTCCGTGATCTCGTCGATGAGAGTCTGCGGGTCGTCGACCCCCAACGGGAGGCGGAGCAGGATCAGCGTGATGTGGTTACCCAGATCAGTGGGAGGTCCGTCACCCACCGGCGCCACGGACATCGGGACCATCAGATTGATGTCGGCCAGCGGCTTGTCCCCCTGGGACCGCAGGTACTCGGTCAACGCCCGGGAGACCGCCGCGATCATCACGGTGGTGACGGTCGTGTCGTGAGCCCGGGCCACCCGCTTGACCGCCGCGAGGTCGATACCGGTGACCCACGAGACCTTCTTCTCGGCCCGGGCCCGACCGGTCCACGACCTGGAGGCCGTCCTCGGCTCCCACAGCAGCCGGAAGATCGACCGGTACGTGTTGGCGACCGTGTTCGTCGGCGAGACCGTCGACGCCAGTGACTCCACCACGCGGGTGGGCACACGTGTGAGCCCGAAGCCCGGCGCCGTGACATCCCTGACCAGCTTCGCAAGCGACAGCGGGAAGGTCATCGCGGCCCCCGTCAACCCCCTGGCGATACCGAATGAATCGCGGGCCATCACACCCCCGACCTCGGAGACGGTCTGCAGGATCCCACCCGGCGGGCCCAGGCTCCTGCCCACCGCAGGAGGTGCACCGTCCTCGTCGTCCAGCTCGCACATGCTGAGGATCAGCTGCGTCAACCGCACACCGTCCACCACGCCGTGCTGGACGCGGAACAACAGTAGGGCGCCCTCCTCGCCGAACCCCTCCCCGTGGAAATTCTCGATGTACTCGACGCTCCACAGCGGTCGCCCCCCGGGTAGCGGGAAACTCATCCGCGCCGAGATGTGTGCCTCGGCCGACTCCTGGTCCCCCGGTTCGGGAAGACGACTGCGGGTGATGTGGTGCCCGATGTCGAACCCGGGATGTTCCACCCAGTACCACCGGCGCCCACGACGCTGCGGCACACTCCGGAACACCGGGTACACGCCGGCCACGTTCTCGTCGAGGACCCGGGTGAGCGCGTCCCAGTCCGGCACCTCCGCGAACCACACCACCGAGTTGATATACATGAGGTTGTCCGGCCGGTCCAGCAACAGCCACAGCTGATCCCGCGGTGGGATCCTGACCCCGTTCTTCGCCGCCATCGCGTCGGCCCCCTCGATCGCCAGCCCGTCCACATCGGCTGCGCACCAGGCTTCGTCGGCCCAAATACCCCTTCAGGCTAGAACAGCGTGGCCCGCCGACACATCACAATGAGCGGGCGCGGTGCGCACGACGAAGCGACGCCGCTAAATCGACCGGGCCCAGTCGTGACCTGGGGCCACCTGCGACACCGCGTCCCGTAGCCATTCGCGACGCCGGGGCCCCAGCAGCGGTAACGCCTGCTCGGCGTCGTGGACGTCCTTCCCGCGCACCTGTGCGTGCTTCATGAACAAGACGATCTCCGGCTGGAGATAGCGCAGTCCGCCGTCGGTCCAGGTGGCGTCCTCGAGCCTCATCGCCTGGC
>DWWG01000202.1 GCA_019119875.1 Candidatus Dietzia intestinigallinarum | reverse complement strand
TTCTCCGGCGTGACGAGCTTGGTCAGGTTGACCAGGTTCGTGCCGTACAGCTGCGAGGCCTGCGCCGGCAGTCGCCCCGCCAGGTCGGTGTAACCGATGATCGTGACGCCGTTGTCGGTCACCACGATCTCGTCGGCCACGGAACCCTCGACGTTCCCCCCCTGGGCGGCGGCCATGTCGACGATGACCGATCCGCGCTTCATCCTGGCCACATCAGAGGCGGTGATCAGGCGCGGGGCGGCACGGCCCGGGATGAGGGCCGTGGTGATGATGATGTCCACGTCGGCCGCCTGAGCCGTGTACAGCTCCGCAGCAGCCTTGTCGTAGGCCTCACTGGTGGCCTTGGCGTAGCCGTCGGACGAGACTTCCTTCTCCTCGTCCGGAACCTCGACCGGCAGGTACTCGCCGCCGATCGACTTGACCTGATCGGCCACCTCGGGCCGCGGGTCGGTGGCCCGCACGATCGCGCCCAGGCTGGAGGCGGCACCGATCGCGGCCAGGCCGGCCACGCCTGCACCTGCGACCAGGACCTTGGCCGGCGGGACCTTGCCCGCGGCCGTGACCTGACCGGTGAAGAACCGGCCGAAGTGATGAGCAGCCTCGATCACCGCGCGGTAGCCGGCGATGTTCGCCATCGACGACAGCACGTCCATGGACTGGGCGCGCGAGATACGCGGCACCGCGTCCATGGCCAGCGCGGTCACGCCACGTTCGGTCAGCAGGGTCAGCAGACGCTCGTTCTGCGCGGGGGCCAGAAGGCTCACCAGGGTCGCGCCGGAACGAAGCCGGCCGACTTCGGCCTCGGTGGGGACGGCGACCTTCATCACGACATCGCTCGACCAGGCTGTGTCACCGTCGACCATCTCGGCACCGGCCTCCGCGTAGGAGGCGTCCGCGAACTCGGCACGCGTGCCGGCGCCGGCCTCCACGACGACCCGGTACCCCAGGCCGATCAGCTTGGCCACGGTCGCAGGCGTAGCCGCCACACGGTTCTCCGCGGAGTTCGACTCGGCGACCACACCGATCACCGAGGGTGCCTCCGCGGCCTCCCGGACTTCGGTGGCCGGGGACATATCTGGGATCTCTTCAAGGCTCGAGGCCATTAGGGTTTCCTTTGACAGCGTTGTGAACGAACCGGTGCCGCGCACCGGCCCCGATGTTCATGTCTGCGAGACGTATCTATTTGTCTTCCGGACCCCGGGGGCATACCGGGACCCGAGCGCTCCAGTCAACGGTCGACCGATCGGAGCTCACGAGGCGGTGCAGGGCAAGAGGGTGGCCCATGCCTCGTCCGCCGAGACGGCGTCTCCCCCGGGAGCGGACGGGGGTGCCGTCATGACCGCCGGGGGAACTTCCGGCTGAGCCTACGGGACATCGTCGCACCGTCACGACCCGGTACAGCCCGGCCGGCCCATTCTGTGAGACATCCCACACGCACGTGAGGGTTTCCTCAGCCCAGGAGGGACTCGTCGACCTCGCCCCACGAGCTCGCGCCGCTAAGCGACATCGTCAGATCGATCTCGGCGAGCAGGTTGTCGAGCACCTCACCGACTCCGCGGCGTCCCGCGATCGCGAGTCCGTAGAGGTGGGGGCGGCCGAGCGTGACGGCGTCGGCGCCACAGGCCATCGCCTTGATGACGTCCGCGCCACCGCGCACTCCGGAGTCCAGGAGCAGGGTCGCTTCGGGGCCGACCGCCGCGCGGATGTCGGCCAGTGCGTCGAGGGTGCCGACGGACCCGTCGACCTGCCTGCCGCCGTGGTTCGAGACCATCACCGCGTCGACGCCGACATCGAACGCACGCCGCGCGTCGTCCGGGTGCAGGACGCCTTTGAGCACCACCGGCAGGCGGGTCCGCTCCCGCAGCGTGGCGATGTGGTCCCACGTCAGGGCGGGGTTCGAGAAGGTGTCGAGGAAGGTCTGCACCGCCGCGCGGGTCTCGGGTGCGCGGAGGTTGTCGAGGAGTCCACCCGGGTGGTTCCGGGCCATCTCCAGCATCGTCCACACCGCCTGCGGCGTCACCGTCACCGGTTCGTCCTCCACGTCGGCAGAGATGCGCTCGGCGACGAGCTCGGCGAACCGCGGGTCCGAGGTGTACTGGGCGATGCCGACCCCGCGCGTGAAAGGCAGCGAGCCCAGGTCGAGGTCCCACGGTCGCCACCCGAGCAGCGTCGTATCCAGTGTCACGACCAGAGCGCCCGCGTCGATCGCCTCCGCGCGGGCGATGAAGCTGTCGACGAGCGCCTCGTCCTTGCTCCAGTACAGCTGGAACCATCTCGGCGCCGAACCCATCGCCGCCGCGGTCGCCTCCATCGGCGAGGAGCCCTGGGAGGAGAGGATGTAGGGCAGGCCACGTTGCGCGGCCGCCGCCCCCACCTCGAGATCGGCATCGCGGGTGATCAGGCCTGCCGCGCCGATCGGGGCGACCAACACCGGGGCGGGCAGCCGTCGGCCGAACAGCTCGACCGAGAGGTCACGCTCGGAGGTGTCGCGCAGCATCCGCGGGACGATCCGGCGACGGTCGAACGCCTCACGGTTGGCGTCCATCGTGGCGCCCGAGCCGGCACCGCCGTAGATATACGCCCACGCGCGGCGGCCTCCCGGGCGCCGCAGGAGCGAACGTCTCGCCGCGGCCTCCAGGCGGCCCGCCTCGGTCGGCACCTTCGGGGTGATCCCGGAGATCCCCGCTCGGTAGATGACGTTCTGGCGGGCGCGTCCGAGTGGGTTCAACGGTGCTGTCATGGCCGTCACGCTACGCGGGCGGCTTCCGGCCCGGGCCGCACAGCGCGACCGCTGGTAGCTTCGGCGTCATGCTGCGCCTCATCCTCGCCCTGCTGGCCATCTGGCTCGTCCTCACCGTTCTCGGCTTCGTGATCAAGGGACTGCTGTGGCTGGCGGTCATCGGCATCATCCTGTTCGCCGTGACCGCCGTCTGGGGTTACGTGAAGAGGGAGACGTTCAACCGCGGGTGACGACCCACCCCGTCCGTCGCCGCCCGAGATCGACGGCCATCACCTGTCGCCGGACGTCGCCCGACCCGCCTGCTATGTGATGCGCGTCACGTAGGATGCGGGGACGGACGACGAAAGGCGGCCACACGGCATGGTCAAGCGTCAGGTACCGAAGCCGAGCGAGATCGTCGAACTCATGCAGTTCCGCAAGCCGAGTCTGGATTTCCGCGCCAACCGCCTGTCCCGCGCGCAGTCGATCGCGGACCTGCGCCGGATCGCCAAGCGTCGCACCCCGGCCGCGGCGTTCGACTACACCGACGGCTCGGCGGACCGGGAGATCTCCCTCGCCCGGGCGCGGAAGGCGTTCGAGGACGTCGAACTGCATCCGGGCGTGCTGACCGATGTCTCGCATCTCGACACCGCCACGACGATTCTCGGCGGCCCGTCTGCTCTGCCGTTCGGCATCGCGCCGATCGGGTTCACCCGGCTCATGCAGACCGAGGGCGAGATCGCCGGGGCCGGGGCCGCGGCCGCCGCCGGGATACCGTTCTCACTGTCCACCCTGGGGACCACGTCGATCGAGGACGTCCGCGCCACCGCGCCGGACGGGCGCCTCTGGTACCAGCTCTATGTGATGAAGGACCGAGAGATCTCCTACGGACTGGTCGACCGCGCGGCCGCGGCCGGCTTCGACACCCTGCTCTTCACCGTCGACACACCGATCGCCGGCCCGCATGCGGGACGCCCGCAACGGGTTCTCCATCCCTCCGCAGCTCACAGCCAGGACGATTCTCGACGCCATCCCCCGACCCTGGTGGTGGGCGGCGATGTAACAGGTGTGGTGTCGAAAGAGGTGGTGGACTGGGTCGTCTGTGCGGTGGCCACCGTCGGGACGGTGGTGACGCCAAGGGTGACGACGACGGCGGAAAACCACGCGAGTACGCGGCGCATGAGCTTCCTCGGATGCTGGGAGGGGGCGCCTTGAGGGAATCGGGCGCTTGTGGATCAGTTAGGCAGTCTATATAGGCGTTTCTCAGCGGAACGCGGCATTTGAAGAATTGATAATCGGCGTTTTCCGTGCCTCTCGCGGCCGCCAGAAGGATGTCGGGCGGATTTCAGGTTCCGGCAATGCCGCGGTCACCGACGTGCGGCCGCTTGCACTCTCGGCGCCTGCCGCGGGAGCAGCCTTCACGACGGATCGAGTAGTTCCGATCGCGCACGCCCTCGGGACCAGAGCTGAGCATCCGCTTCACAATCGGACTTTATTCAGTTTTTATTTTCGATGATATGCGTGCCAGATACCGCACGACCATCACCACCGCCGAAACCCACAGCACGGTCAGGCACCAGCCCGCGAGGACATCGCTCGGGAAGTGGGCCCCCAGATAGACGCGAGTCGCACCCACCGCCACCACGTAGATGGCGGCGACCACCAGCGTGGACCACCGGAAGCGCGTATTCCAGGCCAGGATGACCAGCGGAGCCGCGATCGACATCGCGGCCATGGTGTGCCCGCTCGGCAGAAAGTAGGGAGCAAGACTGGCCAGATCAGTCACGTCATACGACGTGAACTCCAGTGGCCCTAGCGCGTCCGCATCGCCTGTAGCCATCTCTGCCTCCTGGAAAGTGTCGACGGGCAAGAGGATCGCCTCCGGCCGATAGCTCAACACTAGGTCGCAGGTACGACACGAATGCCACTTCACACTGTGCCCCTCATCCCCGAAGAGGTGCCAATGCGAAGGGCTCGATCCACCGATCCCGCCGGAGCTAGCCACGCAACCCCCCGGTCGCGTTTGACGATCGCCTAACGCAACACTTTGCGGTCGCGCCCTCCTCGGGGTGCTCGCGCAGCTCAAACACTAACGGCGACTCATGCCGGTGTTGCTTTTACATGCAGCGTAGAAAAAGTGAGCACTTCACGGTCTTATGCGACACTGACGGCATGAAGATTGGCTACGGGCGGGTATCGACCGATGAACAGAACGTCGAGACGCAACGAGATGCGCTGATCGCCCTCGGCGTTGAACCCCGGAGAATCCACCTCGACCGCGGAGTAAGTGGCCGGCGCCGTCGACGTCCGGCACTGGACCGGGCCCTGGCCGAGTTGCGCGACGGCGACGAGCTCGTGGTGACAAAGCTCGACCGTCTCGGACGATCGCTTCGCGATCTGCTCGACATTGCCGACCAGATCCAGGGGGTGGGCGCATCCCTGACTGTTGGAAAGGCCACCTACGACCCCGCCGACCCCGCCGGCGCAATGATGTTCCAAGTTCTCGGCATGGCCGCCGAATTTGAGGTCTCCATGAACCGCGAACGAACTCGCGAAGGCGTCGCCCGAGCGAAAGCAGAAGGCAAGTACCGAGGCCGGCAACCCAAGCTCTCCCCCGCCGACGCCGACCGCCTCCGGAAGATGCACGCCACCGGTGGCTATACCGCCGCCGAACTCGGCCGCTTCTTCGGGATACACCGAACCTCGGTGTATCGCTACACCACCGCCGCCAACCCCGGCCAGTGACGAACTCAGTGAAAACCGGCCTGCTACTACGAATCGGCACTGCCGCTTACGTAGACCCGGAACGATGCTTCACGCTGTAGAACGCCCTGGCGGCACCGACTCACATTCGAACTAGCATCGGCGGGCGGTTTAGGCCGTTGGTAACAGGTCGGTGAGCTCTGGGCAGTACGCCTCAACAGATGCACGAAGGAACGCTTCCGATGCAGGCCTCTCTTGCAGCCAGGTCTTTCCTTGCATCTTCGCGAGCTGCATCGACAGCTCAGTCATTTTCTCGAACTTCTGATCGTCAGGGACAGTCATCGACGCAAGCGAGTCACAGTTCGAGTTCGCTGCTGGGACCAACATCGGAAGTTGGTCGTCAGTCGGGTAGATTCCGTAGCCCCTCAGTTGCGCAGCGAACTTCTCATACTTAGTCAACACCTCGGTCGTCGTAGTCGCCACAGCGGACACCGTCGTAGATGAAGCCCCCTCAACCTGGCCAACGCTCCCACATCCTGCGAAAAGTAGAGCGCCAGCACCGAGAACAGCTACGAAGGATTTGTTCATTCGATATGGATACCAGACCGGTCAGACTTCGAGGCACTCATGCCACGAAGGTCACTGTGAGGGGCTTCCCCGCGCAGAGAGCATGAGGTCCGCCCGAGGAGTTCGGTCGCTGGCTGCGCAGGTGGACCGTTCGAGGACGAACTCCACGCGCTCGCCCCCTCGGTGGCGATCTCGAAATCGTTCGACTCCACTCGCAGACTCCGGCTCTGCTCGTCCCGTCGACGGGGCCCATCTCGCTGTGTATCAATACCCTCTGGATCTGACGGGACAGCGCTTCATAATTCGCGATACCCGCCCTGTGCCACGACGAGTTTGGTGAACCTCTGACCGTCCCGCCCGGGTGTACCCCAACAGGACGGTCAGGTTTGCTTCGGCGCCTCCCGAGCCGCCAACTCACGTACTCGTAGCGGGGCGGGGCCGCAGCCGGGCCGCTGGACGACGACCAAGTCGACACCACCGTCGGAGCGCTTGCACGCGTCGCCGCCCGCACCGGCCGTGAGCCGCCAGCAACGACGCGCTCGAATCGAGAGCACGCTGTCCGGAAGGCGGACAGATAGTGTGAGATGCATACCGGCGAGTGATCGTCCGTGCTGGCAGGACTGCCCGAGATCATCTGCGTAGACCAGGAGTGTGTGAGTGTCGGCGACGACGTTGGACCGCGGCCAGATCCTTCAACAGCTTCGGGACTTTTCGGCCCACTGGTCTGAACGCATCGCCGAGTGGCGCGAGGAGAAGGTCACCGGCACTGAGTCGAGCTTCGCTCAGTCCTTCTGGTCCGACCTGCTCGCGTGTTTCGACGTCAATGCCGCCCGCATCGACCTATTCGAGCGCGAAGCCAGGCGTGCCTCTACCGGCAGTCGTGGCTCGATCGACGTGTTCCAGTCCGGAGTGTTCATCGGCGAAGCAAAGTCCCTCGGCGTCGACCTGGACAAGGCCCAAGCCCAAGCCCAGGATTACCTCGCCGGCGGCTCAGTCGGACCGCACGAGTTCCCCAAGTACGTTGTCGTCACCGACTTCGAGCGAATCCGCATCGACCAACTCGGCGAAGGCGAAAGCCACGTCGAGTTCACTATCGACCAGGCACCCGAGCATCTCGACGCGATGCTGTTCCTCGCCGGGCACGAGACCGTCACACGGCGCGAGGAGCAGGACGCCTCCATCCACGCCGCGCAACTCATGGCCCAGATCTACGAAGCAATGGTCGGCGACGAGGCCGACCAAGCCGTCGGCGACGACCTGGCGCTTGTCGAGGACGCCGAGGACGAAGACGAGAGTGTCCAGCGGGCCTCGATGATGCTGACCCGCATCCTGTTCCTGCTCTACGGCGACGACGCCGGCCTCTGGGAAGCCGATCTCTTCCATCGGTGGGTCGAGCAACGCACCGACGCCGACAACCTCGGCGCACAACTGCACTCCCTATTCGGCGTGCTTAATAAGCCACCCGGTAATCGCAGTAAAAACCTTGGCGACCTGCTGGCGCGCTTTCCCTATGTCAACGGGGCCCTTTTCGCAGACCCCTTGCCACTGGAGTACTTCACCCCCGACATGCGCAGCGCTCTCCTAGACGCGTGCCGCTTCCGCTGGACCCGGATCAGCCCAGCGATCTTCGGCGCCATGTTCCAGCTCGTGAAGTCACGCGAGGCTCGTCGCACAGCCGGAGAGCACTACACCTCTGAGACCAACATCCTCAAAACCATCGGCCCACTGTTCCTTGATAATTATCGGACCCGTGCCAACCGTCTCATCGCCAACAAGTCCACTACCGCGGGGCAGCTCGCTGCACTGCAGGATGAGCTTGCCGCGAACATCTACGTCGACCCAGCGTGCGGATCCGGCAACTTTCTAAACATGGCCTACGCGAAGCTTCGTGAGATCGAGACCGACCTCATCGTCGAACGCCGGCGCCGACTCGGAGAGACCGGCATGTCCCTCGACGCCACGCTCGAGCAAAAACTGACCATTGATCGCTTCCACGGCTTTGAGATCAACTGGTGGCCTGCGAAGATCGCCGAAACCGCCATGTTTCTCGTTGACCACCAAGCCAACCGACGCCTGGCCGAAGCAATCGGACAAGCCCCAGACCGGCTCCCGATTCGCATCACAGCCCACATCGTCCATCACGATGCCTTGGAGCTGAACTGGCAGGAATCCCTGCCGAAACCGCCTGGTCAGACTTTCGTATTTGGCAATCCTCCATTCCTTGGGCATGACACGCGTACCAAAGAACAGGCTGCGGCCCTTCGGCGTGTTTGGAAGACGAAAAGCTTGGGTCGTCTGGACTACGTCACGGCCTGGCATGCCAAGACCCTCGAGCTCTTGGCGGACCGACAGGGCACGTTTGCGTTCGTCACAACAAACTCCATCACCCAGGGAGACCAGGTCCCACGCCTGTTCGGACCAATTTTCAAGGCCGGCTGGCGCATAAGCTTCGCTCATCGCACCTTCGCCTGGGATTCTCAGGCCCCCGGCAAAGCCGCGGTGCACTGTGTGATCGTCGGCTTCACCCGTGACATCTCGGTCAAGCCACGATTATTCGGTTACTCGGACCCGAGAGGCGAACCCGAACCGTTACCGGTCTCCACTGGCATCAACGCTTACCTCGTCGACGCACCCAACGTGCTAATCACCGCGCATCAAGGGACGATGAACCCGCTGTTGCCGTCAGTCACGTTCGGATCAACCCCTCGAGACGGTGGCCACCTCATTGTCTCAGCTGACGAGCGCGAACAAGTCCTGACCGACCCTGTGGCCGCGAAGTATCTGCGACCGTTCAAAGGTGCCAGAGAGCTGCTTCATGGCGAACAACGGTGGTGTCTCTGGCTCGTGGACCTGGACCCCGCCGACGTCTCCAAATCGCAGTTCCTCAAAACGCGCCTCGATGGTGTTCGAAAATTCCGCGAAGAGTCGAAGTCGCCTGACGCGAATGCCGCGGCGGCGACGCCTCATCTGTTCTGGTGGAGATCCCAACCAAACACGACCTACCTGTGTGTCCCATCCGTCGTCTCCGAGAGTCGTCGCTACTTCACTGCAGCGCAGCTCTCCCCAGACGTGATCGCCTCGAACCTTGTGTTCACTGCATCTGATCCAGACGGGTTCGCATTCGCAATCGTCTCGTCCTCCATGTTTATGGCCTGGCAGCGAGCCACCGGAGGTCGGTTGGAATCACGATTACGGTTCTCATCCACCCTCACGTGGAACAACTTCCCACTGCCAGAGATCGACGAATTCACCTACAAGAAGATCGTGGCTGCTGGCGAGGGCATCCTCCGCGTACGTGATGAACATGCAGAACGAAGTCTGGCGGACGCCTATAACCCCTTGGCCATGGATCCGAAGCTGGTGAGGGCGCACGATGAGCTTGACCGAGAAGTCGATCGGGCTTTCGGTTCGCCCCGGAGGCTCACTAGCGAACGACAGCGGCTGGAACTGCTCTTTGCCCGATACGCCGAGTTAACCAACTAGCACGCTAGGACCCTGTGGGCTAGTGGCGAAGGTTCGGGTCCTCCCGGCCTCGCCCACCCCTCATCACGGTTGTCTCGTCCGCGAGAGCCTCTAGCTGCACTTTCGTTGGCGTCAGGCACCGGCATGAGCCGCCGATAGGGTCACCGGACCTACAACGAAAAGAGGTGAGATGAGCGCTCTCATCTATGCAGGGCTCGTCCTCGCTTTGATGGTCGTGGTCAGTGCGGGCATCTGGGGCGGAGTGCCCTGGCAAGGCTGTGAACGGCACGCGTCCAGTGGCGAGCTGGTCGGCGGCTTCGGTGGTGTCGTCGTCATCGCGGGCCTGGTCGCGTTCGCGACCAGCTACACGACGACGTTCCTGTCGCAGTCCGCTGAGTCACCCAAGGGGCGCCCCGCGGTCTAACGACTGCGGGGGGCACCAGCAGCAAATAAACCAAACGACGGATTAGCTTTCACCGGTCCCCAGCACCCGTCCTACGAATGTGCCGATAATGTCGGATTCCGTCCACCCGCCGGCACCGGCAGCCCCCTGACGGACGTCGCTACCGCTGGCGCCGGTGGTCGGCGAGCGTACGTCCACCCCGGAAGAGGGACCTGCCGTCGGCGCCGTGTCGGTGGCGACCC
>DWWG01000201.1 GCA_019119875.1 Candidatus Dietzia intestinigallinarum | reverse complement strand
GGCTCCCCCCGCGCCCACGCACGCCACCCAGACCCACGTTGAGTCGCCCAGTCACCCCAAACCCGCAAACCTCCTGGGAAAACGCTGCACACAACGACTCAACAACCCCGGCCCCGCGCCGCCGGGCTCCCCCCGCGCCCACGCACGCCACCCAGACCCACGTTGAGTCGCCCAGTCACCGCAATCCCGCAAAAGTCCTGGAAAAACGCTGCACGCAACGACTCAACAACCCCGGCACCGCGCCGCCGGGCTCCCCCCGCGCCCACGCACGCCACCGGGACCACGTTGAGTCGCCCAGTCACCCCAAACCCGCAAACCTCCTGGGAAAACGCTGCACACAACGACTCAACGACAGGGACCGGGGGCCGGCGGGGCGGCGGGGCGGCGGCTGGGCGGGTGCGGGGCGATCAGCGCAGCTGGCGCTGGGTGAGCGGGATGAGCAGCGCGCACACCACCGCGAACGCGGCGATCCACGGCACCGGCCCTCCGATGCGCGAGAGTTCCGCGATCACGTACGGGGTGCCCATGCCGAGGTAGGCGATCACGTAGAACACCGCCACGAGCCCGGCGTGGTCACGCGGTCCGGACTGCATCTCGACCTCCACCATGCCCGCGACCAGCAGCGTTCCGTAGCCGATGCCCAGCAGGACGGCGACGGGCAGCAGCCACAGGGCCCGGCCGGGCAGATCGGTGGCGGCGGCCAGTACGGCGCCGGCGGCCATGCCCGCACAGGCGGCCGTGAGCCCGATGATGGGCGGCCTGGACGGGGGTGTGTTAGCGGCGATCCTGCGGATGACGGGCTGGATCAGTACGCCGGACCCGAGCGTCACCCCCACCATGACTGCCGCATATGCGGTGGGCATGCCACCGGCGTCGCCACCGAGCAGGTCGGCCAGCACGGCGAACGACATGCTGGCGCAGCCGAACACCAGCCACGCCCAGGGCGCCACGCCGAGCAGGAATCGACGACTGCCCGCGCTGGCGGGGACAAGCGGCGACGGCTCGGCGTGCCCGGCGGGAATGTACGGGTCGGCGGCGTTCCAGGCGGCGACCAGCGCGAGGACTCCCAGGACGAGGTGAGGCACGTATGGCGAGATCATGGGCGCGGGCGCGAACTGGCCCACGAGCCCGGCCACCAGACCGCCGAGACCGAATCCACCGGTCAGGGCGATCGCCGCGCGTCGGGCACCGGTGCCGGGGGGAGATCCGGCGGACAGTTCGCGAACCCAGGCGCTGCCGGCCCCGAACGCCGCTCCGGAGGCGAGCCCGGCGAGGAACCGGCCGAGGTACAGCCACAGCGGTTCATCCCCACCGAACAGCATGAGCACAGTCGCGACCAGCGACAACACGAGTACGGGCCGCATGAGCACGCGCCGCCCGTTGCGGTCGGACCAGCGGCCCGCGACGAGCAGTGCGGGCAACAGGCCGACGACGTACACGCTGAACATGGCGGTGACCTCGGACTGCGACAGTCCCTGGGCGGTGCGGTAGAGGTACAGCAGCGGTGCGAACTGATTGGCGCCCCAGCCCACGGCGAACACCGCGAGGGCGACGCGGAGCCAGCTGTGGTGGTCGACGCGAGAATCCATGCACGCGAACGTATCCCGTTATCCGATCAGGCGAGTGCGCCGACGACGAACGCCACCCCCACCGCCACGAACAGCGCACTGGCCACGAGGTCGACCCACGGCAGCAGCCGGCCGACTCGTTCGTTGACCGTCCTGTGCGAGGCGATCAGTGCGAGTCCGCCGAACCACGCGAGCGCGATCGCGATCATCCCCGCGACGATCGCCACCGACGCCACCACCGGGACCCGGCCGCGCAGGAACGGGGTGAGCACGGCGCCGAAGAACACGAGAGCCTTGGGGTTGGCGAGGTTCGTGAGCAGTCCGCGCGCGAAGTCGACCCCGCTGCCGACTACTCCCCCTCCGGTTCCGCTACCCGTGTCGGGGTTGCGGGTCTCGACTCCGCTTAACGGATGGTCGGGATCGGTGTGGGGGTGGCTGGTGGTGCGGCCACGCCACCAGCCGCGCAGCCCGAGCACGCCGAGGCCGGCCAGGAGGAGCCCGCCGGCGACCTGGAGCGCAGTCATGATCTGCGGGTAGACGCGTACCAGCGTGGCGACGCCGGCGAACGCTGCCGCCAGCCACACCGAGAGACCCGCGACGATCCCCACCGCGGTGGCGAGGCCGTGTCGCCGTCCGGCGAGGGAGCGCTGGAGGACGACGACGACATCGGGCCCCGGCGAGACCACGGCGATCGCCCAGACGACGAACAGCGCGGTGACCGATGTCGCTGTCACGCCGCCTGTTCTATGGCGAGGAGCCGCTGCTTCGCCTCGACGCCGCCCCGGTACCCGCCGAGCCCGCCGTCGGAGCGCAGGACGCGGTGGCACGGCCACACCAGCGGCAGTGGATTGGTGGCGCAGGCGGTGCCGACAGCGCGGACGGCGCCGGGTCGGTCGAGGTCGGCGGCGAGCTGGCCGTAGGTGGCGGTCCGCCCGTAGGCGATGTCGGCGAGGTGGCGTTGCACCTGCCCGCGAAAGCCGGTGGCCAGGCGGGTGTCAAGCGGCAGGTCGAACTCGCGGCGGTCCCCGGCGAGGTATTGGGAGATCTGGGCGTCGGCCTCGTCGAGGATGCCCGCCGGCGTCGGCCCGGTCAGCCCGGTCAGCCCGGTCAGCCCGGTCTCCGACTTGGTCCCGGCTGCAGCGACGGTCGCATCCCGGGTGTCGGTGTCCCGTAGGAGGCGGGGGCCGATGCGGTCGGCAAGCATCCCGAGCACCTCGCTGCTGTTCTCGGCCTCGAACGCCACGTACGCGAGCCCGGCCGGGGTCGCCGCGAGGAGCAGCCCGCCGATCGGCGAGTCGACCACCCGGTAGACCACATCGACCAGGCCCTCGCGGGCGGCGTCGGCGGCCAGTCGCCCGCGGAGGGCATCGATGTCCGCGGGGGCGGCCCGTAGCCGGTCGGCGACCTCGGCGGCTCCGGGGGTCTCCGTGTCGCGTCCGCCGACGGTGTGTTCGTTCATGGTGTCCTCTCCGTCTCCATCATCCTGCGCAGCGCCCCCACCCCGTCCGCGGCCGCCCGCCGGGCCGCCGCCTCCGAGCCGCCCACCAGCCCGGCGATCTCGGCGTAGCGCAACCCACCCAGATACCGGTAGGCCACACAGACCCGCTGCTTGGCGGGCAGGTCGGCGACCGCGGCCCAGATCCAGTGATCGTCGACCCGGCTGACGTCGTCGTCGTCGTAGTTCCCGCTGCCGAGCACGGCGAGGTCGTCGGCGGCTCCGCCCGGGGTGGGTGCGCGGGCCGACCTGCGGACCACATCGACGGCGCGGCGGTGCGCGACGCGGACGAGCCAGGCCTCGACGTCGGTGCTCTCGGGCAGGTCCGGCCACGCGCGGAGGGCGGACAGGAAGGTCTCGGACCAGGCGTCGTCGGCGTCGGCGCCCGGGCCCAGGACCGCGCGGCAGACCCGCAGCACGGTGGGCCCGTGCCGCTCGACCGCCGCATCGAACGCAGCTCTCATGGGTCCCGATCCTCCTCCCCCGACGATCCGCGCACGCGGCCGACACCAGGAAGTCGCCCCGCGAGCCGATGATGTGAGGTGGCGCCAGTGTGGTTCCCGACGCCGCTTCTCAGGCCGCAACGCTTCCCAAACGGCGTGCGGCCTCGCATACTGGTCAGACCCACTTTCCCGGAGTCGTCATGTCGAATCGTCCTCGCGTCGCACGTTCACCCCTGTCACGGCTGGCCGGCATGCTGGCCGCCGTCGCGCTCACCGTTCCGCTGGTCGGGGTGGTCGGCAGCGCGACCGCGGGCGCCCAGTCCGTCGAGGCCGGGGCCCTCGGCGAGCAGTTGCGGGCGCTGGAGGACTCCGACGATTTCGGGCACCACGTCACCGAGGCGCTCGACGGACACAACGGCCCGCCCGGCGCGCCCGGACCGCCCGCCGCCGTGCAGACGAACATCGACTGCCGGCCGACGCCCACCCGTCCACGACCGGTGATCCTCGTCCACGGAACCTTCGACAACGGGCCGGACACCATGCCGCGGCTCGGCGAACCGCTGCGGCGGCAGGGTTTCTGCGTGATCGCCCCGACCCTGGGCGCCTACGCCGGCAACCCGGCCCGCGGCGGACTCGACTCGATCGTCGGAGCCTCGGGGCCCCAGCTGGCCGAGGTGATCGACCGGGTCAGAGTGCACACCGGTGCCGAGCAGGTCGACCTGGTGGGCTACTCGCAGGGCGCGGCGATCGCCGGCTACACGACCAAGGTGCTGCGGCCCGGAGCGGTGGGGCGCGTGGTGTCGGTGGGCGGCTACTGGGGTGGCGACAACAGCGGACTCGTGCCGGAGGACGTGCCACCCGAGGCCGCCGGGGTCGCGCTGTGGGCCGCCAACCTGCGCGGACTCGCTGAACTCGCCCCCAACAGCCCCATGCTCACGGCCTGGAACGGTCTCGAGGGCAGCCCCTACCTGCCGGGGGTCGAGTACACCCTCATCGCCACCCGCGGCGACACCGTACTGCCGCCCGAGCGCAGCTTCGTGCCCGGGCCGGGGGTGCGGACGCTGGTCACCGAGGACGTGTGCGGCGGCGGGCCCACCAGCCACGGCGGGATGGCCGACGACCAGCGGACCCACGCTCTGGTGTCGGGCGCCCTGGGCGGGGCCGGGGGCTGCTGACGGCGGCACGCGGGCGGGCAGTGCCGGTCGGTGTCAGGCGTCGTCGTCTGCGGTGCGCTGCCTGTGCGCCTGCATGAGCTCGTAGCCGTCGCGCAGGCTCAGCCCGGGATACGCCACGCGGAGTCGGCGCACCAGGTCGACGTTCCCGGTCGATTCCCGGGCGAACGCGTCGACCTCGTCGGCGGTGATCTCCGCGTGGATGTGCCGCGAGCGATCGGCCGCACGACCTGCGAACCACCACTGGTGCACCGCCGAGCCCAGCAGCAACACGGCGAGCGCGCCCCAGAGCAGCACGTCCACGACAGTGGGGGCGCCCTGTGCCACCGAGAACCCCAGGAAGGTCAGCGCGCTCACCCCGCCGATCGCGGTGACCACCGTGTACGCGATCGTGGGGAACCCGCGCGAGGGCCCGCCATTTCGCGAGGGCCCGCCAGTCGAGGACGCCCGGTCGGGCCGGTCGCCGGTGGTGCGCTCACCGGGGACGCGGGAGGCGGACCGCGAGGGGCGGTCGGCGGTCATCGGGCGGCTGGCGTGGTGTCGTCGTCGTTGTCGGACCCGGTGGCCCGACCACCCGCGCCGACGGCGCCCCCCGACTCCGCGAGCCGGCGCTCGACGCGCTCCACCTTGCCGGTCAGCTCCCCGCTCCGCCCCGGTCGCAGGTCCGCCTTGAGCACCAGGCTCACGCGGGGCGAGACGGCCAGGACGGCGTCGGTGGCGGCGCGGATCACGGGCATGACCTCGTCCCACCCGCCCTCGATGGTGGTGAACATCGAGGTGGTCTCGTGGGGCAGGCCCGAGTCGCGAACCACGCGCACGGCCGCGGCGACCGCGTCGCTCATGGAGGCGGAGTCGTCAGCTGTGGTGGTGTGGGCTACGGAGAACGCGAACAGCATGCCGACACCGTAAACCCGGCGGCGTCCCGAGACCGTCAGGGGGACCCCGCGTGTGAACCCGGCCTCAGCCCGGAGTCGGGGGGGACGCCAGCGGCGCCCCTACGCCCGTAGAGTCGACGGTGGGGGTCACGCGTGGCGGCACCGGCCCCGAGCAGCGGCGAGCGTGCCGGAGGGAAACTGTTGACGCCCGTCAACCCCGGGGCCATAGTGTGACTTATTGCATAGATTCCCGGCACGGCGGGCCCGACCCGCCCACTGACCGGGACCCTCCGGCGAAGAGGTTCTCCATGACATCCACTCCGACGGTCGCCGTGATCGGCGCAGGCATCAGTGGCCTGACCACGCTGAAGATGCTCGAGGACTACGGGATCGAGGCGGTGTGCTTCGAGGCCTCGGACAGGATCGGCGGGAACTGGGCGTTCGACAACCCCAACGGCAGCTCGAGCGCCTACCGCTCCCTGCACATCGACACCTCCAAGCACCAGCTGAGCTTCCGTGACTTCCCCATGCCGGAGGAGTTCCCCGACTTCCCGCACCACACCCAGATCAAGCAGTACCTCGACGACTACGCCGAGGCCTTCGACCTGCTGCCCTCCATCGAGTTCGAGACCCGGGTGCAGCACGCCGAGCGACTGCCCGGGGGAGGGTGGGAGCTCACGCTCGAACGCACCGGCGCCGCTGCCGCAGCCAGCGACGACGACGACGACGGCGACGGCGACGGCGACGCGAACTTCGACGGCGGCGTGGAAGCGCCGACCCGGACCCGCAGGTTCGACCTGCTGGTGGTGGGCAACGGCCACCACTGGGATCCGCGCTTCGCCGACTTCCCGGGAGAGTTCACCGGCGAGATGATCCACTCCCACGCCTACATCGACCCGTGGGATCCGCTGCACCTCATGGACAAGAAGATCCTGGTGGTGGGGATCGGCAACAGCGCCGCCGACATCGCGGTGGAGTTGTCGTCGAAGATCATGCGCAACGAGGTGGTGCTGTCCACCCGGTCGAGCGCGTGGATCGTGCCCAAGTACATCGCCGGCAAGCCTGCCGACAAGTACTTCGCCACCCTGCCGTACGTGCCGTACTCGTGGCAGCGCAAGGTGATCCAGATGATGCAGCCGCTGTCGGCGGGCACACCGGAGGGCTACGGGCTGCCCAAGCCCAACCACAAGTTCTTCGAGGCGCATCCCACCCAGTCGGTCGAACTGCCGCTGCGCCTTGGCTCGGGCGATGTCACCGCCAAGGGGGACATCGCGAGACTGGACGGCCGGGTCGTGCACTTCGCCGACGGCACCAGCGCCGAGTTCGACGTGATGATCCAGGCCACCGGCTACAACACCACGTTCCCGTTCTTCGACCGCGACCTCCTCAGCGCGGACGCCGACAATCACGTCCCCCTCTACAAACGGATGTTCTCGCCGGGCATCGACGACCTGGTGTTGGTCGGTTTCGCGCAGTCCACACCGACCCTGTTCCCGTTCGTCGAGGCTCAGGCCCGGCTGGTGGCCGCGTGGGCCGCGGGCCTGTACGCCACACCACCGGTCGAGGAGATGCGCCGGGTGATCGTGGAGGACGAGAAGAAGTACATCGGCCACATGCTCGACACCCCCCGCCACCAGCAGCAGGTCGACTACTTCCTGTACGAGCACGACATGCGCACCAGGGAGATCCCCCGGGGCCTGGAGCGGGCCCGGGCCCGGCGTGCGACCGGCCGGACGCGGGTCACCGCATGAGCCCCGCCGCCCAGCCGACCCCGACCTCCCCGCGGGGGGACCGCCGCCGCGAGGCCATCCTCGCCGCACTCGACGAGCGACTGCGCACCACGCCGCTCGACGACATCTCGGTAGCCGACCTCACCGACGCCGCCGGCATCACCCGATCGGCCTTCTACTTCTACTTCGAGTCCAAGGCCGCAGCCGTGACGATGCTGCTGGTCGTGGTGAACACCGAGGCGCTGAAGGCCACGGAGATGATCGTCCACGGCGCCGGCGGGTTCCGGACCCGGGTGATCGACGCCCTGGAGCTGCTGACCGACCGCGTGCTGCAGAACGCACACATCTACCGCGCCCTGCTCACCGCGCGGACCCAGCACGAGCCGACCCGCGAGGTGTGGGATGCCGGCCGCAGGACCATGGCCGCGCCCATCGCCGAGTTCATCACCGCGGAGCGTGAGGCCTGCCGCGCCCCCGAGGGCGCCGACGCCGCACTCCTGGCCGAGGGCCTGATCCACATCAACGAGACCGTGCTCGAGCGGCTCGTGTACGAGCCGGAGGGCCCGCGCGAGCAACTGCTGGCCACCGCGGCCGACATGTGGGTCCGCACGGTCTACGGCCGGCCCGATCCCGAGGTGGACGCCGGACGCGCCGCCTCAGCCGCCGCGGCGCAGGCCGCACCAGAGTCAGGGAGTACCGAATGACCAGCCCCGTCGACATCACGTTCCGGTCCGGCGCGGGCCGCGAGGCCGCGGACTGCCGCGGATGGTTCCTGCCCGCCCCGGGAGAACCCGGGCAGGCCGGGTCGGCGGCCTCGGGAGCACCCGGGGACGCCGGGGCGGCCGAGGACGCGGCCGCCGGGAACGCTGCCGACCGAGCAGAGGACCTGCGCCCCTGCGTCGTGCTGGCCCACGGGCTGGGCGGCACCGCCGACTCCGGCCTCCTGCCGTTCGCCGAGGCGTTCGCCGCCGCCGGTTACCACGCGCTGGCCTTCGACTACCGCGGCTTCGGACGCTCCGACGGCGCACCCCGCCAGGTGGTCTCCCCCGCCCGCCAGCAGGACGACTACCGGGCCGCGATCGCCGCCGCGTCCGCCCTACCCGGCGTGGACCCCCGGCGGATCGTGCTGTGGGGCTGCTCCCTGTCCGGCGGACACGTGCTGGAGGTGGCCCGCGGCCGGTCGGATGTGGCGGCCGTGATCTCCATGATCCCGCTGGTCGACGGCCTGGCCGCGGCGGTGACGGCGGCCCGGCACCACAGGCCCACGTCCCTGCTGCGGGCGACGGGCACCGCCGTGCTGGCGAAGGCCGTGGCCGCGACGGGCCGCCCCGAACCCATGCTCCCCCTGGTCGGCCCGCCCGGCTCGGCCGCGCTGCTCTCGCTCGACGGCTACGAGGAGGCCTACACCTCCGTGGCGGGCCCGACCTGGCGAAACGAGGTGGGCGCCTCGATCGGCGCGGAGCTGGGCTCGTTCCGGCCCGCCCGGCATGCGGACGACCTCGTCGTCGTCCCCCTGCTCGTCCAGATCGCCGACCAGGACCGCAGCGCCCCACCGCACGCCGCCGCGACGACCGCGTTCGCCGCGCGCGCCGAGGTGCGGCACTACCCGGGCGACCACTTCGACCTGTTCGCGGGCCGGCCGTGCCACGACCGCGCGGTGCGGCACGCCCTCCACTTCCTCCGGCGCCACGTCCCCCTGCCGACCGTCGCGCCGGCGGGCTGACACCGAACCGGGACAAAAGCCGTTGGCTGCACGCGGGGCCCCGGCACAACCCGGTTGTTGACACATCACCAACGGGGGTTTACGGTGGGACCCACAGACACCGGAAGACCCTGACCCGCAGGGCCGGACGCACCCACAAGGAGCCACCATGACCACCGAACTCAACGACCTGACCGGCACCTGGACCCTCGACGCGACCCACACCCGCCTGGGCTTCGTCACCCGCCACGCGATGATCACCAAGGTGCGCGGCTCGTTCAACGACTTCACCGGCACCGTCACCGTGCCGGCCGAGGGCATCCAGTCGGCCACGGCCGAGATCACCATCAACGCCTCGTCGATCGACACCCGCAACGCCGACCGCGACGGCCACCTGAAGTCGAACGACTTCTTCGACATGGAGAACTACCCGCAGATCACCTTCACCTCGACCTCGATCGCCCCGAACGGCGACGGCGGCGTGGACGTGACCGGCGACCTCACCATCAAGGGCACCACCAGGTCGATCACCATCCCGTTCGACTACGAGGGCACCGCCACCGACCCGTTCGGCAACCAGCGGGCCGGCTTCGAGGGCACCACCACCCTCCAGCGCAGCGACTTCGGCCTCACCTGGAACGCCGCGCTCGAGACCGGGGGCGTGCTGGTCTCGGAGAAGGTCACGCTCGAGATCGAGGTCTCGGCCATCAAGAACGCCTGATCGACGCAGGGGGCCGGGCGTGGTGCCGCGCCGGGCGGGCGGGGCCAGCCGGGCGCGGTGCGGGGCCGGGGGTTATCCGACGACGACGAGGACGGCCGTGTGCGACCCGTCGGCGTCCTGCCAGGTGCCACTGAGCGTGCCCGGCGAGCCGATGAGCGGACGCTCGGCCTCGGCGTCGTTCTCCTCCGACAGCACCCGGATCACCTGCAGGGCGTCAGCCCCCCTGGCCAGGCCGTCGCCTCCGCCGCGGATGTTGACCGGCGACGGGGTGACGGTGCCGTCCTCGACCTGCAGATGGTCGGCGGCGGTGTCCCGGTGACTGATCACCCGGCGCACCTCCGCACAGTAGACGGGGTCGGCCGTGGCGTCGTACACCCAGCGGCGGCCGAGGATCGAATGCTCCGTGGTGCCGAGCAGCGACTCGGCCGCACCCTCGAGCTCGGCGCCCCGATAGGTCACCGGGACGTGGAAGGTGTTGGCGCCGTCGCTCAGCAGGAACGACTCCATTCCGACCTCGCCGGCCGGGTCGACGAACCGGTAGGCCGTCACCTGCTCCAGACGCTCCGCGTCCCCGTTGAACCACGACTGGTGGCGGACCCACGACCGCAGCAGGTCGATCTTGCCCGGGTCGAGGACGGCGTCATAGATCTCGGCGGTTCCACTCATGCGCTAAGAATCCCCCAATAAGTGCGGCCCGGCAAACGGGTACGCCGACGGGCGGGTCGGTGAAGAAGAATTATCCTGTGGAGTGTTCGCGCTGACCACGGTCGGTCCACACCCACCGTCAGCCCACTGATTGTGAGTCTAATCACTGCATCCGGGGGCCGGTGCCGTTAGCGTCCCCGCCGTACCCCCGGGGACAGTCCCCGGTGTCCCCTACGGAAGGTGACGCACGATGAAGAAGACCATTGCCGTGATCGGCTCCGCCGCCGCCCTGTCCTTCGCCGGTGCGGGCCTCGCCGCCGCGCAGGACGTCGACACCATCGACGCCGATTCGCCCCAGGGCGTCCAGGTCGAGACGACCCAGAACGACGACGGCGACGCCGGCCAGGGCACCGGTGACGACGACGGCGACACCGGTGAGGGCACCGGCGACGACGAGAACGGCAACGGCGACGACGTCGACACCCCGGGTGAGGTCTCCGAGATCGCCGCGCAGCTGTGCGGCTCCATCTCGGCCTACGACTTCCTCGGCTCGGCCGAGGGCATCGTTCCGGGCCTGTCCGGTGAGGAGTGCGAGGCCAACGCCGATGCGGCCGTCGAGGCTGCCATGAGCGGCGACATCGGTGGCGCTCTCGACATCCTGCGCGGTATCGACTCCGAGCTCCCGGGTGACGACGACGAGACCGCCGACAGCGGCTCGGCCGGCCTGCTGGACGGCTTCGACTCGCTCAGCGGCGCCCCCGCGGATGACGACGTCGAGGAGCCCGCCCCGACGGCCTGATCGTCACCGCGCCTTCTCGTGACAGGCGCCCTTCACAACGACAAGCGCCCCACGCCACGACAGGCGCTCCACACAACGTCAAGGCGCCCCACAACACGACAGGCGCTCTACATCGTGAACTCCCGCACCCGCCCCGGCGCGTGCGGGAGTTCGTCGCGAGGAGCGGATGCGGTTTCTGGCTCAGCTCGCGGTCGTGGACCCCGCGGAGACGAGCTGGCCCAGCGCCCGGTGATCGATGTGGCCGGGTTCGGTGGAGGCCATGAATTCCACGAGGATCCGCTCGACCGTGTCCGGGTCCTCGACGTGAGGGTAGTGCCCGGTGCCCGGCACGATCGCCAGCCGACTGTCGGGGATCGCCTCGTGTGTGGCGTGGCCGTGGGAGACGGGGATGATCGGATCGCGGTCTCCCCAGATCACCTGCACCGGCAGCTGGGCGGCCAGATGGAGCCGGTTGGTGGCCGAGACGGCCTGCCCCCTGTTGTCCACCACCGCGCGCAGGGTCTTGAAGAACGTACGCCGGTGGCCGGGCCGGGCCAGCGACTCGAACGCCGCCCACGATTCGGCCACCGATTCGGCGCGGACGCCCCGGTCCAGGAGGAACCGACGCATGGAGTTGCCGACGTTGACGACTGGCGGAGCTGCGGCGCCGGTGACCAGGAATCCCGCGCCGGGTACGGCGAGAAGTCGGAGGATCCAGCTGACCTCCCTGCCCAGGCCCCCGCTGCCGATCAGCGCGATCCGCTCGCAGAATTCCGGGTACTGGTAGACGAATTGCAGCGCCACACCGCCACCGAGCGACTGCCCGATGACCGTGCACCGGGTGACGCCTTTGGCCACCAGTAGGTCGCGCAGGGCCGACGCCATGGCGCCGAGCGAGTAGTCGTCGAACTCGAGTGAGCTCTGGCCGTGCCCCGGCAGATCCGGGGCGATCACGTGGAAATGCTGTGACAGACGCGGGATCATCTCGCGCCAGGTATGGGAGCTGCCGGCCATGCCGTGGATGAGCAGCAGAGTGGGCCGGCCCTCGCCAGCAGCACCGATCTCGCCGGCGCCCGCCGCACCCTCACCAGCAGCAGCGCTCTCGCCAGCGGCTGCTCCGGCCAAGCCCGCCTCGCGATAGGCGAGTTCGCGGCCGTGAAGAATCGTGGATTGCATATACTACCCCCTCGGGGAGACGCTCCGCGCCGTATCTCGTCGCAGGAGAGCCTGGTGCCCATTGTGCGTCGGCCCGGCGCGTTCGTGCAGTTCTCCCCATCACACTCCGGGCGATCGACCGCTGCGCAGACC
>DWWG01000200.1 GCA_019119875.1 Candidatus Dietzia intestinigallinarum | reverse complement strand
CGCTGTGCCTCCGTCTCGCCGCGCTCGTCGGTCTCGTGGGCGTCCATGCTGCTCCTCCTCCCCGGGAGTACTACCGGGTGGTCACCATGGTGCTCCCCACCGCAACGGCACGAGTACGAACCGGCGAGACTGTCCTGAGCCCGATCTCACCGGCGCGCAACGCCGGGGTCCTCGAGAGGGCCCCATGATGGGTGCGACATGATCCAGCGCTGTCGAGACGCCAGGAGGGCCCAAAACTGACCTGAGTATTCTCCCACTCCGAGACCGGAACACCGCATTACGCAGGAAATTATGACATAAACCCCTTCTCATGCCATTCTTCAGGCATGTCTGATCCTCACTCCCCCTGGCAGGGGCGCTCGGATGACGGCCCCGTCCAGAAGGGGCACTACCCCGGCACCGACGCGTCCTCTCAACCGTCGAGCTCTGGGACTGTCGGTGGCTCTCCCGTGCATCCGTCGTACGGGCGGCAAGCCCCACCCGATCAACTGTTCTCAGGACCCTCCCCGCAGTACGGCGGACCCGACTACGGCAATGCGCCGTTACCGGCCGAGCAGCCCACCAAAACGCGGAATACCATTGGGATCATCGCCCTCGTCGTAGCGATTCTCGGTGCGATCTTGTCGGTCGTCCCGGGCGCCGCGATCATCGGCTGGATCTTGCTGCCCTTCGGCTTCATTCTCGGAATCGTCGGCCTGTTCATGAGCGGCAAGCCGAGGGGGACATCAGTCGCGGCGATCATCGTCTCCATCGTCGGCACACTCATGGCGATCGTGTTCTTCATTGCCGTTGTCGGAAGCGCATTCGACGATGCCTTTGGTACAGACGTGACCGTGTCGCAGTTCGACAGCGAAAGCGCCGCCGAGCCAGCGGTACCTGCCGGAAGTAACGGGAGCGGTGAGGTCGGCACCAGGAACAACCCCTCGGCGATGGGCGATGTCCTGTCCAATGGCACGTGGGAGGTTGTCGTGAACAGCTTCACCCGAAATGCGACCGATCAGGTGCTGGCAGCCAACATGTTCAACGATCCGCCGCCTGCAGGAAGCCAGTACGCGCTGGTCAATATCACCGCAACGTACCTCGGTGCCGATTCTGGTCACGCCGAAACGCTACGAGCTGCCTTCGTCACCGACAGTGGCAATGTCATCCGTTCGCACGACCACTCCGCAGTAGTCCCGGAGCCCTTGGGAGGGGAGCTTTACACTGGTGCGTCAGCAACCGGGAATATCGACTTCGCAATCCCCGAGGGGGAGTCGGGCTTGCTCCGGCTCGAGCTCGGCACCTTCGGTGATGAGGTATTCGTCGTCGTCGAATAGTCTCGGATTCCGCCTTCTGACCTGGGGTGCCCTGAAGACGCCGTTCAGGGCACCCCAGGTCAGGCGGGTCGGTCGAGGTCGGCCCGACTCAGCCGACGACCCCCGAAAGTCGCTTCTCATCGATGGTGCGGTCGAACACGAACGCGTAGAGGAGTCCGGCCACCACGGCGGTGTACGGCCAGATGAAGTAGACGATCACGCCCATGGACATGGGGATTCCCCAGAGCGTGGTGTCGCTGCCGTCGGACAGGATCGACCACACCACGAGTCCGGCCAGGACCACGCAGTACCCGATGATCCCGATCGTGGACTGCCTCTCCCAGGTGCCGTCGGATCGCAGTGAGCCCTTGAGCATCATGACCACGGCGAACAGCGGGATGGTGAGGAAGACCAGCTGCCAGACGTCGATGAGCATCCCCACCAGCGCGAGGGCGCTGACCGCGGCGAACGCGTGGATCAGCATGTCCGCGCGCGTGCGGTCGGGCTGGGGTGCCGAGATGGGGTCGAGTGCGGTGTCAGACATGGTCGTTCCTTTCGGTGGATGCGGCGGCCACTCCGGCCTCGACCCGGGGGCTACTGCCGTAGAGGTGCGCCAGCGTCGCCTCGGGGTGCCGGTTGGAGGTGACGAGCGAGACGCCGTAGAAGAGCAGGATCGACACGAGCAGTGAGATGCCGCCGACCTGCAGGTACGCGGGCATCGTGATGATCTCGCGGGCGGCCAGGGAGCTGATCACGAGGTTGCCGACGATCGCGAAGATGATGGTGACGGTCGCGGCGGTTGCCGTGGCGCGGTGCCAGTAGATCGACATGACCACGGGCCCGACGATCGCCGCGGCGAAGGCCGCCCACCCCAGCGCCCCGAGAAGGAACACCACCTGGGAGAGGAACAGGGTCAGCAGCACCGACAGCACCACCAGCACGAGACTGGAGATCCGGCTCCACAGCAGTTCTCGGACCACCTTGACGCCGAACGCGGTGGGCAGGTCGCGCATCATCGACGACGCGCCGATGGTGATGAAGCTCGACGCGGAGGACATGATGGCGGCGAGCAGGCCGGTCAGCGCGACGCCGCCGACGATCGGGTGGGTGACATTGCCCAGGAACCAGATGGCGGTGTCGTCGATGTTCTCCAGTTCGGGCGCGTCGCCGGTCACCACCATGGAGCGGGTGGCCAGCCCGATTCCCACCGAGAACAGGGTGGTCACGGCGTAGGCGATGCCGGCGACCGCCGCACCCCACTTGAGCTGGGTCATGTCTCGCAGCATGAGGAACTTGGTGAGCAGCTGCGGCTGCCCCACCGCACCGACGAAGATCAGCAGACCGAAGGCGAAGATGTAGGTCGGCGACTGGACACCGTCGATCGCCAGCAGTTCGGCACTGGTCGAGGAGATGGTGTCGAGCATCGGCTGCCAGCCGCCGGCCACCTGGATGGCGAAGAAGAACAGGCCGACGGACATGACCACCATCAGCACACCCTGCACGAGGTCGGTCCACACGGCGGCGAGCATCCCGCCCGCCATGGTGTAGGCGGCCACGACGAGCGAGCCGATCCAGGCGCTGGTGGCCACGGAGGTGCCCAGCAGCAGGGAGATGATCACGCCGATCGAGGTGACCTGTGCGGTCATGTAGGCCACGGCCGCGATGAACACCGCGACCGACATGGTGGCGTGTGAGGTCTTGTCCCGGAAGCGCACGCGAATGAGGTCGGGCACCGAGTACACCCGGTGTCTCTTTCCGATCCAGTTGAGGCGGCTGCCCAGCAGGAACCAGGCCACGGCGAATCCGAACGGCGCGAACAGTCCCACGGCGACGAGGGCCTGGAAGCCCCAGGCGTAGGTCTGGCCGGTGCCGCCGACCATGCCCCAGCCGGACTGGATGGAGGAGAAGCTGGCGATGGCCATGACGAAGAAGCCGAGGGACTGTCCCGCGACCAGGAACTCCTTGGCGGATTTCATCTTGGTGTTGGCCCAGGCGCCGATGGCGAACATCAGCACGAAGTAGGCGAGCACCACGCCTATGACTACGGGGTTGTTCATTGCACTTCCTTCGGGAGGGCGGTGGCTTCAGGGGCGGAGGGGTTGGCGACCGTGTTCCGCGCGCAGTCGTGCGCGGCGGATCTTTCCGGTGTTGGTGGTGGGGAGCTCGTCGAGGAAGACGACGTCGCGTGGGTACTGGTAGAAGGCCAGGCGCTGTTTGACGAAGTCCTGGATCTCGGCGGCGAGCTCCTCCGAGCCGGTCACGCCGGCGGCGGGGACGACGTATGCGACGATCGCCTCGCCGCGCAGGTCGTCCGGGACGCCGATCACCGCGACCATCTCGACTGCTCCGTGGCGCAGGATCTGGTCCTCGATCTCCCCAGGGCCGACGCGGTACCCGGCGGTCGAGATGAGGTCGTCGTTGCGGCCGGAGAACCAGAAGTTGCCGTCGTCGTCGACGTGTCCGAGGTCCCCGGTGTGCAGCACGCCCCCGGCGGTCTTCTCGGCGGTTTTCTCCGGCGCGTTCCAGTAGCGCAGGAACGCGTTGGGGCTGGGCAGACGCACGCAGATCTCGCCCACCTCGCCGGGCTCGACGGGCTCGCCGAGCGGGTCGAGCAGCGTCAGGTCGAACCCGGGGGTGGGTCGGCCCATGGATCCGGGTGGGGTGTCGAAGCGGGAGTGGCAGGTGCCCACGATGAGGTTGAGTTCGGTCTGCCCGTAGATCTCGTTGACGCGGATCCCCAGCGAGCGGCGCGCCCATTCGGCCACGGGCCCGCCGAGTGCCTCGCCGCCGGAGAACGCGGCGCGCAGTCCGGTGCGGGAGTAGTCCACGTCGGAGGCGCGCATCATCTTCAGGATGGTCGGGGGCAGGAACGAGCAGGTCACACCGTGTCGCCGGAGGATGTGCTCCACGGTCTCGGGGCTCGGCCGCCGGTCGGAGGCCACCACGGGGACGCCGCTGTAGAGGCCGGGCAGCAGGACGTCGAGCAGGCCGCCGGCCCACGCCCAGTCGGCGGGGGTCCAGAATGTGTCGCCCGGCTCGGGGAAGCCGTCGAGAGCACGCACCACTCCGGGCATGTGGCCCAGCAGGACGCGGTGGCCGTGGAGCGCGCCCTTGGGTTGGCCGGTGGTCCCGGAGGTGTAGATGAGCAGCGCGGGGTCGTCGGGGCCGGTGTCGGCGACGACGACGGCGACGTCGGCCGAGTCCGTGACCGACAGCGGGAGCACGCTCAGTGCGCCCGCTTCGTTCGTCACGGAGGCGTCCGTTCCGGGTTCGCCCGCCACCAGCACGGTGCGCAGCTCGGGCAGCCCGGCGAGCTCGTCGGCAAGTCGCTCGTAGCAGTCCGCGTCGAACACGGCGGCCACCGCGCCGGAGTCGCCCATGCGGAACAGCGCCGCCTCCGGGCCGAACTTCACCGACAGCGGCACCGCGATCGCCCCCATGAGGTAGGCGGCCATGTGGGCGACGGCGGTCTCGGCGGACTGGGCGCACATCACGGCCACGCGGTCCCCCTCGGCGACGCCGCGCCCGCGCAGGACGGTGACGAGTCGGCGGGCGCGTTCGCCGAGTTCGCCGAAGGTCGTGACCTCGGCCGGGGCGTCCCCGCGGTCCACCACGATCGCGGGGGCCTGCGCCGGGTGCGCCTCGGTGCACGCGACTGCGATGTTGAACCGGTCCGGGATCTCCCAGTGGGACGATGTGGTCAGCGACATCCGCTCAACTCCTTTGACTGTGAGGCAGCTCACGCGACCTCGCCCCATGACAGTAGGAGTGGCACGATTCACATACAATGGAGACTCCTACCCATTGAGGAGTCAAGCCATGTATGAACATCTATCGCTCGACGTGTCCGGCGGCGTCGCGCTGATCACCCTCAACCGGCCACCGGTCAACGCCCTTTCCCGTTCGATGCAGGAAGAACTGCGCACGGTGTCGGCCGAGGTCTCCGGGCGCCGGGACGTCGACGCGGTGGTGTTCACCGGCAGCGAGCGCGTGTTCGCCGCCGGCGCGGACATCAAGGAGATGCGCGAAATGACGTACGCGCAGATGGTCTCCGAGGCGCGCGACCTGCAGTCGGCGTTCACCGCCGTGGCCGCCATCCCCCAGCCCACAGTCGCCGCGATCACCGGCGCGGCCCTGGGCGGCGGCATGGAGCTCGCCCTCTGCTGCGACCGCCGGATCGCCGAGTCCAAGGCCAAGCTCGGACAGCCTGAGATCCTGCTCGGCATCATCCCCGGTGCCGGCGGAACTCAGCGCCTGACCAGGCTCGTCGGCCCGGCCGTGGCCAAGGACCTGTGCCTCACCGGCCGCACGCTCACCGCCGCCGAGGCACTCGAACTCCGCGCCGTCGAGGAGGTCGTGGCGGACGGCACCTCCAGGGACCGCGCCCTCGAGTGGGCCCGGCAGTTCGTGGGTGGCCCCCGCATCGCTCTCCGGGCGGTCAAGGAGGCCGTGGACCGCGGGATCGAGGTGGATCTGGACACCGGGCTGAGCATCGAGCGCGCCCTGTTCGCGGCCCTGTTCGCCACCGAGGACCGCGAGGTCGGCATGCAGTCGTTCATCGACAACGGGCCGGGCAGGGCCGAGTTCACCGGCCGCTGACGGTGGCAGTCGATCTCACCCGCGGGCTCCGCGACGTCCTCGAGGCGGCCGCGGAGCTCGCCACGGCCCGTGACGAGGACGCCGTCCTGCACATCGCCATCCGCCGGGCCCGCCAGCTCGTGGGCTCCGATCTCGCGTACGTCATGCTGCTCGACCCCGACCGGGGCGACACCTACATGCGGATGGCGGAAGGTGCGACCAGTCCCCGGTTCGACACCATCCGCCTCGGCATGGGGCTGGGGCTGGGCGGCCAGGTCGCCGAGGCCATGGCCCCGCGCTGGACCCGCAACTATCTGGCCGACGAGCAGTACACGCACGTGATCGACCCGATCATCGTCGAGGAGGGCCTGCTGGCCATCCTCGGCGTACCCGTGCGCACCCACGGACGGCTCACCGGCATGCTGTTCACCTCCGACCGCACCGAGAGGGACTTCAGCCAGGACGAGATCACCCTGCTCGCGCTCCTGGCCGATCAGATCTCCGCCGCCCTCACCGCCGCCGAACGCTCCTCCCGTGACCGCCGCGAACTCGACGAGGCCCGCGACGCCCTGGACGCCGAACGCGCCCGCACCGCGACCCTCGCCGCCGCCGTCGAGACCCACCGGCGGCTCACCGAACTGGTGGTGGACGGGGCCACCGTTCCCGAGATCGTTGACCTCCTCGTGGAGATCGAGGGAGGCACCGCGGCCGTGTTCGACCTCGCGCACCGGGACCTGGGTTCCACGCGGTCCGCCGAGGGACCGCCGGCAGACCTGCTGGTGCGGGTGCTACAGGAGATCACCGCGGAGGAGGAACAGCCGGCCGGGCTCACCACCCGGCACGTGGAGGGCCACGTCGTCGTCGTCGCCCCGATCGTCACCGGCCCCGACCACCTGGGCTACGTCACGTTCGGCAGCCGCGGCGCCTCCCCCACCACCGGCATCGCGCTGGGGCGGGTCGCGTCGGTGATCGCGCTGTTCCTCCTCGGCCACCAGGCGCGCGACGAGGCCGACAACCGCGTGCGCGGCGAGCTGCTGGCCGAGCTCCTCTCCCCCGGCGAACACGACCTCGACTCCCTGGGGCGGCGCGCCGACCTGCTCGGCGTCAACATGGACTCCGACCTCGTGGCCCTGGTCGTCACGCCACCCGAGGCCCGCATGACGCGCGCCCTGCAGACCGAGTGCCGCGCCCTCGCCCGCGAGACCGGCGGACTCGTCACCACCTACGGCGACCGGGCCGTGATGCTGCTGCCGGGCTCCGATGCCGGGGCCACGGCCCGCGACGTCGCCGGCCGCCTGTCCTCACACCTCGCCACCGTCGGCGCCTCCGGGCCCATGGCCGGCCGCCCCGGACTGGGTGGCGCCGACGGCATCGGGATCACCGAGCACGTGGAGCGCGCCCGACGGGCGGCCCGCCTGCTCGTCGCCCTGGACCGTGCGGGCGACGGCGCGTCGACCGACGAGCTGGGTGTCTACGGACTGCTGCTCAGTGAGGCGGACCGCGAGTTCGTCGGCCGGTTCATCGACGGCCACCTGGGGCCGGTCCGCGCCGTCGACAGCGTCCGCGGCACCGCCCTGCTCGACACGCTGCAGGCGTGGTTCGCCACCGAGGGCAGTCCCTCCGCCACCGCGGACCGGCTGTTTGTGCACGTCAACACCGTCTACCAGCGTCTCGAGCGGCTCGACTCCGTTCTCGGCCCCGGCTGGCGGCGGGGCGATCGCGCTCTGGAGCTGCGACTGGCGCTGCGCCTGGCCGAGCTACGCGGGGCCTGAGCAGCTCCTGCCCGGGCCTACGGCCGCACCACGTCGTAGATCATCTTCTGGATTCCGTTCCCGTAGGCCTCGTGCTCGACCAGCGCCAGCGACTGCGCGTCCCTGTCGGCCGCACTGAACAGGCGCTTGCCGGCGCCGAGGAGCAGGGGGAAGACCAGCAGGTGGTAGCGATCCACCAGTCCGGCATCGGCGAGCGCGTGCCCGAGCATCCCGCTGCCCTGCACCAGGATCGGGCCACCCTCGGTCTCCTTGAGAAGCGCCACATCCTCCACCGACCGGAGAATGTCGATCGGCCCCCAGTCGTCCACCAGATCTTCGTTGCGCAGCGTCTCCGACACCACGTACTTGGGCAGTTCGTTGTAGCGGGCGAAGTCGTCGGTCATCGTGGGCCAGATCGGCGCGAACGCCTCATAGCTCCGGCGGCCCAGCAGCAGCGCCGTAGCCTCCTCCTGCTCGCGCCCCTTGAGTTCGTACGCGGCCGGGTCGAACGCCACGTTCTTATACGTCCAGCCCGAGTTCCGGTAGCCCTCTTCTCCACCCGGGGCCTCCATCACGCCGTCGAGCGAGATGAACGCCGTGATGATCAGGGTCCTCATGGGCGTCCTTCCGCCAGCACCTGCTGCTCCAGCCGCGCGTAGCTGGCCTCCATGCCGTCGGTCATGCCGGTGCCGAGGATCGCGTCGCGCTGTTCGCGGCTGGCGTAGGTGATCACCAGCGAGATGAGCGTGCCGCCCTCGACGGGCGTGAGTGTCTGCTCGTTGTGGGTGGGAGGGCCGTCGACGCCCTCCATCGTCTCCAGGAACACCTCGCGGTGGGGCGGGTCGGTCTCCAGCAGCTCACCGATCAGGGCGAACCCGTCGCCTCCCGCCCCGTCTGTAGGCGCATACGCGTACCGGTGCCGGTCCCCTGGTTTCGTGCTGGTGACGCACTCGGTGAACTCCCAGCCGTCGGGCCCGTAGCACCATTGCCGCAGCAGTTCCGGGTCGTGGTGGGCGGCCCACACCAGTTCCGGCGTGCCGCGTATGACCCGACTGATCCGGACCTTCGTGTCGGACAGCAGTTGGGCGCTCGTGGCGCGGTCGGCGGCGAAGCTCCGCAGGTCGGCCAGCACGTCGTCGATCTGGCCCATCGCGGATGTCATGCCCTCCTCCATGCCCATCTCGAGGAGCTGCTCGAGTTCGGCCACGCTGGTGAAGTGGGTGGTCGTGGTGAGACGTGAGCCGTCGTCGGTCTCGGTGAACTCGAAGGTCATGCGCATGGACGGCATGTCGGTGTTCGGTTCACCGTCGTCGCGGGTGAAGCCGTCGAGAACCTCGAACGAGCACCCCTCCTCGACCGCGATGAATTCCCAGTAGCCGCCGGATCGCTCGCCGTCGGGGCCGGTCATGTAGTACGTCGACAGGCCGCCGGGGGTGAGGTCGTGGCGGTCGAAGGTCGCGGGCCACTCGGGTGGTCCCCAGAATTTCTCGAGTTGGCGCGGGTCGGCGTAGGCGTCCCAGAGACGCCGGCGGGGGACGGGGAAGTCGGCGACGACGACGAGGGTCAGCGTTTCCGGGTCCTTGTGCACTGAGGTGATGGGCATTGCGGGCCTCCGGGTGGGTGTGCTGGTTGTTGAGGGGTAAAGCCCTCGGCTGAGGGGTTCAGTCCTCGGCCAGGATTGCATCGAGGCGGTCGATGCGGCCGCGCCACAGGTCTTCGAACCCGGCGAGCAGGTTCTGGGCGGTACGGAGGGTCTCGGGGTTGCCGCGGATCCGGCGTTCCCGCCCGATTCGGTTGTCGGTCACCAGCCCGGCCCCCTCGAGGACATTGACGTGTTTTCGGACCGCTGCGAACGACATCTCGTATCGCTCGGCGAGCTCGGAGACGGACACCTCGTCGGTGAGCGTCCGACGGATGATGTCGCGTCGCGTGGCATCGGCGAGTGCTCGGAAGATCCGGTCTGCTTCGGCATCGCTGACATCCATCTCGCCCGCACCACATGAAACCATGTGGTATCACACTAGGCCCACCGCGCCAGCCCGTCAACGGGTGCCTCCGCATTACTTTTCCCACCCGGCGGCCCGGACCCCAACACACCGGGCCTGACCTGCGCTGCCCTGGAAGGGGTGTCCAGGGCACCGCAGGTCAGCAGGCCGCGCCCGCACCCGCTCCCGCTTCGCCGCCCCCTCCCGCACCTCCGCCCGCACCCGCACCCGGGCCGGGGCTGGGGTCGTGTGCCGACCTGAGGTGCCCTGGATGGGGTGTTCAGGGCACCGCAGGTAAGCAGGCCGCGCCCGCACCCGCTCCCGCTTCGCCGCCCGCACCGACTCCGCCGCCCGCACCGACACCCGGGCCGGGGCTGGGGTCGTGTGCCGACCTGGGGTGCCCTGGATGGGGTGTTCAGGGCACCGCAGGTCAGC
>DWWG01000199.1 GCA_019119875.1 Candidatus Dietzia intestinigallinarum | reverse complement strand
CCGACCATCTCTGGCGGACGTGGCACCCCCGGACCCGGCCGGACACCGTGGACACGGGCGGCGTGGAGTGGGTGGGGCTCACCATCGTGGAGGTGTCCGCGGGTGGGGAGGACGACGACGACGGCGTGGTCGACTTCGAAGCCCGGTTCACCGGTCCCGACGGACCGGAGATCATGCGGGAGCGCTCCGAGTTCCGGCGGCGGGGTGGCCGGTGGGTCTATCTGGAGGGCACGGACCCCCGGAGTGTCTCAGGACCGCTCTGAACCCGACCCGGTGGGTTGAGCTGACGGGTCGACGGGCTGGCGCGTGACGGTGATCGACGCGAGCGTGCGCGGGCTGGACACGTCGATGCGGCCGATGCGATCTCCGGCGGGCATGGTCCACGCGACCATCCCCTGGATCGATTGACCGGGCGAGGTCATGACCGTGGGCACCAGGGGGTCGGCCACGAGGCCTGCCGGGCTCTGGATCCGGTCGAACTTCGTT
Source organism: Candidatus Dietzia intestinigallinarum (assembly GCA_019119875.1). Classification (GTDB taxonomy): domain Bacteria; phylum Actinomycetota; class Actinomycetes; order Mycobacteriales; family Mycobacteriaceae; genus Dietzia; species Dietzia intestinigallinarum. The sequence continues at coordinate 11,048 of DWWG01000199.1, read as the reverse complement.
CCGGAGGGGGAGTAGGCGGAGATGTCGTCGGGACCGAGTTCGGGCTGACCGGCGGACTGGACCGCCCGGACGTCCACGGCCAGGACGGTGTCCTCGTACGCGCTCGACGGGACTATCCTGAGGTTGGAGAGGGTGACGGTGGCGTCCCACGAGTCACCGGCCACCGGGAACGGCTGATCGAACTGCTGCGAGGTGGCCACCGGTCCCGTCGGCGTGGCGGCCGGAGGGACGGTGCGTCCCTCATCGGAGCCGAACGGTAGGCTCGCGCAGGCGCCGGAGGCGACCGTCACGGCAGTCAGGGTGACGGCCAGAGCGGCGCGACGCATGAGTACTCCTGGGCTGATGTGTGCACCGGGCCGGTCCCGGCAGCGATCCATATTACTGTTCGCCGGTCTCCGGGTCATCAGCGGAGTGCAGGTCACGCCATTGTTTTGCCGCCACACGGCGGGCCAGATCCGGATAGACGTCGTCCAGCTCGGCCGAGATCTCGGTGAAGTGGATCTTGAAATTGACAGGGACGAAGACTCTGTCGACGAGTTCGGACTCGGCATAGACGGACGTGCCGTCAAAGACGTACCGGCACCACAGTGAGTCCCGGTTGAGGATCGCCACCTCCGTTTCGGCGGCGCCGGCATCCTCGACCGCGGGTACCAGTGGGCTGCGGAACACGATCAACGGCATCGATCGGTGCACCCGCACGAACACCACCACGCAGCCGGCCGGCACCGTGAACACGTCGTGCTCGTCCGCCTCGACCCGGCAGTGGTAGATCTCGGACAGCGCGGCCGCCACGGCTCTCGTCGCCTGATCCGGGTCGGTGATCATGATCGGGCGGAAGTCCACGTCATCGGCGACCGGGGCGGCCTCCGGTACCGCGGGGGACCTCTCGGTGGCCGCGGGGCCGTCCGCACCGGCCGGCCGGCCGTCGTCGATCACATCGTGGAGGAAGACCGGGTGAGGGATGCCGAAGACCCGCTCGATGGTCGCCGCGACCAGTCGCGCGAGACGCGTCGCCTCGTAGGTCGGCAGACTCAGACGTGGACGGGGGGCGGTCGTGGGGTCGTCGTCGTCCTCGATGTGCGGGTCCGGCAGCGTCCATCCCAGACCGGCGAGCTGATCGAGCTGCCCCGCCCTGAGCGAGACGGGATCATCCTCGCGGCCCCCGCCGGAGATCTCGGCCTCGATCGAACCGGTGCCCGCCGTGGCACCGGGTGTGGCCGAGGCGCCGCCGGGAGCGACGGCCGGGGTGGAGCCGCCACCTGCGCGCTCCGCGGTGAACCGGATGTACGGCGTGATCCCGGCACGGGTACCCGGGGAGGGGACGGCGAGGTCGAAGGTCGCGCCGGGGACGAGGTCGCGCAGAAACCCGGCCAGGCGGGCGGCGAACCGCTCCCATCCGGCCGCGATCGACGCGTCGACGTCGAACTCGAAATCCGGCATGCCTCGCAGTCAACCACCGCGGCGACGTCTCCGTGAGCAGTTCGGAGGTGCCCGCATCAGGGACTCGGTATCAGGCACTCAGCGTTTCGTCGAGGCGTGCCCTCTCTGGTAGTCGGCCCAGTACTCGTCCGAGCCGTCGAAACCGACCCGGATTCCGTCACGGTGCTCGAGGATCTCGGGCTCGACCGGGGTGATCGGACGTTCGGAGTCGAGTGCCGAGGCCACGTCGGCGAACTCCGCGAGGTGGTGTAGCTGCTTCCAGGTGGGCGGCAGCAGCAGGGACCGGCCCGAGCGGAAATCGTCCAGGAGCTCAGCCGGTCGCGCCCACCTGGTCAGATCGACCTCTGTCGTCTGGTCGTCGGGTTCCTGGCCCCCGGGCAGCGCGGCGAGGAAGAACCGCGTGTCGTAGCGGCGTGGTTCCACGGCGGGGGTGATCCAGTGGTCGAACGGACGGAGCCGCCCGGCGGCCAGGGAGAGCTCCTCGGTGGCGAGGAACCGACTGAAGGTCAGACGATGCGCCTCGAGCTCGGCGCGGGCGGCGTGGTATCGCCGGGCATCGGAGACGGGGGCGCCGTCGACATGGTCGGCCAGCAGGACGCCACACTCCTCGAAGGTCTCGCGCGCGGCGGCGCAGACGAGGCGGCGGGCCCGCGACTCCTCACACCCGAGACGCTCGGCCCACCAGCTCGGCGCGGGGCCGGTCCAGGCGAGGTCCGGGTCGTCGTCGGCGGAATCCACCCCGCCCCCGGGGAACACCGTCATCCCGCCGGCGAACGCCATGCCCTTGACGCGGCGGGCGACGAACACCTCGGGGCCGGCGTCTGAATCACGGATCACCATGACCGTCGAGGCGTCCTTGACGGGACGCCCGGTACTCACCTGTGCCTCGCTCATGAACCCAGTCTCGCCCGTCCCGGTGTGCCGGATCACGCCGGGGTGCGATTCCGTGGTCCCGGTGGCAGGCGCCGTGACGGGTGTCAGTCCCTGTCGGCGCCGACGGCCGCCGCTGCGGGGAGGGCGCCGTTGAGGACGCGCTGCACGTGCTTGCGGAGTTCCCGGCGGTGGTCGAGACCGGGTGAACGATCGACCCCACAGCGCACGATCGTCATGTAGATGACGTCGAACACCGTCTGCGCCGGGCCGGCCAGCTGCGCCGGAGCCGCGCAGCCGCCGGAGTGTCTGGACAGCACCTCGGCGATGCTCCCCCGGAGTTCCAGCAGGATCCGCTGTGCTTCGTTCCGGTGTGGACCGGGTTCGCCGAACAGGGTCTCCCGGTGATAGGCCGCGATGTTCTCCGGCTGGTTCTCGAGAGCCCGGACCAGCGGCTCACACAGGCCGACGAGGTCCTCCACAGGATCGCCCGTGTCGGGAAGGGACTCGACCATCATCCGGAGGTCCTCGTTGGCGACCATGCACAACAGCTCGCCTTTGGACCGGGCGTAACGGAACAGTGTGCCGGTACCGACCTCGGCCCGCTCGGCGACCTCCTGGGTGGTCACAGAGGAGTACCCGCGTGAGAAGAACAGTTCACGGGCCGCCCTGTGAATCCGTCGCTGCTTGTCGGCCTTGTTCAGTTCGCGCCGGCCGGGTCGGCTGGTCGAGCTCAACTGAACCACTCGGTCGGCTTACCGGCGGAGACCAGAATCGTGAACACGATCGCGACAAGGACCAGGACCACCAGGAGAGCGCGGACCGGATAGCGCAACGCAAAGGCGAGGAGCTTCTCCGGCAGCGCGGTCGGGATCTCTCCGTCCGGGCCGAGTCGCCACGGTCCGGCGAGCAGTCCACGTCGTTCGACGGACCGTTCGAACGGGTACGTCGCGTAGGGGATCACGGCCGAGGCCAGGCCGAGCACGCCGGTGCCGAGGCTCCAGCGTTTGTCGGTCCAGACCGCGACGGTCGTCACCGCGTAGCACAGGAACACGAACCCGTGGATACTGCCGCCGATCGTGGTCGCCCAGTCCAGTCCGAAGCCGTATTTGCCGATCATCCCCGCGATCAGCAGGGTCCACGTGACCATTTCCGCGAGAGCGAGCCTCAGATACAGAGTGCCGGGGGTCACAGATGTCCTCCAGGGTTCGGGGCGGGTCCGTCCGACATCGTACGGACTGGCGGACCGGGCTCCGGAACAGGCTCGAAACCGCGCTACCCCCGCAGACTCATCGAGGCGAATCGCGCCTCGCCGGCCTCGTCACTGGCGGCCAGATCGACCACCGCCTCGATCGCCCAGCCGTGGTCGCCCCGGGGATCATCGAGCACCTGTCGGACCCGCCACGTCCCGGCGTCCACGCCGGGCCCTGACTCGGACACGGAGAACAGTGCGGGCCCCCTGGCGGACGGCCCGGTGCCGATCTCGTCGTACTCATCCCAGTACGCGTCGATCTCGGCGTCCCAGTCCGGGTGGTCGGGGACATCGGCGTCGAGTTCCGTGAGCCGCTCGATGTCGTCGCGTGCCAGCAGCTCGACGCGACGGAACATCGCGTTGCGCACCATGACCCGGAAGGCGCGGTGGTTCGCCGTGACGGGTCTGGCCGCACCGGCTGTCTCCCCGAACGCACGCTCTGTGATCTGCTCGGAGGACAGATCGGGGTCCGTGAGCATTTCCCATTCGTCGAGCAGGCTCGAGTCGACCTGGCGGACCAGCTCGCCGAGCCACTCCACGATGTCCTCGAACTCGTCGGAGCGCAGGTCGGCGGGGACCGTGTGCCGGAGGGCGCGGTACGCGTCGGTGAGGTACCTCAGGACCGACCCCTCGGAGCGGCCCAGGCCGTAGGCCGAGACCAGATCGGAGAAGGTCATGCCACGCTCGACCATCGTGCGGATGACCGATTTGGGTGACGGTTCGATCCCGGCGACCCACGGGTGACCGGCACGGTAGGCGTCGTAGGCGTCGGCGATCAGGTCGTCCAGAGGCTTCGGCCAGGTGATGTCCTCGACCAGCTCCATGCGCTCCGAGTACTCGACCCCGTCGGCCTTGAGCGAGGCGATCGCCTCGCCCCGGGCCTCACGCTGCTGTGCGTAGAGGATGGGGCGGGGGTCGTCCAGAACCGACTCGATCACGGACACGAGGTCGAGTTCCGGAGTGGGGGAGTCGGGGTCGAGGACCTCCATGGCGGCGAGCGCGAACGGGGCCAGCGGCTGATTGAGCGCGAAGTCGCGCTGGAGATCCACCGTGAGCCGGACGTGACGGCCGTCCTCGTCGGCCTCCGGCAGGCGCTCCACGATGCCGGCGGTCTCGAGTCCGCGGAACAGTTCGATCGACCGCAGGACGTGATGCCGCGTGCGTGCCCTGGTCTCGTGTGACGACAGCAGCAGGTGACGCATGTGGTCGTAGCAGCTTCCGGGCCGCGAGATCACGTTGAGCAGCATCGAGTTGCTCACCTCGAACCGACTGGTGAGCTGTTCGGGCTGTGCGCCCACCAGCTTGTCGAATGTCGACCGCGACCAGTTGACGAATCCCTCAGGTGGCTTCTTCTTGGCCGACTTCGCCTTCTTCTTGGGGTTGGCGGCGGCCTTCGCCGCCGCCTTGGCGTTCTCTATCTCGTGCTCGGGGGCGAGCACCACGACGAAACCCTCGGTGTCGAACCCCGCACGACCGGCACGGCCGGCGATCTGATGGAACTCGCGGGCCTTGAGTACACGCTGGCGTCGGCCGTCGAACTTGGTCAAACCGGTGAACAGCACCGTGCGGATGGGGACGTTGATCCCCACTCCGAGAGTGTCGGTACCGCAGATGACGCTGAGCAGGCCGTCCTGCGCCAGCCGCTCGACCAGTCGCCGGTACTTGGGCAGCATGCCGGCGTGGTGTACGCCGATCCCGTGGACCAGTAGCTTGCGGAGGGTACGGCCGAACGTGGTGGTGAAGCGGAAGCCGCCGATCTCGTCCGCGATCGCGCGCCTGCGTTCACGGTCGGCCACGGCGAGCGAGGTCAACGCCTGGGCCTGTTCCAGCGCGGCGGCCTGCGTGAAGTGCACGATGTAGACGGGGGCCCTGCCGTCCCGCAGGAGGAGCTCCACGGACTCGTGCACACCGCTGAGCGCGTACTCGAAGCTCAGCGGGACGGGACGCTCGGTACCGCCGATGTGGGTGCACGATCGCCCCGTGCGCTCCTCCAGATCGGACTGCAGCCACTGTACGTCGCCGAGCGTGGCGGACATGAGCAGGAACTGCGTGTCGGGTAGCTCGATGAGCGGCACCTGCCAGGCCCACCCCCGGTCGGGCTCCGAGTAATAGTGGAACTCGTCCATCACCACCTGGCCGATCTCGGCGGCCGCGCCTTCACGCAGCGCGATGTTGGCGACGATCTCGGCGGTGGCGCAGACGATCGGTGCGTCGGCGTTGACCGCGGCGTCACCGGTGACCATGCCGACGTTCTCCGCGCCGAACACCTCGCACAGGGCGAAGAACTTCTCGCTGACCAGGGCCTTGATGGGTGCGGTGTAGTAGCTCCGCACACCGCTGGCCATCGCGGCGAAGTGAGCCCCCAACGCCACCAGCGATTTCCCGGACCCGGTGGGGGTCGCCAGGATGACGTGGCTGCCGGCCGCGATCTCGAGAACCGCCTCCTCCTGGGCCGGGTACAGTGACAGGCCCCGGTTCTCGGCCCACGCCACGAACGCGTCGAACACCGCCTCCTCGTGGAGGTCGGCGGGAACGTCGTCGAGGTCAGACAGGAGATCGGGAAGCTGCACCCGTCCGAGCCTAGTCGGCGGCCCCGGTCACCCGCCCGTCTGCGGCCCGGTGCCGGCCTCGTCCTCGCCGGACTGCTGGGCGAGGAAGCGCTCGAACTCGGCACCGATCTCATCGCCGGAGGGCAGCGGCTTACCGCCCGGGCTGAGGGAGTCGGATCCCATGCGGGACTCCATGAACTGGTCGTACTGCTTCTCCATCATCTCGATGGCGGTGAGGATCTCCGGGTTGTGAGCGATCTGCGCGTTAACCTGGGAGGAGAATTCCTCCGCGGCCGTGGCCAGTTCACCCGTCGGCAGGGACAGATCCGCGACCTGGGCGACGTTTCCGATCAGGTTGAGCACGGCTTCCGGGTAGGTGGTCTGCGCCAGGTACTGGGGTACGTGGACGGTGAACCCCGCGGACGGGATCCCGTGCTCGGACATTCTCAGCTCGAGCAGTGACCCGACGTTGCCGGGAACGGAGAACTCTCCGGGCCAGGCGCTGAACCCGCTGATCAGATCCACATCGCTGGCGTGGGCGCTGGAGTTGGTGGGTCGGGTGTGCGGCACCCCGAGCGGCATGGCGCCCAGTCCGATGGACATGCGCACACCGAAGGAACCGGCCAGGTCGATGACCGATTCGGTGAAGCCGTCCCACCGCAGGTCCGGCTCGAGGCCGGACAGCAGGAGGAACGAGGTCCCGTCCGTGTCCTTCACGGCGTGGATCTGGATGGCCGGCTCGTCGTACCCGGAGAAGTGGTCGAACGAGTACTTCAGGTGGGGGCGCCGCGAGCGGTAGTCGATCAGCTGATCCGCGTCGAACTCGACGATCAGCTGGGAGTCCAGCGAGTCGCGCAGGTGCGCGGTGGCCCCTTCGACCGCCTGCCCGGCGTCCGTGAACCCTTCGAGTCCGTGCACGAGGACGGGCCCGCGACCGTCAGCTGACCGCAGATCGGGTACGGGCTGGATCAGTCGGTACAGATCGGTGTGCCTGGCCATGTCGACTCCTTTCGTCACCACACCTCGTCGCCGGGCGGATCGGGCTCGCCCGGTCGTCCATCCGGGACGGGTGTTCACCTCTTTGCCAACGTCAGACCGCCGCGGTTGATTCCCCGGCCTGTTTCCTGTCGGTCTGTCCTTCTCCACAGGCAGGCGTCGACGGGCCAGGGGGCGGTCTGTGGGTGACCGACAGTGGAACCGGTGCGGGACACCCGCGGACCGCGGCCCGCGCCGGGGAAGTGGCCGCACAGGTTTCGGATCGGTGCGGCTGACGAGCTCGCACGACGACTCTTACAGGGGGATGGACATGATGACGCGACGAGAGCCGACGGATGACGGCGGAGCAGACGGACGTGAGCGGGTGGTGATCGGCTCGCCCGAGGAACTGATCGCCTCGGTTCCGTCAATGCTCGGGTTCCCGCCCCGTCCGGGATCGGTGGTGCTGGTGTGCGGCAGGACCGCCGACGGTGGGACGGGACCGGTGGTCCGGGTCGATGTGCCGGGGCTGCAACCCGGCGACGCGCTGAGCCCCACCGACGAGGAGGTTCTCGGGCAGGACTGCCCCGGCAGGACGGAGGGGGCGACGGAACCGGGTGAGGGGGTCGACCACGGTCCGGCGCGGTGGCTGGCCCGGTACTGCGCCCGGGAGAAGGTCCTGTCGGCTCATCTGATCGTTGTCGCGGAGGGCTGCACCGGGGGATACGCCGCGGGTCTGCGGGCAGAGGACGCGGCGGAGGCGTTCGAGTACTGGCTCGGGCTGGCAGGGATCGAGGTCGAATCGGCATACGGCGTGGACGGCTTCGCGGAGGGGTTCGCGTGGGTGGATCTCTTCGGGATGGTCCGCGGTGTGCAGCGTGATCCGGGCGCCACTCATATCGCGGCGGTGCACGCGTACCAGGGCCGGGCGGGTGCGGGCTCACGGGAGGAGATCGCCCGCATGTACGCGGCGCGAGACCTCGACGCGTGTGACGGGCACTCCGAGAACGCCGCGCACCGGGTCGACGTGGAGGACTGCGCGGTGGCGGTGGCCCGGCACGAAGCCGCCGCCGGGCGGCTGGAGGAGGGGGACGGGGTCGACGACGACGAGCTCGCCGTGATCGGACGAAGTCTTCTCGATATCGCTGTCCGTGACGAGGTCTACCGCCGGTTGGCCCGGCGGAGCCCGGGGGAGGGCGACGGGCACCAGCAGCTGTGGTGGACTCTGGCTCGTCGAAGGCCCTCGAAGGAACGCTCGGTGGCGCTGTTGCTGTTGGGCGCCGCCGCGTACTTCGCCGGCAGCGGTGTCCACGCCTCATGTGCTCTCAACGCGGCACTCGACGCCGACGGCGGGAACTCACTGGCCCGGCTGCTCCTCAAAGGGCTGGCCGGCGGGATCGCGCCCGAACGACTCAGGCGGGTAGCCGCCGCAGCGTGAGGCCGGGGCAGCGTGCGGGCCGGGGGGTCGGTTCTCGGGCGCCGTGAGCGTCGGGTGTGGTCGGCTCTCGGCCATCGTGGGCGCCGGGCGTGGTCAGCGCGGCGCGGAGTGGGCCCGATCGCCGAGCGAGTCGGTGAACGCCCAGGCGTCCTCCACGACCGTGCGCAGGTCTGTGCGGGTGGGCTTCCAACCGAGCTCGGCGACGGCCTTCGCGCTGGAGGCCACCAGGACGGCGGGGTCACCGGCCCGGCGGGGTGCCACGACAGCCGGGATCGGGTGCCCGGTCACCTCCCGGCACACGTCGATGACCTCGCGCACAGAAAAGCCCTCACCGCTACCGAGATTGAAGATCCGGTGTGTCCCGGGGATGTTGGACTCGAGTGCCAGCAGATGCGCGTCGGCCAGGTCGGCGACATGGATGTAGTCGCGCACGCAGGTCCCGTCCGGGGTGGGCCAGTCGTCTCCGAAGATCTTGATGTCGGCCCGGTGCCCCAGCGCGACCTGGAGCACCAACGGGATGAGATGGGTCTCCACGACCCGGTTCTCGCCTGCCGCGCCGTAGGCGCCCGCGACGTTGAAGTACCGCAGGCTTGTCGCGGCCAGGTCGTGCGCCTCGGCGTAGGTGGTGATGGCGTGATCGATCGCGAGCTTGGTGGCACCGTAGGTGTTGGTCGGCCGCGTGGGCATGTCCTCGGTGATGGGAACCTGCTCGGGCTCGCCGTAGGTCGCCGCCGTCGAGGAGAAGACGAGGCTGCCCACTCCGGCGGCGCGCATCGCATCGAGCAGGGCCAGCGATGTGACGACGTTGCCCTGCCAGTATTCGGCCGGCTTCTCCACCGACTCGCCGACCAGCGAACGGGCGGCGAAGTGCAGGACCCCGTCGAACGACGGGTCGAGGACGTCGGCGGCGAGTTCCGCGACGTCACCTTCGACGAACGTGGCCCCGTCTGGAACGCCGTCGCGGTTGCCGGTCGACAGGTCGTCGAGAACGACGACCTCGTGCCCGCGTTCGATCAGGACGGTGGCGCAGACCCCGCCGACGTAACCGGCACCTCCCGTGACGAGGAGCTTCACCGGAGGATCTCGACCTGGATCGCGTGGGCGTGGTCGCCGTCGATCTCGACCTGGTTGCCGTCGCCCGAGTCGAGCTGGACGAGGTGGCCGCGGCGCGTGGCGGTGACCGACTTGAGGGGCTCGACACCCGCGGCGCGGAACTCCGAGATCAACTCGGTGTCGATCTGTACGTTCTCACCGATGGCCTGGATGCGAACCCGGTGGGGGACATCGGCCTCGAGCTCGGAGAGCCGGGTGTAGCCGGGCTCGTGGTCGGTCGGGGGAACGTAGCCGATGCGCTCGAGCCCCGGGATCGGATTACCGTACGGCGAGGTGCGCGGATCCTGGAGGACCTCGATCAGGCGTCGCTCCACGTCGTCACTCATGACGTGCTCCCACCGGCACGCCTCGGCGTGCACCTTCTCCAGCTCCAGCCCGATCACGTCGACCAGGAGCCGCTCGGCGAGCCGGTGCTTGCGCATGACGTCCACGGCCAGCTCGCGTCCGCTTGGCGTGAGCTGGAGGTGGCGGTCGGGGGCCACCAGGACCAGCCCGTCGCGTTCCATACGGGCGACGGTCTGGCTGACTGTCGGGCCACTCTGCTCGAGACGTTCGGCGATCCGCGCACGCAGCGGGACGACCCCCTCCTCCTCCAGCTCATAGATCGTGCGGAGGTACATCTCGGTGGTGTCCACCAGGTCCTTCACGCTGCATTCCTCCGTATTTGAAAGCCGGTAGAGAACTGTCGGGATCGATACCCGTGGAGACAGCTCGTCCACGGGGATGTCTGCACCGAGTCTACCGTCGGGCCGCGAACCGGGGTGGAGAGCTCGGAAACCGCGATCGCCCCGTGTCGGGCCGCGTAGATTCGCCTGTGACACGCGCCCCGGTTCCTGTCGGGGTGAGGCCGGGAACCACCCGGTCACAAGGGAGGACGGTGAGCATGGCGGACATCCGGGACGGGATCGCGGCGAAGGTGGTGTGGAGCCCGTCGTTGTTGGAGTACCGCCACTCGGCCGACCACCCGATGAGCCCGAGTCGGCTCGAGCTGACGATGTCGTTGGCCACGGAACTCGGAGTGCTCCGGGGAGTCGAGATGCTCGATCCCGGCTCGGCGTCGGATGAGGAACTGCTGCGGGTCCACACCTCCCGCTACATCGACGCGGTCAAGCACGCCGGCGGTCTGCCGCCGGGGGAGCACATCGGCATGAGCCACGGGCTGGGAACGGCGGACAACCCGACGTTCCCGGCGATGCACGAGGCGAGCGCCGCGATCGCGGGGGGAACACTGACCGCGGCACGGGCGATCGTGGACGGCGTCGCCGACCGTGTCGTCTCGGTGGCGGGCGGGATGCATCATGCGATGCCGGCCGCCGCCGCCGGGTTCTGTGTGTACAACGATGCCGCGGTGGCGATCAGCTGGCTGCTCGACAACGGGTATGACCGGATCGCCTACGTGGACATCGACGTG
>DWWG01000198.1 GCA_019119875.1 Candidatus Dietzia intestinigallinarum | reverse complement strand
GATGCGCTGCACGGGAAGCGAGATCATCACGTGTCGTGGCGGCAACAACGCGGTCGTCTACCTGTACTGACGTGCCCGCCACCGAGTCCACGAACGGCGCGTCCACTGCATTCATCGCGCTGGTGACCCTCGTCGTCGTCGTAGTCGTCTCGTCCGGGTGTACCGGCTTCTCCCCGGCCCCGACCCGGGGCACGGTGACCACCGTCGTCCCGGCACCGACCCAGGGCGGGGTGAGCGGACAGGCACCCGCGTCCGATCAGCCCCCGGCGCCCGATCCACCGCAGGACGCGGAGGCCTTCGACCGGATCGCCGCCGACCTGCCGGCCGGATCGGGCCTGGCCCTGGCCCCGGTCGGACGCCCCGACCTCGTCCGCACCGCGGGCGACCCGGGTCCTGAGGTCGCCTGGTCCACCGTCAAGGTCCCGCTGGCGATCGCCGCCCTCCGCGTCCGCCCGGACCTGACGGGCGTCGCGCAGCAGGCCATCACGGTCTCCGACAACGCCGCCGCGGAGACCTTGTGGTCGGCGCTCGGCGGGGAACCAGGAGCTGCCGCCGCCGTGGAGGCGGTTATGGCCCGGGCCGGCGACGGCACTACCCGGGTGCCCACCAGCCGCCTGCGGCCCGGATACAGCATCTTCGGCCAGACCCGGTGGGCCCTGGCCGACCAGGCCCGATTCGCCGCAGGTCTGGCGTGTCTGCCCGATGCCGACCCCGTTCTCGGGATGATGACGCGCATCGATCCCTCGCAACAGTGGGGACTCGGGCGGGTTCCGGGCGCGGCGTTCAAGGGCGGCTGGGGCCCGACAGCGGACGGCACCGGCTATCTGGTCAGGCAGTTCGGGGTGATCGCCTCGGACGACGGCCTGGTGGGCGTGGCCCTCTCGACCCACGCCCCGGACCTGGGCAGCGGGGCGGCGCAGCTGAGCGGAATCGGGGACCGGATCGCCGCCGAAGTCGGCAACATCGGCGGGGGAGAGTGCGGCTGACACCCCCCGCGTACATTGACACCCCCCGCGCACATGACGAGGGTGAGAAGATCCCTCCTGTGAGCACGGTTGCACTCATTCTGTTGGTCGCAGGTGTACTGACGGCGGCGGCGGGCGTCGCCCTCATGGTGGTCGGCGGACGTGGCGGGTCCGGACCGGCCCCGGCGGGGCCCACGGACTGGGCGGGCACGGCGCCGGGTCGGCCGACGCGTCCGGGCCTGGTCGTGGGCGCCCTGCTGGCCACGCTCGGCGTGGTCCTCGCCGGGACGGGCACCGTGGGACTGGTGACGCAGTCGGGAAGACAATCCGAGGACGTCGTGGCCGCCGGCGACCGGGGCGATTTCCCGTCCGACCCGGGGTGGTCCACGGCACCGTCCGAGACGTCCACGGCCACCGGTGAGGCGTCGGATTCGCGCGGCGATGCGGGGCCCGGCACCAACTGCGGGATGGTCCTGCCCGCCCACGGCGGCCCCGCGCAGCTGCAGGTGAAGTCGGGGTACATCGACTGCGCCGAGGCCGAACGCGTGGTGCAGAAGTACTACGACCTGCCCCCCGACCCGCACGGTGGCAACACCGCACCCCAGGAGTTCGAGGGCTGGCGCTGCGCCACCGCGACCTACGGCACGGCCTCCTCACGCGGCTACGGAACATCCTGCGTCCGGGACGACGTCGAGCTCATCGTCCTGAACCCGGAAACCAGCCGGGACGGCTCCGACAGCCCCGGGTCCGACGTTCGCGGCAGCGGCGACCTCGGACTGTCCACGCCGATCACCCGCCCGAGCTGCGATGGCCGCGGCATCGTCGTCCTGTTCTCGGCGGTCACGCCCGGAGCGTACGAGTCGGAGGTCCGCACCGCCCTGGCCGAGAACCCGGGCTCGAAGTACCTGCGGACCGACCAGTCCTGCCCGTCACTGCGGCCGAGAGACGACAACGGCAACGTGATCTACGCGGTGTACCGCGAGTCGGGATACACGAGGGCGCAGGTGTGCGCCGACGTCGCCTCCGCGCCCGACGGCGCCTACGGGCGATGGCTCGACATGACCAGCGATCCGTCGGAGCTCGTCACCTGCTAAAGCCGCGCCAGTGCGCCGCGCTTGACCTCCTCGGGCGCGAACGACGCCTCGATCGACGTGCGCGCGCACTCGACGAGCCGCTCCGGTGAGACCCGGATCCGCTCCTCGGCGAGCGCATACTCGTCCACCACGTCCACGCCGAACAGCAGCGGGTCGTCGGCGCCGATCGAGCACCTCACGCCCGCCTCCAGCAGGGCCGCCAGCGGATGCCTCTCCAGCGAGGGGTACACGCCCAGGGTGATGTTCGAGGTCGGGCACACGTCGAGGCAGGTCCCGCGCTCGACCAGCAGCTCCACCACGGCCGGGTCCTCGACGGCGCGCACTCCGTGCTGGATGCGGTCCACGCCCAGCTCGACCGCCGCCCGCACCTCCTCGGGGCCGGCCATCTCCCCGGCATGCGGCACCACGCCGAGCCCGGCTGCGCGTGCGATCTCGAACGCCTCCGCCGCCCCGGCCACCGGGCCGTCGCGTTCGTCGTTCACCAGCCCGACCGCCACGACCCCGCGGTCGGCGAACCGCGCTGCCAGGTGGGCGGCGTCGCGGGCGTGGTCCGGACCGGCGCCGCGGTCGATGCTCACGATCGCCCCGGTCCACACCCCGTGCCGTCGCCCCGCCTCGGCCGCGGCGGGCAGGATGAACTCGAGTGCCTCCTCGGCGGTGCCGAACGCCGCTGCCTTCTCGGGGATCGACGCGTACTCGAGTGCCACCACGCCCTGCGAGGCGGCGTCGGCGACCACCTCGTCGAGCAGCTGTTCGACGCGCTCGGGCGTGTGCAGCAGCCCGATCAGCACCCCGTAAGCGTCGAGGAACTGCGCGAAGTCGGGATAGTCGACCAGCGGCGGAACCTCGATCCGGTCCTCGGCGCACCACTGCCGCAGCGTGGACTCCCGCATGGCCGCCTCGAGATGGACGTGCAGGTGCGCTTTGGGCAGTGCGGCGTAGCGGCTCCGGAGGGGGTGGCTCATGCGTCGCCTTTCACGCCGTGCGCGGAGTCGGGGACGTGAAGGCGGGTGATGGGGTCGGTGCCGTCCCACGCCGACACGTTCCGGGCCTGCGGCAGGTCGTCGCGGTGGAAGACCGGGTTGCGACCGGCGGCCTTCTGCGTGAGGTAGTGGTGTAGCAGCGCCACCGAAAGGCCGCCGAGCGGGAGGATCGCCACGAGGTTGATGGTGGCCATGAAACCCATGAACAGGTCCGCGAGACCCCACACGAGGTCGACGGAGCCGAACGCGCCGCCGACCACGGCGAGCAGCACGAGCCCACGGAAGACGTTGATCGAGCGGGGGCTCTCACGCAGAAAGTTGATGTTGGCCTCGCCGTAATACGAGTTGCCGAGGATCGAGGAGAAGGCGAGGAAGAAGATCACCACGGAGAGGAACGGGATGGCCCAGTCTCCGACCTGCGAGGCCAGCGCGTTCTGGGTGAGGGAGATGCCCTCCCTCTCTCCGCCGAAGGTGGGGTCGGACAGCAGGATGATGAAGGCGGTCGCCGTACACACGACGAGGGTGTCGAAGTAGACGCCCAGGGCCTGGACGAGGCCCTGCTTGACGGGGTGGGAGACCGAGGCGGTGGCCGCCGCGTTGGGGACCGAGCCCATGCCGGCCTCGTTGGAGAACAGTCCGCGGCGCATGCCCTGCATGATCGCCGCGCCGATGGTTGCGCCGGCGACCTCCCTGAAGCCGAGCGCCTGGCCCACGATGAGGGCGACCATGTCCGGCACTTCGGTGATGTTGATGATGACGACGACGACTGCCACCACGATGTAGGCGGCTGCCATGACGGGGACCAGGATCTCGGTGACCGCGGACAGGCGGCGGACACCTCCGAAGATGACGAGTCCGGTGACCACGGCGAGTACGACGCCGATGATGAGGCTCGATCCGGCGCCTTCGAGGCTGAACTGGTTGCGGATGGATTCGGAGATGGAGTTCGCCTGCACCGCGTTGAACACGAAGCCGTAGGTGACGGTGATGATCACGGCGAAGGCCACGGCCAGCGGCTTCCAGCCCAGGCCGTCGCGGATGTAGTAGGCCGGGCCTCCTATGTAGGAGTCTTTGCCGCGGACCTTGTAGAGCTGGCCGAGCGTCGACTCGATGAACGCGGTGGCGCCGCCGATGATCGCGATCAGCCACATCCAGAACACCGCGCCAGGGCCGCCGACGGTGATGGCTATGGCGACTCCTGCGACGTTGCCGGTGCCGACCCGGGAGGCCGCCGAGATGGTGAACGCACGGAATGCCGAGATGCCTTTTCTGCCGGAGTCGATCTCCGAGGGTTTCTCGGTGATCGTGCGCAGCATCTCGGGGAACATTCTGATCTGCACGATCAGGGTGGTGACGGAGAAGTACAGTCCGGCGAACACCAGGATGGCGATCACGCCGTACCAGTAGATGTCGTTGATGTTCGCGACGAGGTCGGTGAGTCGGGTCACGAGTCGACACTAACGGATCCCCCGCCGGGATTTCCGGGACCTGAAGTGGCACTTCCCGATGCCGGAAAATACCAGGTGAACAGGACCCCCGGTAGGGCTCACGTTCACGCGGTCGCGTCCGCGGAGCACGTAATCTGGCGAGCGTGACGGAAATCGAATCGTGCCTCGGTGGACAGAGCGTCCTGGAGCCCACGGCCCCGGATGTCGCGCTGCTCTTCGAGGGCGGCGGCATGCGTGCGGTTCACACTGCGGGCGTGGTCGAGACGCTCATCGAGGCGGGGATCCACACCGGCCTGGTGGCGGGGATCTCGGCGGGGTCGACCCATCTGGCCAACTACATGTCGCGGGATGCGGCGCGAGCACGCAAGAGCTTCGTGGAGCTGGCGGCGGATCCCAACTTCGGTAACTGGCGCAGCTTCGCCCGGGGCAAGGGACTGTTCAACGCCGAGTACATCTACGAGCAGAGCGGTTTGCCGGATCAGGCCCTTCCGTACGATTTCGAGACGTTCGCCGCCAGTGGTTCGGCCGCGCGTATCGGGACGTTCCGGTGCTCGACCGGCGAGACCGTGTTCTGGACCGAGGAGGACACGGCCACGATGGCCGAGTTGATGCGGATGGTGCGTTCCTCCTCGACGATGCCGGTGTGGATGCCGCCGGTGCTGATCGACGGCGAGTACTACGTGGACGGCGCACTGGGCGACGACGGCGGGATCCCGCTGTCCGCGGCGCGGGACGCCGGCTACGAGAAGTTTCTCGTGGTGCTCACCCAGCCGAAGGGGTTCCGCAAGGTGCCGCCCCGTCGTCTCACGCCCTTCTATCGGTCGTATTTCCGACGGTTCCCCGCTGTTGGAGAGGCGCTGCTGCGCCGGTGGGCGGTCTACAACGAGACGCTCGACGAGATCGAGGCGCTCGAGGAGGCAGGTCAGGCCGTGGTCTTCCGCCCGGAGCAGGTGAGGATCCGGAGTTACGAGCGCAAGGTCGATCGCCTCGCGGAGGCCTATGAACTGGGTCGGGAGCAGGCACTGCGCGAGGTCGACCTGTGGCGAGATTTCTGCGGGCTCTAGCGTTCCTCACGACCCGAAGAGCGCCGCGCCTCCCGCGAGTGTGCTCAGGATGTACGCCGGTAGGTAGAGGAATCCGTCGATCGCGGCGGACCCGGTGGGGTCCGGGGCGATGTCGGCTGAGCCGACCGCGAGTCCGTGCCAGAAGTCAGAGAACATGATGTGTCCTTCCTCCGAGGGGAACCCCACCGTGTGTGGGTTGTGTCGCTGATTCTCGTCGTGGGTTCGAATGTGTGCCACCGGATGGTGCGCGCCGAAATTCGAACAAGAAATGTTGTCGAACGCCCTTGCGTCGGTGGGGTGGGGTCGCTACACTGGAACACGAGTTCGAGGCAGTGATTGACGGTCGGCGCGAAAAGGGGGTGCGGGCGTGACGAGTAGGAACGACGACGACGCCGGCACCGCCGGTTTCGGTACCGGGTCAGGTGCTGCCGAGGCGATCGCGCGTGCCGCCCAGGCCGCGGATGCGGGGTGGCGTGCGGGCAATCGTGCGGACGGGCAACGCCTGCGGGCTGCGCATCAGGTGATGGTCGAGTGTCTGGCGCATCCGGACTGTG
>DWWG01000197.1 GCA_019119875.1 Candidatus Dietzia intestinigallinarum | reverse complement strand
GAGCCGGTGGCGACGACGACGTGGTCGGCCATCTCCGTCAGGTCGTCCAGATCATCCGGCGCGATCCGAGCACCCAGATTGACCTCGACCCCCAGCCGGCGCATCTCGCCCGCGAGGTAGTCGACGATGTCGATCATCGTGGCCCGGTGCGGAGACCGCGCGGCGAGTCGGACGGTGCCGCCGAGCTCGCGGGCCGCCTCGAAGACGGTGACCGTATGCCCCCGTCCGGCGGCCACGCGGGCGGCCTCCAGCCCGGCGGGTCCGCCGCCGATCACCACGACGTTCTTCGGTGCGGTCACCGCGACCCCGACGGCCGGGTGCCGCCCCCGGCCGACCTCCGCGTTGACCGCGCAGTGCAGGTGCGGGTCGAACGCGCGGCAGTCCTGGTTGATCCCCAGGCACCCGCGCACCTCGGCGGTCCGCCCCGTGCGGGACTTCTCGGGCAGATCCTGGTCCGCGATCAGTGCGCGGGCCATCCCCACCAGGTCGGCTTTGCCCGTCCGCACGATGTGGTCGGCGGTCGCCGCGTCGCGGATGCGCTGCCCCACGAGCACCGGGAGGCCGGCCTCGGCCCGCACACGAGCGGCCGAGTCCACGGCCACCGCGTCGGGGTTGCTCGAGTCCTTGACGTATTTCCCGCGGGTGCCGTGGGTGATGCTGAGGTAGTCCACGGCGCCGGACGCGGCCAGATGCCGGGCGATCCGAACGCAGTCGTCCAGGTCCATCCCGCCGGGGATCTCCTCCTCGCCGCTGAGGCGGATGCCCAGCACCGTGGTCGGGGGCAGTTCCGCGCGCATGGCGGCCACCACCTCGTCGAGGAACCGCATCCGGTTCTCAAACGACCCTCCGTACCGGTCGGTCCGCAGGTTGGTCTGCTCGGACAGGAACTGCGCCGGCAGGTATCCGTGAGCTGCGTGGATCTCGGCTCCGTCGTAGCCGGCCCGGACGAGGTTCGCCGTGGACACGGCCCAGCCCCGGACGATGTCGGCGATCTCCTCCTCGGTGAGCACGTGGGGCGGGTAGGCGTCGCGTGGGGTCTTGAGTGCGGACGGGGCGGTGGGCGGCGAGTCGGACTCCCCACCGATGAACTCCCGCCCGAGGTGGCAGAGTTGGCCGATGATGCTCGCGCCGTGACGGTGGACCGCCGCGGCCTTCTCCGCCAGAGCGGGTACCACCTCGTCGATGTACGCCTCGACGAGCTTACGGGAGCGCAGCGTGGTCGAGGGGTGGACCACGGTGGCTCCGCCGACGATGAGACCCACCCCGCCCGCGGCCAGTCGCTCGAAGTGTTCCAGGTCGCCGTGCGTGGGAACGCCGTTGATCGCCATGCTCGTGCCGGCCGGTAGGGCGACGAGGCGGTTGCGGAGGGTGATCGGACCCAGGGCGAACGGGCTGAACGCGTCCGGGAACGGCTGCACCCCGGTCACCGTGTCCCGCCTGCCGTCGCCGCGTCTGCCGCCGACTCTGCGGCCGCGTCCCCCGCCCGGAGCCCGAACACCAGGGCCGCGGAGATCCCACCGGCGTATGCCCGGCGGTACACGCCGCCCACATCGGATCCGGCGGCGAGCAGCCCCGGCACGGCGCTGCCGTCGGCGCGGAGTACCGAGGCGTGCTCGTCGATTCGGATGCCCACGAGGGGGAAGGTCACGGCCGGGGTGGTCTCGATGACGTAATACGGGCCGCGGTCGAGCGGGGCGAAGTCGTACTCGCGGGGCGGGAGCACCTTCTGTCCGGCTGCGTTGACGCGGGCGATCTCCGCGGCGATCGCGGCGCCGTCGAATCCCCAGTCCTCGGGGAGGTATTCCAGCTCCTCCAGTGTCTCGGCGATGCCGCACCGGCCGCCGCGCCGCGCGGTCTCGGTGTACTTGTCCACAGCCACCGCGCCCTCGACGTACGAGCCGCAGATCCAGTCCTCGTACACCCGCGCGTCGGCGACGAGGAGCCCTCGGGACTCCGGCTGCTCCATCAGCGCCATGGCGGTGAGGTGATCGCCCTGCGTCTCGTCCACGAACCGCCGGTTGTCGAGGTTGAACAGCAGCGCGTGTTCGGAGTAGTAGAGCGAGAGGCCCACAAAGTCGCCGTCGTCCCGGAACGACAGTCCGGAGGGGATGAGGTGCCCGTAGAAGCCGGCATCGACAGGCCCCACGGCGGCGCCGACCGACTGCGCGAGTGTCAGTCCCCCGCCGTCGCTGTGTTGGTTGGAGCGCAGGGGCGGTCGCGACGCGTTGGGGTGCAGGTGCTCCTCCACCAGCGCCGCGTCGGCCTGGAAGCCGCCGGTCGCCAGGAGCACCCGCGGGGCCTCGATCCGGGTCGTGATCCCGTCGCCGAGGCGCACGACGGCGCCCACCACCGCATCGCCCTCGGTGATAAGGCCCGTGACCTCCACCCCGGTGAGCACCTGTCCGCCGCCCTGCCGGACCTCCCGCGCGCAGGCGTCGAGGTACTGGACGGTGTCGAAGGCGTGCCCGATGCCGTAGCGCAGCACCGGCACGCCGTCCGCGCAGTCCACGCCCCGGCCGCGGATCCAGTCGAGACCGGCCGCGAAATCGTCCACCACCGCGTTGCGCAGGGCCTCGTCGCCGTGGGGGTTGATCTCCGCCATCATCTCGCGGGTCGGCGCGGTCCAGGCGTATCCGGCGAACTGGGCCGAACCGCCAATCGCGTCGCCCTTCTCCAGGACGGTCACGCGAGCTCCGCGCGAGGTCGCCCGTGCCGCCGCCGTGAGGCCAGCCATGCCGGCTCCGATCACGAGGAGGTCAGCTGTCGTGTCCATGTGGTCTCCGATCTCGTGTGGTGGTGTGGTGCTCTGTCCCCGTGGTCTCGCGATCAGCGCCGGGCCCGCTCCCGGAATTCCGGGCCCGAGACTCTCCTCACGCTCCGGCGGACCCGCTCGCGCAGGCGCGCCTCCGGCACGGTGAGCCGGTTGAGTTCCTGCTCCTCGAAGGCCCGGTGCCCAGAGACCACGTAGGACTCGACGTACACCCCGGCCCGGTCCGGCTCGGGGTCGAGACGCCAGTCCCGCCCGCCGAGGCGTAGTCGCGAACGACGCAGCTGCCTCATCGCTGCGACGAACTCGTCGTCGTTGTCGTCGAGCTCGTACCGGTACCGCACCTCGACGGCCGCGCGCCCGCCGACCTCTCGCCCTTCCGGTGGCGGCGTTGCTACGGCCCCGCCGTGCTCGGCGAATAGCACGGGCTCGATCCCGCTCTCGGCACCCAGACCCAACACGCGCAGCGACACCGCACTAGCAGCGAGCAGCGCGGCGGCGATCACGAGCGCGAGCTGGAGCCCCAGCGCGTCCGTGGCGGCTCCCCACAACAGGGCGCCGATCGCCTGCGTGCCCTGGAACACCAGCAGGATCACCGCGATGAGCCGCGGGCGGATCCACTCCGGGAAGAACTGGTGGCCCATCGACATCCACGTGCTCTGCACGCTCACCCATGCGGCCCCGGCGAGCAACACCGCGACCCCCACGACGACCGGCGAGGTCGAGATGCCCAGGACGAGCAGCACGGCTCCGTACGTCGCGGCGCCGAGGGCGGCGAAGCTCCGGACGCGCAGCCGCCGCCGGAGCCCGCCGAGCGTGAACGCCGCGGCCACCGCGCCGGCCCCGACGAGGCCCATGATCACGCCGAACCCATCCGAGCTCAGTCCCATCCGGTCGTAGGCGACCAGCGAGATGAGGGCCCACAGCGCGCTCGACGGCACGCCGAAGAGGACCAGTTGGCACAGCAGACGCGTGGTCCACGCGGAGTAGGCGATGAACCGCACCGCCCCCGCCAGCTCCGGCAGGATAGGACGACGCGGCGCGGTCCTGTCCGGGTCGCGGCGCTCCGAGGCGAGCAGCGCCACCGCGCACCCCGCCGAGAGCAGGGCGACCAGTGCGAAGGTCCACACCGCCCCAGCCAGTCCCAGGCCGACCCCGGCGATGAGCGGCCCCAGCGCCCGCGCCACGTTGAACACCGCGCCGTCCACCACGGCCGCCGCGGGGATGGACGCCCGCTCGACCGTCTCCGGGAGCAGGGACTGCCACGAGACCCCCACGAGGACCAGGGCGATGCCGACAAGCAGCACCGACAACACCATGACGAGAGCCTGGTCGTGCCCGGTGGCGCTGAACACGCACGCCGCCCCGGCCGCCACCGCGGAGGTGGAGGTGGCCCCGGCCATGAGCTTCTTGCGCGAGGCGTATCCGGCGATCACCCCGGCCGGCATGGACAGCAGCAGGAACGGAACCGCCAGCGCCGCGGGGGCCAGCGAGATCACCAGCGCCAACTCGCCGCGCTCGGTGAGCACCCACTGCACCGCCACCACGTGGATCCACACGGCCACCGCGTTGACCAGTTGGACCGCGAGCAGGGCCCGGAAGACCCGGTTGCGCAGAACGGCCGGCCTCCCGGACCCGGGGGTCACCAGGTGTCCCAGTGGATGAAGTCCGCGGCGGGCGGCCGCCACGCCGGCTTGAACCCACTACCGGTGTAGTAGGCGACGGGGATCATGCAGACCTGTTCGACCTGTTCGGGATCGATGCCCACCACCTCCGCCACGTCGGCCTCGCGGCCCAGCGTCATGCCGGTCCAGCAGGTTCCGAGCCCGCGCAGCCTGGCCGCGAGCATGAAGTTCCACACCGTCGGGTACACCGTGGCCAGCCGGTGTTTGGCGGCCAGCAAGTCGCCATCCGCCAAACGCGGGGTGAGGCACGGGATCACGATCGCCGGCACGCGGTCCATCACCTGCGACAGGTGCTCGGCGGAGTCGCGGGTGCGTCGGCTCTGCGCCGCGTGGTCAAGATCGTCGTCCCGGCGCCTGAACAGCCCCACCTCGCTCTCGCGGTAGAAGCCGTCGAACTCCTCGCGGTAGATCCGGCCGAGCTCGGCGACCCGGGCGGGGTCGCGGACCACGACGAACTCCGTGCGCAGCATGTTGGAGCCCTGCGGTCCCTGCAGCGCGTCGGCCACGCATTCCTCGAGCAGCTCCGGGGCCACCGGGCGGTCCAGGTCGAGCCGCCGGCGGACGGCGCGGGTGGTGGTAATGAGCTCGTGGGCGGTGATATCGATCATCGTCAGACACCCACCAACTCGGCGATCCCCCGCCGCGACCGCCGGGCACTCCCGAACGCCCCCTCGTCCCCGAGCACGCGCCGCAGATAGAAGTGGGCGGAGTGCTCCCAGGTGAAGCCGATCCCACCGTGCAGTTGGATGGCCTCGTACGCGCTGCGGGTCGCCGCCTCGAGGCAGACGGTGGCGGCTACGGCCACCGCGAGTTCGGTGTCGGGGGCCTCGCCCGAGTCGAGGACCGCCATCGCGTACCCGGCAGCCGCGCGGGCGCGCTCGCGGTCGACAAGCATGTCGGCGATCCGGTGCTTGACGGCCTGGAATGAGCCGATCTGTCGGCCGAACTGCTGTCGCTGCGTCACGTACTCGACCGTCATCTCGAGCAGGCGTGCGGCGATGCCGGCGTGCTCGGACGCGAGCGCCGCCGACCGGATCAGCCGAAGCCGCGCGAGCACCTCGTCGGCGCGCGCGGCGCCCACGAGCACGCGGGCGGGGGCGCCGTCCAGGTGGAGGTCCGCGCACCGCCTGGTGAGGTCCATGCCCTCCCTCGGCGCGTGGTCGACGTCGGCGAGGTCGACCAGCGCGAGCACGGTGTCGCCGTCTTTTTTCCCGACGACGACGAGGTGGTCGGCCGCGGCACCCCACAGGACGCCGGGGACCTTCCCGCGCGCGATCGTGCGGCCCGCCTCGACGTCCAGGGCCACGTCTTGATCGAGAGCCACGGCCAGGACCACCGTCCCCGCGATCGCCTCGTCCCGGAGCTGCGCGACCGCTGCGGCCTCGTCGGCCAGGACCAGGGCTTGGCAGCCCACCACCGCGCTCGCGAGGACCGGCTCCGGGAGC
This sequence comes from Candidatus Dietzia intestinigallinarum, assembly GCA_019119875.1. GTDB lineage: Bacteria > Actinomycetota > Actinomycetes > Mycobacteriales > Mycobacteriaceae > Dietzia > Dietzia intestinigallinarum. Next base: position 1,585 of record DWWG01000197.1, on the reverse strand, counting down.
AACGCGGCACCGGACGCCTCGAGCACCACGGCGAGGTCGGCGAAGCCGAACCCGTGACCGCCGAGGTCCTCCGGGACCGCCAGTGCGCCGATCCCCAACTCTCCGGCCAGCGTCGACCACCGCGACCGCGAGTACCCGAGGTCGGTCTCGGCGGACTCACGAACAGACTCGTGCGAGGCGTGGCGGGCCACGAAGTCGGCCACCACCCCGCGCAGCTCCTCCCGCTCCTGCGAGGGCAGGACGATCGACGGATCCCCCTCCGGTTGGATGGTGCGAGTCTGGTCTGACACGGCGGGCCTCCACAATCAAATTTGACTTGAGTTGAGTTCAGTTTGGATAATGACATCACGGTGAGCCAGATCACGCAAGCCCTTGAAATCAGACAGCAAATTGAACTAAGTTCGCTTCATGCCACTGTCTGAATCCGCCACGGCCGACACCGCCCTGTCCGAGTCCACGCTCGTGGCCTACTACGCGCGCATCGACTCGGGCGACCTCGACGGCGGGCTGCAACTGCTCGCACCGGAGGTGGCGTTCGCCATCATCCTCCCCGGCACCGCCGTGCGCGGCGAGAACCGGCAGGGTGTCCGCGACTACCTGGAGGGGCGCGGTCCCGTCGACAGGCGTCACGTCCCCACCCACGCCACGCGCGACCGGGACCTCGAGTTCGTCTACGGCGCAGTGGTGGAAGACGGGACCACGATCACCGGACACTTCCTCGCGTCGGCGAAGATCGGCGACGACGGGCTCATCACCGGCTACCAGGTGGCGTTCGACCCCGAACTCGGCCTGGCCAGCCCCTCTCTCGACACCCGGAACGGAGCATGACCGTGCCCACCTCCACCCCACTCCTGCACGCGTGGTTCGAGATCATGGATTCGGACGACGCCGACAGGGTCTTGGACCACATCACCGACGACTTCCAGCTGTCCATCCAGTTCTCCAAGGGCGATTCGGCCGCCGAGTTCCATGGTGATCGCGCCGGACTCGAGCTGTACTTGGCCCAGCGCGAGAAGAGCGTGCTGACCCACCACATCCTCAGCGGTGCCCGCGTCGGCGACACCGAACTCTGTCTGGGTGAGACGCGGCGCGACGGCGAGTTCGAGGCCAGTTTCAACGCCTCCGCGCAGCTGACGGACGGCGACCTGGTCCGCCGCCTGCTCATCTGCCGCACCCCGAGGGTCCGGTTCTCCGAGTAACCGCCCCATCGCACCACGCCAGCGACGCACCCCCGCGGCCGGGCCGCGGGGGTGCTCTGTGATCGGTGCTGTAAGTCAGCTCAGCCCAGGATCGTCCAGTCCTCCAGGCCCTCGTACAGCGGCTTAGCCACGGCCAGCGCGCGGACGCGCTCGCGCAGGGCTGCGGTGTCGGCGTCCTTGCCGGCCGCCAGGGCGGTTCCGATGATGTCGGCGACCTCGCGGAACTCCTCGGCGGTGAAGCCACGGGTCGCGAGCGCCGGGGTGCCGATGCGCAGCCCCGAGGTGACCATCGGCGGGCGCGGGTCGAACGGGACGGCGTTGCGGTTGACGGTGATGCCCACCTCGTGGAGGAGGTCCTCGGCCTGCTGGCCGTCGAGCTCCGAGTT
>DWWG01000028.1 GCA_019119875.1 Candidatus Dietzia intestinigallinarum | reverse complement strand
CTGCGCATCCGCCATCAACCCGCTCGACGGGCCCCGCAAGGCGGGCACCGTCGGACTGGCACTGCCGGGGCAACAGATCAAGATCGTCGACGACGAGTTGCGCGAGGTCCCGGCCGGACACGCGGGCGAGGTGTTGATCACCGGGCCGGTCGTGATGGCCGGCTACCTGGGCAATCCCGAGGCCACCGAGAAGTCCGTCGTCGACGGCTGGGTCCGCACCGGCGACGTGGGGAGCCTCGACGAGGACGGCTACCTGACGCTGGTGGACCGCATCAAGGACATGATCATCCGCGGGGGAGAGAACATCTATCCCAAGGAGATCGAGAACGCGATCGGCAGCCTGCCCGGTGTTCTCGAAGTGGCCGTGGTGGGGCGCCCGGACGACGTCCTCGGCGAGGTGCCCGTCGCGTTCGTGGTGCCGTACCCGGGTGCCGAGCTCACCCCGGATGCCGTGACCGCGCACTGCCGAGACCGTCTCGCCCGCGTCAAGGTCCCCGTCGACGTCGAGATCCTCGGCGAACTGCCCAAGAACCCGGTCGGAAAGATCGACAAGCCCGGCCTGCGGCAGGCGCTCGCGGGCTGACCTCGGCGCGGCGACCCTCGTCGTCGTCCCGGGCCCCCACCTCGTTTCGTCTCCCTCATCGTCCACCCCTCGAACCCAGGAGGAGTCATGGGTTTTCTCCAAGCCGACGTCCCGGATGTCGACCCGGCGGAATTCGAAAAGATCCCGACGATGGAGCGGATGAAGCTGCTCTGCCTTCACTGGGTGGACTACGGCTTCGGCGCTCCCAAGATCATGCACACGCTCTACCTGGTCAAGGGCGTGTTGTTCCTGGTCGGCGGATGGCTGGTCATCGGCCTCAGCACCCCGGGGCTGCCCCTGACGGACCCGGGCGCCTGGTGGGGCGAGTTGATCGTGCTGCAGAAGAGCATGCTCTGGGTGGTGCTGTGGTCCGCCACCGGATTCAACGAGTCCTGGGGCCCACTGGCGTTCAAGTTCTCGCCCAACACCGCGGGATACCGCTACTGGATCCGCACCGGGACCCTGCGACTACCGCCGTGGCCCGACAAGATCCCGCTCACCGGCGGGGACGAGCGCAGGGCGATCGACGTGGTGCTCTACCTCGCGATGCTCGCCGCGCTGGTCGGCGGCCTCATGATGCCCGGTCAGCAGACCGCCGCCGCCTACAGTGAGCCCGGCCTGGTCCCGCTGTGGCCGTTCGTCGCGTTCGTCGCGCTGCAGGCCGTGTTGGGGCTCCGCGACAAGGTCGCCTTCCTGGCCTCCCGGCCCGAGCAGTACTCCGTCATGCTGTTGGGCTTCGGCGTACTCACCACCTATGCCGGGGGCCACGTGGACATGATCGTGGTGGCCAAGATCGCGATCTTCGCCGTGTGGTGGGGCGCGTTCCTGTCCAAGATCGGCCACCACTTCACGCCCACCGTGCAGGCGATGCTCACCAACTCGCCGCTCAACAAGTCCAAGGCCCTCCGGCACTCGCTCTACCGCAACCCGACCGAGGACCTGCTGCCCACCCGCGTGGCCTGGTTCTTCGCCCACGCCCTCGGTACGCTCGTCGAGTTCCTCGTGCCGCTGGTCCTGCTGTTCGCCACCAACTGGGTCGTGGCCGTCCTGGCCGCGCTGTTCATGATGTGCTTCCACGCCTTCATCTACTCGATGTTCGCGCTCGCCATGCCGCAGGAGTGGAACCTCTACTTCGCGTTCCTCTCCCCGTTCGTGTTCCTCGGGTTCTTCGCCGGCGACGGATACGCCGTGTGGGACGCGACCAGCGCCTGGGTGATCGTGGGGGCACTGGTGCTCACCCTGACCCTGCCGATCATCGGCAACTTCCGGCCCGACCTCATCTCGTTCCTGCTGGCGATGCGGCAGTACGCGGGGAACTGGTCGTCGGCCACCATGGCGTTCCGCAACAACGGCTGCGAGGCCAAGTTGGACAACCCGGACTTCGTCACCGAGATCACGTCGCACAAGCACCAGCTCTCCAGCCTGTTCGGCCCGGAGGCCGCCGAGATCTTCCTCCAGAAGACCACGGCGTTCCGGCTCATGAACTCCCAGGGCCGGGGCCACATGTCGCTGATGATGGATCACCTCGACGACCTCGACAACTACCGGTTCCGTGAGGGGGAGATGCTCTGCACGTTCTTCGTGGGCTGGCAGTTCGGTGACGGGCATCTGTTCGACCCGTTCACCATCGCGGCCATCCAGAAGCGCTGCCACTTCGAGCCGGGCGAGTTCCTCACCGTCTGGACCGAATCGCAGCCGCTGCACAAGAAGACCCTCGAGTACAAGGTCATCGATGCGGCACTCGGCGTGGTGGAGACCGGCCATTACCTCGTCAGCGATGCGGTCGCCGAGCAGCCGTGGCTGCCCGACGGGCCCATCGACTACACGGTCACCTGGCGCGATCCCGACTATGTCCCGGCAGGGGCCGGGCTCGGGTCGATGCCGGAGGACCCCCTTCCCGAGACGGATATCCTGCCGGGAGCGGGTGCCGTGTCGGGCCCGGATCCCGAGCCAGAGGTGACAGGCTGAGCTGATGACCACCGCGATCGTCGTCGGTAGCGGGCCCAACGGCCTGGCCGCCGCGCTGACCCTCGCCGCCGGGGGAGTGGACGTGACCGTCCTGGAAGCGTCCGACTCCCCCGGCGGCGGGACGCGGTCCGGCGAGGCGACCCTGCCCGGACTGCTCCACGACCACTGCTCGGGCTTCCACCCCCTCGCCCTGGACACTGCCTTCAGCCGGCAGTTCGACCTCACCGCGCACGGCCTCGACTGGGTGTGGCCGGAGGTTCAGTACGCCCACCCGCTGGCGCGGGGTGGGGGAGCGGCGGCGTGGCGGTCCGTCGACCGCACCGCCGCCGACCTCGGCCGTGACGGGGCGTCGTACCGCCGCATGTTCGGGCCGCTCGCCGCACATTTCGACGACATCGTGGGGGAGTTCCTCCAACCGATGGTGCACGTGCCCCGCCACCCGTTCGCGCTGGGTTGGTTCGGTGCGCACGCCGCGTTGCCCGCCTCCGTGCTCGCGCAGCGCTGGCGCACCGACGAGGCGCGGGCCCTGTTCGGCGGTGTCGCGGCACACGCCTTCCGCCCGTTCGGCTCGCCCATGTCCTCCGCGATCGGCACCGCCCTCGGGACGGCGGCGCACCGCTACGGCTGGCCCGTCGCCCGCGGCGGCTCGGCGGCGATCACTCACGCGATGGCGAGGATGCTGGAGGCCCGGGGCGGGCGGGTCGAGACCGGGGCGGCGGTCCGGGACCACCGGGAGCTCGGCCGGCCGGACATCCTCATGCTCAACACCTCGCCGGCCGCCGCGGCGACCCTGCTCGGCTCCGAGCAGCCCGCACGCATCGGCCGGGCCTACCGCCGTTTCCGGCACGGCCCCGCGGCGTTCCAGGTGTCCTACGCGGTGGAGGGCGGCGTCCCCTGGACTTACGAGCCCGCCCGCCGTGCCGGGACCGTCCACGTCGGCGGCACGTTCGAGGAGATCGCCGCGGCGGAGCGGGCCGTCGTGCGGGGTGTCATGCCCGCACGCCCCTTCGTCCTGGTCGGCCAGCAGTCCGTCGCCGACCCCGGGCGCGCGGTCGACGGCATCCATCCCGTCGACGTCTACGCCCACGTCCCGTCGGGCTGGGGCGGGGACGCCACGGAGACGATCACCGACCAGATCGAACGCTACGCCCCCGGATTCCGGCGCCGGATCCGGTCCACGCGGACGCGGTCGACCGGTGCCATCGAGCACGACAATCCCAATTACGTCGGCGGGGACATCGTCACCGGGGCCAACACCGCGCGCCAGCTCGTGTTCCGGCCCCGGGTGACCCTGCGCCCGTACTCGACGGGGGTCCCCGGCGCCTACCTGTGTTCGGCCGCCACGCCGCCCGGCGCGGGCGCACACGGCATGGCAGGCTGGAACGCCGCGCGCACGGCGCTGGACGACCTCGCGGCGCGATGACCCGCGGCAAGCTCAGTACGAGCCCGCAGGACCCGGAGCGGCTCCGCGAGCTGACCCGGCTCATCGGCGAGGAACTGCGGCGTGAGACCGCCACGATCAGCGACGGGATGTCCGCGGTGATCGAGGCGTCGATCGGGGAGCTCGCCGACCCCGAGAAACTCGCCTGCTTGCACGCGAGCGTGGCGAACAACGTCGCGGTGATCGTCCACTTGTTGGCGCACACCAAGGACGCCTCTGATCTGCCGCCGCTCCCGGACGCCCACCGCTACGCCGAGGAGCTCGCGAAGGACGACGTCCCCGAATCGGCACTCCGGCGCGCCTACCACGTGGGGTCCAACTACCTCCTGGCCCACGTCTTCGACCAGGTGCAGGAGATCGACTGCGCGCCGCACGAGCAGCTCCCGCTCTACCACCACCTGGCGGGCTGGCTGTACCAGTATGTCGACGAGATCACGCGTGGCGTCATCGCGACGTATCAGGAGGAGAAGCGGTCGTCGCACGAACGAGCGGCGCGCACGATCAACACCTACGTGAACCGCGTGCTCGCCGGTGACGACATGCCCTCCCGCGAGTTCGTGGCAGCCACCGGGTACGAGCTGGAGCAGGTCCATGTGGGGTGCCGGCTCTGGATCAGGGATCTCGCGGACGCCTCGCCCGACGCGCCCGCGCTGGCCCGCCTGATCGCGGCCCTGCGGACGGCCATCGGGGCGGAGTCCCCGCACCTCGTCGTGGTCACCGGGCGGGGCGAGGCCGACGTGTGGTTCGGCCGGGGCCGCGACCGCGCCACGATCGAGGCCGACACCCTCGTCCCGGTCATCGACACCCACCACGGCGCCCGTATCGCCCTCGGCGCCCCCGGCCGCGGGGCGGACGGGTTCCGTCGCAGCCGGGCGCAGGCGCACCAGGCGGCGACGATCGCGCGGGTGGCCGGCAGTCCGACCTCACGGGTCGTCTCGTATGCGGACGAGGGTGTCCCCGTGATCGCCCGACTGTGCGATGACCTCGCCCAGACCCGCCGGTGGGTCCGCGACGTCCTGGGCGACCTGGCACACGACTCGGACAACGCGGCCCGGCAGCGTGACACCGTCAGGGTCTTCCTGGAATCGGGGACCAACTATTCCGCCACCGCGACGCAGCTGATGCTCCACCGCAACACGGTCAGGTACCGGCTCGAGAAGGCCGAGCAGCAGCTCGGGCGCGGGGTGTCCGACACACCCCTGGACACGCAGCTCGCCCTGGCGCTCTGCCGCGTGCTGGGCGCAGTGGTGTTGGCGAGCAGCGCGCCCCGCGGCGGGGGCTGAGGGCGCCTGCCCGGCACCCGGCTCCAGGCTGTCCCGAACGGCATCCGTGAATTCGGTCGTGACGAATCCGCGGCCCGTGTCGTCTTCTGAATCGCCCCGGGTTTGTTAGAGGCTCGCAAGTGCCGCGTCGGCGGGTGCCGGTGCGGGGTTGTTGTGATGGTAGGTGTCCTCGAGCTCGACGGGCGGGATCATGCCGATCTCGCCGTGCAGACGCCGG
>DWWG01000196.1 GCA_019119875.1 Candidatus Dietzia intestinigallinarum | reverse complement strand
TCACCGCGACCCGAGAGCACGGTGCGCAGGGAGTAGAGCGTGAAGCCCTTGGCCTGGGCCGCGCTGATCGCCGGCGGGATGGTGAGCTCCTGACGCTCCACCTCCACGTCGAGCAGGGCGGGCCCGTCGTGGTCGAGGAACTGCTTGACGACCTTGGGCAGGTCCTTGGACTTGTCGGTCCGGAATCCCGCCAGTCCGCAGGCCTCGGCGACCTTCGAGAAATCCGGATTGGTCAGCTCGGTGCCGAAGTTCACGAACCCGTCGGCCTTCATCTCCACCTCCACGAAGTTGTACGAGGAGTTGTTGAACACCACGACCTTCACCGGTAGGTTGTGCTCGACCAGCGTGAGCAGCTCACCCATCAGCATCGACAGCCCGCCGTCGCCCGCGAGGGCGATCACCTGCCGACCTGGCGAGGCCGCCTGGGCGCCGATCGCCTGCGACAGCGCGTTGGCCATCGACCCGTGGGTGAACGACCCGACGATCCGCCGGCGCCCGTTCATGGTCAGATAGCGGGCCGCCCAGATGACGGGACTGCCGACGTCGGGCAGGAACACCGCGTCCTCGTCCGCCGCCTCGTCGATCAAGCGCGTCAGGTACTGCGGGTGGATGGTCCGCTTGGACGGCGTGGCCAGCTCGTCCAGCGTGCGCCGCGTCTTGGCGTAGTGCTTGGTGGCGTCGTCGAGGTGCTTGCGGTCCGCGTGCGTGCGCAGACGGGGCAGCAGCGCGCGGATCGTCTCCGCGACCCCACCGACGAGCGGCACCTCCACCGGCGTCCGCCGGCCGATCCGCTCGCCCCGGATGTCGACCTGGATCACCGTGGCCTCGGGATAGAACTGCGGATAGGGCAGATCGGACCCCAGGACCAGGAGCGTTTCCGCGGACATCATGGCCCGGTAGCCGGAGGAGAATCCGAGTAGGCCGGTCATCCCCACGTCGTACGGGTTGTCGTGCTCCACCCACTCCTTGCCACGCATCGCGTGGACGATTGGTGCCTTGAGCGTCTCCGCGATCTGCAGCAGTTCGTCGTGGGCACCCGCACACCCGGCGCCGGCGAGGATCGTGACGTCCTCGCAGTCGTCGAGCACACCGGCGGCGCGCGCGAGGTCCTCCTCCGCCGGGACCACCTGGCTCGAGGTGGGCCGGATCGCGGTCACCTCGGCGGCGATCTCCTCCAGCGCCACGTCGCCGGGCAGCACGAGCACGGCCACCCCGCGCCGCTCGATGGCCGCACGCATGGCGATACGGAGCAGTCGCGGTGCCTGTTCCGCCGACGAGACGAGTTCCGCGTACACACTGCACTCGCGGAACACCTCCTGCGGATGGGTCTCCTGGAAGTATCCCGTACCGATCTCGCCCGACGGAATGTGCGAGGCCAGCGCGAGCACAGGCACTCCGGAGCGCTGGGCGTCGAACAGGCCGTTGATCAGGTGCAGGTTCCCCGGCCCGCACGAGCCCGCGCACACTGCGAGCTCACCGGTCAGCGCGGCCTCCGCCGAGGCGGCGAACGCTGCCGCCTCCTCGTGCCGGGTGGTCATCCAGTCGACGCCGTCGACCTGCCTGATGGCGTCCGTGACCCCGTTGAGCGAGTCGCCGGGCAGTCCGTAGACGCGCCGGACCCCCGATACGTGGAGCGTGTCGATGATGTGTCGAGCGACAGTGGTACGTGCCATGTTGTCGACCCTACGACCTCCGCTCGCGTGCGGACGCCGATCGCGGAACGCGGGTCAGGAGCCGGGCGTGCCCGTCGGAGTGGGCGCGGCCCCGGTGGTGGCCTCGTCGTCGTCGCCCTCCCCGTCGTCCCACACGGCCTCGCCGCGCGCGATCATGCCGGCCTCGGTACTGAGGGTGACCTGGGGCAGGAAGAACGCGAGGAGCAGTGCGACGGCGAGGACCGGCACCACGAACCAGAGGGCGGGAGCCAGGGCGTTCGCATAGGAGTCCACGATCCCCTGATGCAGCGGATCGGACAGGGTCGCCACGAAGGCCGGCGTGACCCCGCTGGGATCGAGTCCGGCGGCCATTGCCTGCTCCGGATTGGCGGCCACCGTGTCGGTGAGATTGGCGATCAGCCGATCGGTGAACAGCGAACCGAACCAGGCGGTACCGATCGCGGCACCGATCTCGCGGAAGTAGTTGTTCGAGCTCGTGGCCACGCCCACCTCGTGCGGGTCGACCGCGTTCTGGACCGCCAGGACGATGACCTGCATGACCAGGCCCAGTCCGGCGCCGAAGAACAGCAGCATGCCCATGATCTGCCAGATCGGCGTGGAGCCGGTCATCTGCGTCATCACCGCGACGGTGGCCGTGGTCAGCGCCATGCCGACGATCGGGTAGATGCGGTAGCGACCCGTCTTGGTGATCGCGATACCGGAGCCGATCGAGGTGGCCATGAGGCCGACCATCATCGGGATCATGAGCAGGCCCGAGCCGGCGGCCGAGGTGCCGGTGGCCATCTGCAGGAACGTCGGGATGAAGCCGATCGCGGCGAACATGGCCACACCCAGCACGAACGCGATGGCGGTGGCCACGATGAACACACGGCCGGTGAACAGGTGCAGCGGCAGGATCGGCTCCTCCGCGCGGCGCTCCACCAACACCAGGGCGATGACGCACGCGACCGTGCCGACGATCATGGCGATCATGCCCGGTGAGTCCCAGGCCAGCTGATCGCCGCCGAGGTCGGTGACCAGGACCAGGCCCGCGGTGCCCAGCACCATGAACAGGATGCCCGCCCAGTCGACCTTCGCGGTGCTGTGCTTGGTGGGCAACTTCATGTACTTCCACGCCAGCGCGAACGCGATGATGCCGACCGGCACGTTGATCCAGAAGCACCAGCGCCAGTGGGCGGTGTCGGTGAAGAAGCTGCCGAGCAGCGGGCCGGCGACCGCCGAGATCCCGAAGACGGCGCCCATCGGGCCCATGTACTTGCCGCGCTCGGAGGCGGGCACGATGTCGGCGATGATCGCCTGCGACAGGATCATCAGCCCGCCACCGCCCAGGCCCTGCACGCCGCGCCACGCGACGAGCTCCCAGAAACCCGCCTCGGTGGCCGGGTCGGTGAAGAAGCCGGCCGAGCCGGATCCGATCGAGCCCAGCGTGAAGATCGCGATGGCACCCAAGAAGAGATTCCGGCGGCCGATCAGGTCCCCGAACTTGCCGTACAGCGGCATCGTGATGGCCACCGCGAGGATGTAGATCGTGATGATCCATGCCTGGTGCTGGACGCCGTTGAGCTCACCGACGATCGTCGGCAGGGCCGGGCCCAGGATCGACTGGTCGAGCGAGGCGAGGAACATGCCCGCCATGAGGGCACCGAAGATGATCCAGACCGTGCGCGGGGTGAGCGTGATCGGATCGTCCCCGGTGGGCGCGGGGTGCGCCGTGGAGGTGCTGGTCAAGGAAGTGGCCTTTCATCGGTGAATGCGGTGCGTAGGAGGTCGAAGTAGCGGGCGACCAGCTCCGCGAGGGGGGTGTCGGCGAGGCCGGAGCGCGTGGACTGCATGGCCGTCTGGGTGAGGCTGAGTGCGACGGTGAGGCCCACGCGGGCCCTCTCGCGGTCGGACTCCGAGGCGTAGTGCGAGATGAGGGCGGCCTCGAACTCGGCGCTGCTCACCGCCATCGACGTGTGCAGAGCCCCGAACAGTGACGGGTCGCGCTCGAGCGCGGTGCGCATCAACTCGTCGTCCGCGGAGGCGTCCGGATCAGAGTCGGACTCGTGGAGGAAGTCCAGCACGGCGTCGCGGATCCGCAGCACCGGGTCGGTGCGGGACGGGTCGGCGGACTCGTCGAACAGGCGCGGCATCAGGCGTCGGAACTGGTCCGCGCCGAGGTGGACCACCGCCTCGTCCTTCGAGTCGAAGTAGTTGAAGAACGTCCGCGGGGACACGTCCGCACGCGCCGCGATGGCCTCGACGGTCGTGGCGTGAAGGCCCTCCTCGGCGACGAGTTGGAGCGCCGCCCGGGCGATGTTC
>DWWG01000195.1 GCA_019119875.1 Candidatus Dietzia intestinigallinarum | reverse complement strand
TCGCCTCCCCCGGAGACGCCGGCTCGATCGACGTCCCCACGGACCGTCACGTCTCGCACGGGGACCTCGTCACCGTCGGTGACCTGCGGCTCGAGGTGATCGGCCTGCGCGGGCACACCCCCGACGGGATCGCGTTGCTCCTGCGGACGGACGAGGGGACCCATCTCTTCTCGGGGGACTCCCTGTTCCCCGGCGGCCCGGGCAAGACCGGTTCGCCCGAGGACTTCGCCCAGTTGATGGACGATCTTCAGACGAGGGTGTTCGCGACCCTCGACGACGACGTGGTGGTCCATCCCGGACACGGCGACGACACGACGGTGGGCGCCGAGCGCCCCCACCTGGCCGAGTGGCGCGAGCGGGGCTGGTGACCGTACCGGCGGCCGGACAACCCCGGCCGGGAGAGGACTTCCGATTCGTTATGACCACCACGTGTGGCCCGATCACCGCAGCCCACCCCACTTGTCGAGCGGGGGGCCGCCGGGTCCCGGCTGACGGGAACGGAGGCGCACCGGGCGAGTTCACACTAGGTTCGACCACGCACTCCCATCCGATTCAGGAGGAACGATGATCCGACGACTCGCACGACCCATGCTCGCCACGGTTTTCGTCATCGACGGTGTCGAGACGCTGCGCAATCCGCAGGCCCACGTTGAGAACGCGGCACCGTTGGTCGACAAGACCGCCCCGCTGGTGGAGAAGGGCGAGCAGGCGGTGAACGAGCGCGTCGCCGCGTCCGTGCCGCCGGTGCCCAAGGACACCGAGACGCTCGTCAAGGCACTCGCCGGGGTGAAGATCGGCGCGGGGGTCATGTTCGCGCTGGGAAAGGCCCCGCGACTGTCCGCTCTCGCCCTGACCGCCTCCCATCTGCCCTCCACGGTGAGCCGCCACGCCTTCTGGACCGAGTCCGATCCGGCCGCCCGCAGCCGGAAGACGACCGGCCTGGCCACCGACGTGGCGCTTCTCGGTGCGCTCATCCTGGCGTCCGTGGACACCGCCGGCCAGCCCGGGCTGGCGTGGCGCGCCCGTAAGGTCTCCGACAAGGTCACCGCGAAGCTGCCGGGAGCCAAGGCCGAGGCGGTCACCGCGGGAGCCGTCGTCTCCGGTGTGGCACATGACGTCGCCGACCACGCTCGCGGCGCCGCCGACACCGTCCGCGAGAAGGCCCCTGAGGTGGTGGACCAGGTTCGCGACGTGGCGGACACGGTCCGTGAGCGGGCACCCGAGGTCGCCGAGCAGGTCCGCGAGCGGGCTCCCGAGGTCGCCGAGCAGGCGCGGGAGCAGGCGTCGGGCTTCGTCGGCCTGGTGCGTCAGAAGGCTCCCGAGGTGGCGGCTCTGGTGCGCGACCGCGCGGCCACCGTCCACGACCAGGCGGCCCCCCTCGCGGAGGAGGCCCGTGAGCGTGCCTCGGCTGCCGCGCACCGGGCCGCGGAGGAGGCCGCACCCGTCGCGGCCGAGGTCCGCAACCGGGCGGAGTCGGTGGCCGGGGATCTGGCCAGCCGTGTCGAGGAGATCGACACCACGTCCGCACGCAAGGCCGCTGCTGATGCCCGCAAGACTGCCGCCAAGCGCGGCAGGAAGGCCGAGAAGGGCGCCCGCAAGGCCCGTTCACAGGCGCGGAAGAAGAGCGATGAACTGCGCTCCAGGGCCGCCGAGGCGATCAAGCCCTGACACCGCACCCCGCCCCGTCCGGGGCGCCGGGAACCAGATACGACCCCGCCCGAAACCGGGCGGGGTCGTCGCCGTCGAGGCGCTCCCACGTTTGCCGGTAGCCTGGACATCCTGCTCAGAGCCGTCCATCCGGGAAGGAGCGCCTGTGACGGGAAATGATGCCCTCGCCGAGGAGCAAGAACACCTGGGCCGACTTCTCGATCGCGTCGAGGAGTTGCGGACCGACACCCGCGCGCGGCTCGACGCCGTCCTGCGTGGTTCCGGGGGCACGCCACAGGCCCGGTCTGAGCGAGAATCGTTCGCCCGCCTGTACTCGTCGGAACTCGCGGCGTACAACGCCGCCAACCTGGGCCTGTACTTCGGGCGCCTGGACATGGAGGACGGGGAGGTCCGCCGCATCGGTCGTGTGGGGTTGAGGGACGACGACGAGGACCTCACGACCCTGCTCCTGGACTGGCGTGCCGACCACAGCCGTCCCTTCTATCTCGCCACCACCGCCCGGCCTGAGGGCGCTCACCGGCGTCGACATCTCCGCACGATCGGACGTCGGGTGATCGGGGTGCATGACGAGTACCTCACCGCGCCGGCGGACGGGGAGATCCCCGAGGACCACGACGACGTGGTGGGTGAATCGGCACTACTGGAGGCACTGGACGCGGCGCGGTCCGGGCATATGACCGATATCGTCGCGACGATCCAGCGGGAACAGGACGAGATCATCCGCAACCCGCACTCGGGTGTCCTGGTGGTCCAGGGCGGTCCCGGCACGGGGAAGACGGCGGTGGCGCTGCACCGGGCGGCGTATCTGCTCTACACCCACCGTCAGCGGCTGGACCGCAGCGGCGTTCTCATCGTCGGGCCGAACGCCCGCTTTCTCGACTACATCGCCCGCGTCCTGCCGTCTCTCGGCGAGTCGGGGGTGGTGCTGCGCACCCTCGGTGACCTGTACCCCGGGGTCAGGGCGACCGCCCCGGAGACCCTTCGGGGCGAGGAGGTCAAGGGGTCGGCCGCGATGGTCGACATCCTCAAGGCGGCCGTGCGGGCCCGCCAGTCGGTCCCGACGGAGGACGTCGAGGTCCATGTCGACGGTCACCGCCTGGTCCTGGCGCCGGCGGAGATCCGCTCGGCACGGGGGCGGGCCCGGATGACGCGCCGGCCCCACAACCAGGCCCGGGAGGCGTTCGCGGCCCGGATCGTGGACACCTTGGCGGAGCAGTACGTGGCCACGCTGACCGACCCGGTCGGACGGGCGGAGGACGAGGCGTGGGCTCCCGAGGGAGACGGACTGGGCGATCTCGGCGACCCGGCGCGCCCCCTGCTCGATGCGGAGGACCGTGCCGCGCTGCGCAAGGAGGTGGAGGAGTCCGCCGAGGTGCGCGCTGCTGTGGACGAGTGGTGGCCCGTTCTCCGCCCCGAGCAGGTGCTCTCCGATCTGCTGTCGAGCCGTGATCGGATCGCCGAGGTCGCCGGGGACTATGTGGCCGAGGACCAGGAGGCGCTGTTCCGGGAGGACGGGGCCGCTTTCTCCGTGGCCGATGTCCCCCTTCTGGACGAGTTGGCGGAGCTCCTCGGTGAGGATCCGGCGTCGGAGAGCACCGAGGCGGACCGCGCGTGGGCCGAGCAGGTGCGCCAGGCGGAGGAGGCCCTGGAGATTCTCACCGGTTCCGCGGTCCAGGACATCGAGGACGATCTCGACCCGGAGGTCCTCATGGCCTACGACGTCGTGGACGCCGAATCGTTGGCACGTCGTCACCGCGCGGACTCCGATCTCACCGTGGCCGACCGCGCCGGGGCGGACCGGACGTGGGCGTTCGGGCACGTGATCGTCGACGAGGCGCAGGAGCTGTCGACCATGGCGTGGCGGGTTCTCATGCGCCGGTCGCCCAATCGGTGGATGACGCTCGTGGGTGATGTCGCGCAGACGTCGAGTCCTGCCGGCATCGACTCGTGGGAGGAGGCACTGTCGCCGTATGTGGACGACCGGTGGGTGCTGTGTGAGCTCACGGTCAACTACCGGACGCCGGCCACTGTCTCGGCCGTCGCCGAGGCGCTGCTCGCCGAGATCGATCCCGGCGCCGCCTCGCCCCGTCCGGTGCGCCGTGGGCGACGTCCGGTGGAGTGGGCGGAGCCTGACGCCGGGTCGGTGACGGACACCGTGATCGGGCGGATCACCGAGGTCGCGACGGAGCGCGCCGTGGCGGTGCTGGTCCCGGACGGCGACGACGACGAGGTCTTCCCGGGCGGATACTCTGCTCTTCGCCGGTCGGTCGACCGTGCCCGGCCCGATACCGCGGTCCTGCCGCTGGCATTGGCCAAGGGCCTGGAGTTCGATGTGGTGGTGGTGATCGACCCCGAACGGGTGCTCGCACGCTCACCTCAGGGGCTCCAGGACCTCTATGTGGGTGCGACGCGCGCGACGCAGGAGCTCGTCTTGGTCCAGTCGGGGGGCTTCGGCCCCCTGCTCGCGGGGATCCGCGACTCACTGGCTGACAGCAGGGAGGAACTCAGCGCATGAGGATCCGGTCGCAACGCACCCTCGTGGCGCCGGTCCTCGTCGCCCTCGCTCTCGCCGGATCCGGGTGTGGGCACGCCGAAGAGCAGCCGGTCAGCACGCCGGAGGCCCCCGCTGCCGAGAGCGAGCGCGACGAGGGGACCGACGCGGCCCCTGTGCCGGAGGCGCGGACCCACAGCGAGCAGGCCTTCCTCGACGAGCTCGACGAGATCGGGTTGCCGACCGGGATGAGCGCCGACACCACGGTCGAGGTCGGTATCGGGATCTGCCAGAACATCGAAGACGGTGTGGACACCGATACGATTCTCGATCACATCCGCCCGCTCACCAGCGCGATCGCCACTCAGAGCGCGGATCAGGACACGGATCGGGTGGGCCGGGCGATCGTGGAGGCCAGTCGTACCAACCTCTGTGGTTGACCCGGGTCGCGCGACCGCCGACGGCCGTGCCCCTACGTGGTGTGGACGATCAGCACGTCGCAGGTGGCGCGTCGGGCCGCGTCGGCGGGCACCGAACCGAGGAGACGCCCGGTGAGTGAGCTCAGTCCCTTGTTCCCCACGACCAACAGGTCGGCGCCGGTCTCGTCGGCGAGTGAGATCAGGGATTCCACCGGCGCCCCCTTGATGGTCCGCACCTCGATCGCGGTGGCACCGGCGGCCATGGCCCGTTCGCGGGCTCCGCGGACGATGTCCTCGGCGGGATTGTCGCCACGGATCTGGTAGGCGTCATCCCCCAGTTGATCCGCCGCCTGGCTGACCGACCGCGGATCGGCCGGCACGTACGCGCAGGCCACCACCAGTGTCGCGGACGCGTCCGCGGCCAGCTCGGCGGCACGGTCGACCGCCCGGTACGACGACTCGGACCCGTCCGTCCCCACGATCACCTTGGTGTAGGCGCTCATCTGCAGTCCTCTCTTCGGGAACACGTTCCGCCAAGCGTAGTCGCCGGACGCCGGGATCGGAGGTGGTAAGCGCACCACATCACAGGTGATCCGTCACTCGATCCCCGCCTCGCGCATGCCCTTGAGCTCCCTGCGCAGCTCGGCGATCTCGTCCCGAAGGCGTCCGGCCAGCTCAAACCGCAGATCTGTAGCCGCAGAAACCATCTGTTCGGTCATCTCCTCGATGAGTTTCTCCAACTCCTGCCGCGGTCGGGCCGCATCGCCCACCGCCCGGGCGCCGAGCAGTTCCGGCCTCTCGTCGGCGTCAGTTCTCGCGTCGCTCTCCTCCCCCACCCTGTCGAGGATGTCCGCGATCTTCTTGCGCAGCGGCTGCGGATCGATCCCGTGCTCGGTGTTGTAGGCGATCTGCTTCTCGCGCCGCCGGTCGGTCTCCTCCATCGCGTACTTCATGGAGTCGGTGATCCGGTCCGCGTACATGTGGACCTCACCGGAGACGTTACGGGCGGCGCGGCCGATGGTCTGGATGAGCGAGGTGCTGGACCGCAGGAAGCCCTCCTTGTCCGCGTCGAGGATCGCCACCAGCGACACCTCCGGCAGGTCGAGTCCCTCGCGGAGCATGTTGATGCCCACGAGCACGTCGTACTCACCCCGACGCAGGTCGCGCAGCAGTTCCACGCGCTGCAGTGTGTCGATCTCCGAGTGCAGGTATCGCACACGGATGCCCAGCTCGAGCAGGTAGTCGGTGAGGTCCTCTGCCATCTTCTTGGTCAGCGTGGTCACCAGCACACGCTCGTCGCGCTCCGCTCGTGCGCGGATCTCCCCGATCAGGTCATCGATCTGGCCCTTGGTCGGCTTGACCACCACCTTGGGGTCGACCAGCCCGGTCGGGCGGATGACCTGCTCGACGAACTCCCCGCCGGTCTGCCCCAGTTCGTAGTCGCCCGGGGTGGCCGAGAGATAGACGGTCTGACCGACCCGTTCGGAGAACTCCTCCCAGGTCAGAGGGCGGTTGTCGAGTGCGGACGGGAGCCGGAAGCCGAAGTCTACGAGGTTGCGCTTACGGGAGGCGTCGCCCTCGTACATGGCCCCGATCTGCGGGACGGTCACGTGGGACTCGTCGATGACCGTGAGGAAGTCCTCGGGGAAGTAGTCGATCAGGGTCGCCGGCGAGCTCCCGGCCTCGCGGCCGTCGATGTGCCGTGAGTAGTTCTCGATGCCGGAGCAGAAGCCGACCTGCTGCATCATCTCGATGTCGTAGGTGGTGCGCATCCGCAGTCGCTGCGCCTCGAGCAGCTTGCCCTGGTTCTCCAACTCCGCCAGCCGGTCCTCCAGCTCCTCCTCGATGGAGGCGATCGCCTTGGCCATGCGTTCGGGGCCCGCGACGTAGTGGGTGGCCGGGAAGATGCGCACCTCGTCGACCCTGCGCACCACGTCTCCGGTGAGCGCGTGTATGTAGTACAGCGCGTCCACCTCGTCACCGAAGAACTCGATCCGGACGGCGAGCTCCTCATAGGTGGGGATGATGTCGACCGTGTCGCCCTTGGCGCGGAATGTTCCGCGGGTCATGGAGACGTCGTTGCGTTCGTACTGCACGTCCACGAGGAGCCGGAGCAGCTGGTCGCGGTCCACCTCCTGTCCTACGGACAGGGCCACCGAGCGGTCGAGGTAGGACTGTGGGGTGCCGAGGCCGTAGATGCACGAGACGGAACTGACGACGACGACGTCGCGGCGCGACAGCAGCGAGGACGTGGCCGAGTGCCGGAGCCGCTCCACATCGTCGTTGATGGAGGAGTCCTTCTCGATGAAGGTGTCCGTCTGCGCGATGTACGCCTCGGGTTGGTAGTAGTCGTAGTACGACACGAAGTACTCGACCGCGTTGTTGGGGAGCATCTCGCGCAACTCGTTGGCCAGCTGTGCCGCCAGCGTCTTGTTGGGTGCCATCACCAGAGTCGGCCGCTGCACCTGTTCGATGAGCCACGCGGTGGTGGCGGACTTTCCGGTACCAGTGGCACCGAGCAGGACCACGTCGCGCTCCCCCCGCCCGAGCCGCTCGGTCAGTTCGGCGATGGCCGTGGGCTGATCACCTGACGGCGTGAACTCGCTGACCACCTCGAAGCGGTCCGTGCTCCGCTCGACCTCGCCGATCGGCCGGAACTCCGAATAGGACAGGACGGTGGGGTCCACTGGGACCCCGTCGTCGGGGATCTCGGTCGCGAAAGCCATACTGTTCAGCCTACGAGGCCGTGGCCGCCCCCGCTCGTGGCGGATTCAGGTCTTCGCGTCCCCACCCACTGCGGGGCATTTGCACGCCCTCGGCGCCCGGTGACCGAGGCGAGCGGAGATGATCGTATCGACCGACCCCCCGTTTCGGAGGCCTAGTTCATGACCCGTCCCCCCACTCACTCACTCGCACGGCGGCTCACCTCGGCCGTCGCCGTGACCGTGACCACCGCCGCCACGGTGTCGGCCGTCGGCGTGATCGGAGGGGGCACCGCGCACGCCGGCCCGTGCAGTGAGATGTTCGGCAACTTCGGCTCGCTGCTCGAGCACCGGACCGGCGCGGGGATGGCCACCGGCTCGCTCGGTTCGCTCGGATCACTCGAGGACTCCGGATCACTGGGATCGGTCTCCGAGTCGCTGGGCTCGGCGGACCGCTCGGGATCACTCGTGCAGCAGCTCGAGACCGGGTCGATCGGCAACGGCCTGTCCGGGTCACTCGACCCCCTCATCGGTTCCGTCTACGGGATGCCGCCGTGGATCACCGGCGATGAGGGCACCGTACCGGTCCTGCGCGGCCACACCCGGTTCCTGCAGCTCGTGACCGGGCCCACCAGCCCCACGGAGTCCATCACCCGGTACGGCGTCGCGGGCACGGACCTGGGCATCATGTGGGACAACGGCAACAATGCCGCCCCCGAGGTCCTCCTGGCCTTCGGCGACACCATGGGTGACTGCACCGTCCCGGGTAACCAGTGGCGTTCCAACGTCCTGTTCCGCTCCGGTGACGAGGACCTGTCCGACGGCATCACCATCGATTCGGCAGCCATGGGTTCAGACGGCCTGGCCAAGTCGATCATCCCCAGGATCGATCAGCCCGGTGAGGTGACGATCATCCCCACCGCGGGGATCTCCGTGAACGGCGTCCAGTACCTACGGCACATGTCGGTGGCGCACTGGGGCCAACCGGGCTCGTGGACCACCAACTATTCCGGGATGGCCTACTCCACGGACAACGGTGAGAACTGGAGCGTCGTGCCCGAGATGGCGCGGCGGATCACCGAGGCCGGCGACGCGGGCACGGGCGCTCCCGACGTCGACGACTCCTGGCGTCCCGCCCAGATGAGTTCGTTCCTCAAGAAGGACGGCGAGGACCACCTGTACGAGTACCTGACCCCCTCGGGTCGGCAGGGCGCGGCGATCGTCGCGCGGGTCCCGCTCGCGGATTCCCCGTCCGCGCACGAACTCTCCGCGGAAACCACCCCTCTGGAGGGCGTCCTCGACCCCACCGCCTACGAGTACTGGGACGGGGACTCACAGGCGTGGGTCACGGACATCGACGACGCCACCCCCGTACTGCCCTCCCCCGCCAGTGAACTCTCGACCATGTGGAACGAGCACCTGGGCAAGTACACGGCGATGTACTCCCGCGGCTTCGACTCGGTGGTGATGCGGACCGCGGACGAGCCGCAGGGGCCGTGGAGCGAGACCACGACGCTCATCGACTACTCGATGCTCCCGGGGGTCTACGGCGCGTTCATGCACCCGTGGGCGCAGGGCCGGGAGCTCTACTATCTGGTGACCACCTGGAACGCCTACAACGTGTTCCTCGTCCGCACCGACCTCGACGAGGTGTTCCCCGGGAACGGGCGCCTCGCCGCCGCCGAGGCGTCGGCACGGAGCGAGGTCGTGCGGCAGGTGCCGATCTCCGAGCTCGTGAACGGCGAGGTCCCCACCGAGTGATCCGCCGGTCAGCGCCGGGACGCCCCGGTGCGCGCTCGTTCCCACAGCCGGGTCTCCTCACGGTCGGCACGGTGCAGGATCTGCGAGTACTCGGCCCGGGCCTCCGGATCGTCGGCGATCACCTCGGACATGAGATGGGCGAACTCGTGCTCCGGGTCGTCCTCCGTCACGATCGTCACCTCCAGCGGTCTTGCCGGGTCGCACCAGTGCAGCAGCGGACGAAGGCTTGAGCGGTCGCGGACCCAACCCGCGTCGGTGAGCGCCCGCAGCGCGGCGTCCGAACCGGCCTCGTCGCGGACCGTCACCAGGATGTCGACGATGTCCGGGGCGTCGAGGCCGTCCACCGAGGTGGGGCCGACGTGGTCGATCCGGGTGGCCACATCGCCCAGCGTGTGACGGAGACGGGCAGACGCCCGCTCCGCCTCGCCTGCCCACTCGGGGCGGAACGGCACGACCGTCCTGTCTCCGATGACCGGGGTTCCGGTCCGGAGATTGTGCTCGAAGGGCAGCAGCCGGGTCTCGACGAGCGATCGCGTGCGGTCCTCCACCGCCTGACGCTCCCCCGAGTTGTCGATCAGGACGTCGGCGACCGCCCTGCGCTGCTCGTCCGTCGCCTGACGGGACATGCGGGCCCGGGCGTCGTCCGCGGGCATGCCGCGTTGCTCCACGAGCCGTTGCAGCCGGATCTCGGCGGGGGTGTCGACCACGATCACGAGGTGATAGCCGGGCGCCATCCCGCCCTCGACGAGCAGCGGCATGTCGTGGACCACGATCGCATCCGCCGGCGCGGTGGCGAACAACTCCGCGGTGCGCTCGCCGATCAACGGGTGGGTGATCGCGTTGAGTGCCGCCGTGCGCTCCGCGTCGACGAATGCCAGCCCGGCGAGTGCCGCCCGGTCCAGTGCCCCGTCGTCCCCGAGGATCTGTCCCCCGAACTCGGCGACGAGCATGGCCAGGCCCGGAGTGCCCGGTTCCACGACCTCACGCGCGATACGGTCCGCATCCACGATCACGGCCCCCGCCTCCGCGAGCACTGCGGTCACCGTCGACTTGCCGGCTCCGATCCCGCCGGTCAGACCCACCATCAGCATGCCTGGAGTGTAGGCGACCCGAAATAGGTACTCCCGCGCGACAGTTATATAAGCTCACTTTCATGCCCAATAGGTCAGTCCTCACCTCACTCCTGCTCACCGTGCCCGTAGCGGTCCTGTCGACGTCGCTGCTCTCCCCGGCCACCTCCAGCGCACAGTCCGCGGGCTCCGGCGCCCCTGCGGGGTCGTCGTCGGGTTCTGCCGGGTCGTCGGGTTCCGCCGGGCCCTCCGGCTCCGCCGCGTCGTCGGCCCCGGCCGGCTCGTTGTTCACCGGCGGCCACGAGAGCGGACCGTGTCACAACTTCTTCGGCAACTTCCCGCCGGGCTCACTGGGACTGAATCTCGCGACCGGCTCGCTCGCCAACGCGGCCAACTCGGTGGCCGGTGTCGCGGCCTCCTCGGTGCGCGACTTCCCCCGCTGGATCACCGGCGCCCAAGGGACGATCCCCGTCCTGAAGGGCGCCACGTCGGTGCTCCAGCTCGTCACCGGCCCCACCAGCCCGGCGAGGACCGACTCCGAGTTCGACATCTACGGAACCGACCTCGGCATCATGTTCGAGCACGGCGACGAGACCATGGTCATGTTCGGTGACACCTTCGGTGACTGCACCCCGACCGGGAACGCCTGGCGGTCCAACGTCATGCTGACCGCCGAGAGCGGCACCCCCGCGAACGGCCTGCAGATCACGGACGCGCGACCGAAGTCCCCGAAGGGGTACGCCACGGCGCTGGTCCAGGGCGCCCACCAGGCGAACGGCGTGGGCGAGGTGACGGTGATCCCCACCGCCGCGATCAGCCTCCCGGACCCGAAACGGCCCGGTTCCCGGGCCATGTACATGCGCGTGATGTCGGTGCACGACTGGAACGCCCCGGGGGGTTGGAACACCAACTACTCCGCCCTGGTGAAGTCCGACGACGACGGCCACTCGTGGAGAATCCTCACTGATTCCATGCGTCGGGTCACCGATTTCACCGATTGGCGCGACGGGACACAGTTCGAGCCCGGCGACGAGAATCTGCCCCCGGTCGACGCCGACCGCTGGTACGGCATGCAGATGAGCGCGTTCGTCGAGGCGGACGGCTACCTGTACGAATACATGACCCCGTCCGGACGTCGAGGCCCTGCCACGATCGCGCGTGTGGAGATCGGGGACGTCGAGGACCCCGATTCCTACGAGTGGTTCAAGGGCGCAGGCACCTGGGAGTCCGACCCGGACAACAGTCACGTGGTCCTGCCGGCCCCCGTCGAGGAACTGTCCGTGGCGTACAACGCGCACCTGGACAAGTTCGTCGCGCTCACCTCGATGTCGTCGGGTGTCGTCTCCATGCGGGTGGCCGACGAGCCGCAGGGGCCCTGGTCCCCGCCCCAGACCCTGGTGGATCGTCGGATGTTCCCCAACGCCTATGCGCCGATGATCCACCCGGCATCGATCACCTCGAGCGGCCAGTACCTCTTCTACACGCTCTCCACCTGGGATGCCTACAACGTATTCCTGCTGCGCACCGACCTCGACGAGTTCGACTTCGACTCGCCCACCACCGATGCCAGGACCGAGGTCCGTTCCCGCGTCACCGTGGACGAGGCGGTGAAGGCCGGCGCCATCGACGACGACGGCGTCATCGACGAGCAGCGTCTGGAGGAGGCCGCCGAGGTCGCACCGGCCGCGCCCGAGCCGATCGCGGAGCCGGCGGGCCGCTGAGTCCGTCTCGGGGGATCGCTCCGCAAC
This sequence comes from Candidatus Dietzia intestinigallinarum, assembly GCA_019119875.1. Classification (GTDB taxonomy): domain Bacteria; phylum Actinomycetota; class Actinomycetes; order Mycobacteriales; family Mycobacteriaceae; genus Dietzia; species Dietzia intestinigallinarum. The sequence continues at coordinate 626 of DWWG01000195.1, read as the reverse complement.
GCGCTGGGACGAGCGCGTTGCGGAGCGGGCAACCGGCCGCTCACCAGCCCCCGCGGGAGGCGGCGAAATAGACCACGGCCCCGGCCGCTCCCCTTTCTCCGGGGGCGCGGCCGGGGCCGTTGGACAGGCTACGAGGCGGTTAACACCTCGGTGCGGCGATGATCACTCACCGCCGGCGAGCTTCGCGCGCAGGGCGGCGAGCTGCTCGTCCGACGCCAGCGAACCGCCGGTCGACTCGGCCTGGCTGGACTCGGCGGCCTGCCGGGAGGCCGGAGCAGACTCGGACGAGTAGTTGGTCGGCGCGGCATCGGCGGCCTCCGCGGCGGCCGCACGCCCCTTCTCGATCTGGGCGGCGTGCATCTTGTGGCGTCGCTCGGCCTCGGCGTAGCGGGCCTCCCACTCCTCACGCTGCTTCTCGAAACCCTCGAGCCACTCGTTGGTCTCCGGGTCGAAGCCCTCGGGGAAGATGTAGTTGCCGGCCTCGTCGTAGCTGTCGGCCATGCCGTACTTCGACGGGTCGAACTCCTCGGTGAAGTCCTCGTCCGCCTGCTTCAGCGACAGCGAGATACGACGACGGTCGAGGTCGATGTCGATGACCTTGACCATGGCGTCGTCGCCGACCGACA
>DWWG01000027.1 GCA_019119875.1 Candidatus Dietzia intestinigallinarum | reverse complement strand
GCCATGAGCAGCGGGAAGTTCCAGGGGATGATCTGCCCGCACACGCCGACGGGGACGCGCTGGGTGTAGGCGTGGAACTGCCTGTCGCCGGCGAACGGCATGGACACGGGGACGGTGGAGCCCTCGATCTTGGTGGCCCAGCCGGCGTAGTAGCGGAAGACGTCGGCGGCCCAGGCCACGTCGACGGCGGTGGCGATGCCCACGGACTTGCCGTTGTCCAGCGCCTCGATCTGCCCGAACAGTTCGGCCCTGGCGTCGAGCAGGTCGCCGATGCGCCACAGGATCTGCTCCCGTTCGCGCGGCTTCATGGTGGCCCAGGCGCCGTCGTCGAAGGTGCGGCGCGCGGCGGCCACCGCGCGGTCCACGTCCTCGGGCCCGCCGTGGGCGACCCGGGTGATCTCGTTGCCGGTGGCGGGGTCGACGGTGCCGAAGGTGCGGCCGTCGGCGGCGTCGACCCACTGGCCATCGATGAGCAGGCGATGCGGGCGGGCCAGGAAGTCGCGGGCCTCGGCGTCCAGTCGCTCGTCGACGGCCGCGGCGGAGCCGGTGCCGCGGGAGAGTGTGCCGGTCATGTCTACCTCCGATGTCGGTGACAGCCTCGGTGTGAGGCCGGTCACAGACCACTCTGGAGGCAGGGCAAGGGTTCGGAGTGTTCAGATTCTGGACAACAGCGGACGGCGGGGGAGGCCGGGGGAGACCGGGCTCCGGTGTGGGGTCACGGGACGGCGCGAGGCCTCAGGACAGGTCGAACTCGCGCATCCGGGCGTAGAGCGTGGTGCGACTGATGCCCAGCCGCCGGGCGGCCCTGGACCGCACGCCGTCGCAGTCGGCCAGCGCGGCGACTATCGCGTCGTACTCGCCGCGCGCCAGCTCACCGGACCGTGGCGGGCGCCCGGACCGTGCGCGTGCCGGGAGATCGTCGACGTCCAACCACCTCGGGGCCGGCGGCGTGGCGGCGCCCGTCCGACCGGCGCCGTCGAGGCACTCGGTCAGGATCGCGCGCAGCGACACCAGCCCGTTCGGCAGGTCCTGTCGGCTCACGGTGTCGATGAATCGCGAGGTCACCCCGGGGTCGGTGAGTCCACGTTCGGCGGCGAGTGACGCCACCATCGATCGCACGATCCCCTCGACCTCCGCACCCCGCTCGTGCAGCGGGCGCACCGTGGTGCGGGCGCCGCAGGCGTCGAGCGCCTCCGTCACCGCGGGTCGGGGGTTGTCGCGACTGGTGACGACGACGAGGCCTTCCGCCGCGGCCCCGAGCCGTGCTGCGAGGCGGCGTAGATCGGCATCGTCGAGCAGGTCGATGTCGTCGAGGACCAGCGGGACGCCCCGGTCGCCGTGCGCGCGGAGTGCCGGCACCGCCAGCTCTCGCCAGGCCTGCCCGGAATCGTCCGAATCGGCGAGCCGGATGTGGACCGCGTCGGGGCCGGCGATCGACCTCGCCGTCGTCGTCCTCCCCGATCCCGACGGCCCCACCACGGCATGCGCGCCGGCGGTGACCCGCGCGGCGGTCGTGTCCGCGGTCGCGCTCCGGTCTCCCGCGGTCCGGGCCGGCACCGTGGCCGTCGTGGACCTGCTCGGCACCCGCGGCGGCGTCCCGGCCTCGCCACCCTCGGGGGAGGGGAACGTCAGGTCGACCAGGTGCCCGCGGCGCCCCACCCGGCTCGCGGTGACGCCCACCCGCCCCACCGACAGGTCCACCGCGTCGGCCACCTCGCCACGCTCGACCACGCGGCGCAGCGTCGCGATGTCCTGGGCCGCCAACCGCTCGAGGCTGGAGTTGGAGGCGAGCACCACCTCGTCACCGAACGCGCAGGTCGGAGAGTCGGACACGCGGGTGCGTTCGACGAAGCGGCGCCACAACTCGCGGTCGTCGGCGCGGGCGGTGTCCACGTACCGCGCCTCGATGTCCGCGACGATCTTGCGCACGAACGGCGCGAACAGTCGCGAGGCGTCGGCGTTCATCCCGGTCAGGTCCAGCGCCCCGACCATCCGCCGCGTGAGCGGGTCGATGATCGGGTGCCCGTAGCAGCTGAAATCGCGCAGGACCTCCGCGAAGTGCTGCTCCCCGTGGATGAACACGCCACTGCGAGTCTCGAGCGCCGTGCCGATCCCGTTGTTGCCCACGGTCTCCTCGGTGAGGACCACGCCGTCGTCGATCCCGCGGCGCAGCAGCATCCGAGAGGTCCGGGCGGCGTCGCGGACCGTGCGGATGACCTGCCCGTCGCGATCGGCCAGCAGCAGCATGGCGCCCGTGTCCCGCAGAACCGCGTCCAGGTCGTCGAGGATCGGTCCGGCGGCCTCCACGAGCCGGTGGGCGCGGATGGCCTGCGGATCGGGTGCGGCCGGACGGGCGCTCTGAGGGGTCAGGCCGCACAGCGCCGATCGGCGCCACGCCAGGCTCAGCTGGTCGGCGTTGGCCGCGGCGGGGGAGGGGGCGGAACCGGGAGGGACCGGGTCTGACAGGGGCGGCACGGTGCACCTCCGAGGGGGACTCGTGTGTGATCCACACCATACAGCCGGGGAGATGGTCAGGGGTGGCGGGCCGCGTGGGCGGGATGGACCAGATGGGGCGGCAGGGCCGGCAGGGCGTTCGGTCCCGGGTGGGCGGCGAGCCGTGCGGAGACGGCATCGGCGCATTCGGTCACCGCCTCCACCGCACGGGCCACGGCCCGACCGGTCATGCGCCGACCGGGTGCCACGGCCACGGAACCGATCGCACGGCCGTCGGCACGGAGCACCGGTGCGGCGACCGAGGCCACCGCGAGGTCCGCGGTGGTGGCCAGCTCGGCGTCGGTCACGTCGATCTCCGACAGCTCCACGAACAACTCCGAGACGCGATCGCGCACCAGGGCGCCGATACCCGCGCTCTCCAGCGTGTCCGCCATGCGCAGCAGCTCGCGCCGGCCCGGGGTGAGTCGCTCGATCGACCACCCCCGCCTGGCGATCTGCGGGAGCACCAGCTCGAGTCTGTCCCGGGCCGCGTCGGTCAGTCCGGTGCCGTCGGCCAGCCACCGTCGCTGATCCGCCATCGGCAGTCGGGCGGCCAGCTCGCGGGCGAAAGGCGCGCGTACCGGGATGACGTGCCCCACGGCGATGTCCTCGCGCGAGGCGGTGCGCATGCCCGCGGCCACCGAGTCCACCACCTCGGCGAGGCCGTCGCGGACCTCGAACACGGCCGCCGCGATTCCGGTCGTGTCCGCGAGGGTCTGAAGTGGCTCGCGTGCCGCGCGGACCAGGTCCACGCCGGCGGCGACCGCCGCGCCCACCTCGCGCAGTCGCGGTCCGGCCCGCCACCCTCCGGGGGCCTTCTCGGCCCAGCCCGCCATCTGCATGTGTTCCACGACCGCGTGCAGGGTCGACCGGCTGGCTCCCGCGGCGCGGGCCAGCTCGGTGAGCGGCAGGGGCGGGCCGTCCGCCGCCAGCGCCTCGAGCACCGCGAGCACCCGATGAGTGGGTTCGTGTCGCATAGTCGACATGGTACGTCGAGAATGCGAAGGATGGCCGTTCGGAGGGCTGCCCGAGGTGGCCAATCCGGCCGGATGGGCCCACGATGGTCCCCACGCACAGAAGTAGACAGAGCTGTCTGCTCCCGGCCGGCCGGTCATCCCGGTCCGGCGACACGACACTGGAGGTCGCATGACGACGAGGTCGGCGGTGACGCTCTCGCATCTCGACGCGCTCGAGGCGGAGTCCGTCCACATCTTCCGCGAGGTAGCCGCGCAGTTCGAGCGGCCGGGGATGCTCTTCTCCGGCGGTAAGGACTCGGTGGTGATGTTCCACCTCGCCCGCAAGGCCTTCTGGCCCGCGCCGATGCCGTTCCCGCTCATGCACGTCGACACCGGACACAACTTCGACGAGGTCATCGAGTACCGCGACCGCGTCGTCGACGAGACCGGGGTCCAGCTGCTCGTGTCCTACGTGCAGGACGACATCGACGCCGGCCGCGTGGTCGAGGAGACCGGCCCCGGCACCAGCCGCAACCGCCTCCAGACCACCGCCCTGCTGCGCGGAATCCAGGAGAACCGCTTCGACGCGGTCTTCGGCGGTGCCCGTCGCGACGAGGAGAAGGCCCGCGCCAAGGAACGCGTCTTCTCCTTCCGGGACGCCTTCGGCGCCTGGGACCCCCGCGCGCAGCGCCCCGAGCTGTGGAAGCTCTACAACGGCAAGCACCGCAGGGGCGAGCACATCCGCGTCTTCCCCCTGTCGAACTGGACCGAGCTGGACATCTGGCAGTACATCGAGCGAGAGGACATCGACCTGCCGCCGATTTACTACGCGCACCGACGCGAGGTGATCGAGCGCGACGGCATGCTCCTGGCCAAGACCCGATTCCTCGAGACCCTCCCCGGCGAGGAGGCCCGCACGGAACTGGTCCGCTTCCGGACCGTCGGCGACGCCACCTGCACCGGCTGCGTGGAGTCCGATGCCGCGGACAACGCCGCCGTGGTGGCCGAGGTCGCCGGGACCCGCGTCACCGAACGCGGCGCGACCCGCGCCGACGACCGCATCTCCGAGGCCGGCATGGAAGACCGCAAGAAGGAGGGCTACTTCTGATGAGCACCGCCACCACCGATGCCACCACCGACCACACCGCCGGGGAGGCGCCGCTGCCCGAGGGGCACACCATGTCGGAGCAGGCGCAGCTGCTGCGCATCGCGACCGCCGGCTCCGTCGACGACGGCAAGTCCACGCTGATCGGCCGACTGCTGTTCGACTCGAAGGGCATCTTCGAGGACCAGCTCGCCTCCATCGAGGCCACCTCCGCAGGGCGCGGCGACGAGTACACCGACCTCGCACTGCTCACCGACGGGCTGCGCTCCGAGCGTGAGCAGGGCATCACGATCGACGTCGCGTACCGCTACTTCTCGACCCCGCGGCGCAAGTTCATCATCGCCGACACCCCGGGGCACGTGCAGTACACGCGCAACATGGTCACCGGCGCCTCTACAGCTGACGTGTCGATCATCCTCGTCGACGCGCGCAAGGGTGTTCTCGAGCAGACCCGTCGCCACGCCTTCCTGTCCGCTCTGCTCGGTATCCCGCGGCTGGTCGTGGCCGTCAACAAGATGGACCTGGTCGACTACGACGAGGCCACCTTCGAGGCCATCCGCAGCGAGTTCACCGACTTCGCCGCCAAGCTCGAGGTCCACGACGTCACCTTCGTGCCGCTGTCGGCGCTGAGGGGCGACAACGTCGTCGAGCGCGCCGACACCATGCCCTGGTACACGGGCCCGTCGCTGCTCGACCACCTTGAGAACGTCCACATCGCCTCGGACCGCAACCTCACCGACGTCCGCTTCCCGGTGCAGTACGTGATCCGCCCCCAGCGCGCCGACGGACTGGATCACCGCTCGTTCGCGGGCACCATCGCCGGCGGCATCATCAAGGTCGACGACGACGTGGTGGTCATGCCGTCCGGTCGGCAGTCGACGATCAAGGCGATCTGGGGCCCCGGCGGGAAGGAGCTCGACGAGGCCGCCTCGCCCGCCGCCGTGACGATCGCGCTGAACGACGAGATCGACATCGTCCGCGGCGAGATGCTCGCGCGCCCCGGCAACCGCCCGCACCAGGGCACCGAGCTCGAGGCCATGGTCTGCTGGTTCGCCGACGACTCGCGACTGACCACCGGCAAGCGGTACATCATCAAGCACACCACCCGCGACACCAAGGCCGTGGTGACGGGCATGGAGTACCGGCTCGACATCAACACGCTGCACCGGGACCCGCAGGCGACCGAGCTCGAGCTCAACGAGATCGGCCGGATCGGCCTGCGCACGCAGACCCCGCTGATGTACGACCCCTACCGCCGTAACCGCGACACGGGTGCGTTCATCGTGGTGGACGAGTTCACCGGCGACACCGTGGGCGCCGGCATGATCATCGGCCCCGCCTCCAGCGGTTCCAACGTGGTCTGGCACGCCGGCACGGTCCAGCGTGGTGACCGTGGGCAGGGCCGCACGCTGTGGCTGACCGGCCTGTCCGGCTCGGGCAAGTCCACCATCGCCTCCGAGGTCGAGCGACTGCTCATCGAATCCGGGCGCCCCGCCTACATTCTCGACGGCGACAACCTGCGCCACGGACTCAACGCCGACCTCGGGTTCTCGGCCGAGGACAGGGCAGAGAACATCCGCCGCACCGCGGAGGTGGCCGCACTGTTCGCCGACGCCGGCGTCGTCGTCATCTGTTCCCTGATCTCGCCCATGCGTGCCGACCGCGACAGGGCGCGGGCGACCCACGCGGCGGCGGAGCTGCCGTTCACCGAGGTGTTCGTGGACACCCCGCTGGCCGAGTGCGAGGCGCGTGATCCCAAGGGGCTGTACGCCAGGGCCCGCGCCGGTGAGATCAGTGACTTCACCGGCATCTCCGCGCCGTACGAGCCGCCGCTGACCCCGGATCTGCACATCCGTCCCGAGGACGGCACCGCGGAAGAGGTCGCGCAGCGGATCGTCAGCTCCGTCCTGGGAATCTGATCGGCGTGCCCGAGGCGCTATGGAGCTACGACTCGCTCGGGCTGCTGGTGGTCAGCGCGGTCATCGGAGCGGTGATCGGGCTGACCGGGATGGGCGGCGGCGCGCTGATGACGCCGGCGCTCATCCTGTTCGGGATCCCGCCCACCGCGGCCGTGGCCAACGACCTGGTGGTCAACGCGGTCAACAAGGTCGTCGGCGCGGGCGTGCACTGGCGCCACGGCAAACCGAACCTCAAGATCGCCTTCTGGCTGATCATCGGGTCGGTGCCCACCGCCTATCTCGGCGCCTGGCTGATCCATGCGATCGGCGCCGAGGACGTGCAGGGGATCCTGAAGAAGGCGATAGGGGTGACGCTCGTAGTGGCCTCCACCGCCTACTTCCTGCGCGCGTTCTTCGAGATGTCCGGCAGGATCCGGGCCGGTGACGACCCGGACCCGCCGGTCAGGCCGCTGCTCACGCTGCTGGTCGGCGTGGTCGGTGGCCTGATGGTGGGCATCACCTCGGTCGGCTCGGGGACCGTCATCATGATGTGCATCATGCTGCTCTACCCCACGCTCGCGGCCCTGCGGCTGGTGGGGACCGACCTGGTGCAGGCGGTACCACTGGTGATCGCGGCGGCGGTCGGCCACGTCATGGTGACCGGTGTCGACTGGGCACTGCTGCTGCCGCTGCTCGTCGGCGGTGCGGTGGGGACGTACTTCGGCTCGAAGTTCGCCGGCCGGGTGCCGAACGGGCTCATCCGTCGGGGGATCACGATCGTGCTGGCCGTCACCGCTTCGGCGATGCTCGGCGCGCCGCCGCTGATGATCGCAGTGATCGCTCTGGTGCTGGTGACGGTCGGGCCTCTGGTGTGGAAGCGCCTCGTCCGCCGGTATTCGGTGCATCTGGGCGAGTCCGCCGAGCAGTCCCGGGTGCACGCCTGACGCGGCTGCGCCGCCAGCGACTCGCTTCCGATTCCGATTCCGTCCCGCCGCGCCCGGCCTCCCGTCCGGCCCGGCCCGCCTCTCCTGCACTGGCCCCGTCCGGCCCGGCCCCGGCCCGCCTCCTTCGACGACAGCTCACCTATCGGATTGCGCTCCACCTACCTGATTGTGCCGCGTCATTCCGGCAGATCGCGCCGCGCCTGTCGGATTGCGCTCCACCTACCTGATTGCGCCGCGTCCTTCCGGCAGATCGCGCCGCACCTACCGGATTGCGCTCCACCTATCTGATTGTGCCGCGTCTTTCCGGCAGATCGCGCCGCGCCTATCGGATTGCGCTCCACCTATCGGGCCCGCAAGGTGGGACGCAATCGGATAGGTGGCGTCGTCTGGCGGGCTGCTGGGCTGGCGGATTGCGGGCTGCGGGTCTGGTGGGCTGCTGGGCTGCGGGCTGCGAGTCTGCTGGGCTGGCGGTCGGCATGCCGATTCACCGGGGGCCCGCCAGGTGTGCGCCGGATCGGCCGACCCCTAGTCCTCAGCGAGGTTCCCAGGCGTCGCTGTCCAGGGTGAGGTCGTGGACGTCCTCCGGCAGCCGCCCGGCGGCGAGGTCGGCGATCGACACAGCGTCCATCACCCGGCGTAACGCCGCCCGAGAGGCGATCCACACGTGCTGCAGGACCCCCGCGCGTTTGTTGTAGACGACCGACTCCGGCCGGACGTCGTAGACGCTGACCAGGGGTCCGTCGACCGCGCGCAGGACGTCGGCGACGGTGATCTGCGCCGCGTCTCGCGCCAGGAACCAGCCGCCGGTCTTACCCCGTCTGCTGGCCACGACCCCGGCCCGTCGCAGGTCAGAGAGGATCGCCTGGAGAAACCCGTGCGGGATGTCCTGCAGTCGCCCCAGCTCTTCCGCGCTCACCGGGTTCTCCCTGGGTTCGCCGCCCGGATTCTCGCGCTGGGCCGCCGCGAGCTCGACGAGTGCGCGCAGCGCATAGTCCGATTTCGCGGTGACCCTCATGCGGACCAGTCTCCCAGAGCCGGGTCGATGCCGGGCAGGTGAGCCGACTCGGGCAGGGCAGCCGCGCTGTCGCCGGGCAGAGGAGCCGAGTCGGGCAGGCCGCGGGTCAGGCGGGGTCACGTGCGGGCGGGATCGGCTTCCTCGTCCCTGGCGGGTCCGGCCTCGGTGGCGGCGGTCCCGTTGATGGCGTCGTCGTCGTCACGATCCCGGACCCCGCGCTGCACGGCGTCACGCGCCCGGACACGTCGCTCGGCACGCACGGCCCAGACGATCGCCGCGATCCACACGACTGCCAGAGCGAGCAGGACCGGTGTGACCGTCGAGGACGGCGCGTCGGCCCAGAGCAGCAAGGTCCGGGAGTTGGTCACCACGATCAGTCCGCCGGCCGCGGTCCCGAGGACGCGTGCCGGAAGATGCTTGACCAGCCACGCTGCCAGCGGAGCCACGATCACGCCGCCGATGAGGAGTGCGGCGGCATATCCCCAGTTGATCCCGGCGGCTCCCAGGCCCACGAGGAACCCGAGCGAGCCGCCGACGGCCACCACGAATTCGGAGGTGTCGATGGATCCGACGACCTTGCGCGGCTCCACCCGGCCGGACGAGAGCAGGGAGGTGGTGCCGACCGGGCCCCATCCCCCGCCGCCGAGCGAATCGAGGGTGCCCCCGACCAGTCCGAGCGGGACGAGGAAGCCGGTCCGCACGCGTCCCTGGAACTCCGGCCGGCGGCCGCCCAGAGCGAGGAACCGATAGAGCACGTACAGGCCCAGCGTGAGCAGGATCGCGCCGACGACCGGGGTGGCCGTCTCCGCGGGCAGGCTGGACAGGATGGTGGCCCCGGCGAAGGCTCCGAGCGCTCCGGGCAGGGCGAGGGTGCGCACGATCCGCCAGTCCACGTTGCCGAGCTTGTGGTGGGAGATGCCGGAGGCGAGCGTGGTGCCGATCTCGGCGAAGTGCACCGAGGCGGAGGCCGCCGCGGGGGCGATGCCGGCCGCCACCAGGAGCGTTGTGGAGGTGACGCCGTAGGCCATGCCCAGTGATCCGTCGATGAGTTGGGCGACGGCGCCCACGACGCCGAGCACGATGAGAGTCTTCACGAGCAGCCCTTCCGGGGAGTGAGTCAATTAAGTTGAGCAAAACACTAGACTTTAAAGCGGGGCGCTGTCCAGACCGGTCTGTCTATGCGGTTGTCGTCCCCGCCCGGGACCCGGCTCCTAGGCTGGGGGCATGACCCCACCACGTTCGCAGGACCAGCAGCTCGCCGTCGATCTCGCCGCGGAGGCCGGGCGACTGCTCGTCGAACTGCGGACATCAGGCCCGACGGGGCGGGAGCTCGGCGATCTCGGCGACCGGCGCGCCAACGCACTGTTGCTCGAGCGGCTCGCCGCGGAACGCCCCGGCGACGCGGTGCTCTCGGAGGAGTCGAAGGACGACCCGGCGCGCGTCGAGGCGGATCGCGTGTGGATCATCGATCCGGTCGACGGGACGCGCGAGTTCGGGCTGGGCGACCGGCCGGACTGGGCGGTGCACGTCGCGCTGTGGGAGCGGGCGGGAGACCCGGCGCGGTCACGACTGACCGCCTCCGCGGTGGCGCTGCCGGCGCTCGGTGTGGTGTTGGGGACCGACGACGACGAGGTCTACGCCCCGCCCGCGGGCAACGGCGGGGTCGACGGCGACGGGCTCCTGCCTCCCAGAACGGATGACCGGCCGAGGATCGTCCTCTCGGCGTCCCGCCCGCCGGCGTTCGCGGATGCGGTGGCGGAGGCGGTTGGCGGGGATCTCGTCCCGCTGGGTTCGGCGGGGGCGAAGGCGGCGGCCGTCGTGCGTGGCGAGGCCGACGCCTATATCCATGCCGGCGGGCAGTACCAGTGGGATTCGGCGGCGCCGGCCGGGGTGGCGCTCGCCCGCGGATTCGCGGCGGTGCGGGTGAACGGGGACCCGCTTCAGTACAACGTCGCCGACACCTACCTGCCCGACCTCGTGGTGTGCCGCACAGATCTGACGGACGCGATCCTGGGGGCGATCCGCTCGGTGGGCTGACCGGGTGTGGTGCCCTGATCCCCGGTTGGACGACGCCGTTCGACGACGCCGTTCGACCTCCCGCCCGAGTGCTGTCCCGCCCGAGCCGTGCGGGCGGGTGGCTCCGGGGGATCCGGTCAGTCCTCGGTGCCGGTGTTGGGCCGTCCTGCCAGTTCGTCGTCGAGGCGGAGCAGGCCGGGGCCGTCGTCACCGGTGTGCTCGAGGCGGCCCAGGATCTCGTCGACAGTGGCCTCCTCCTCGATCTGTTCGGCGAGGAACCAGTTGAGCAGCGGGTTGGAGTCGAGGTCGTCGGCCTTGGCACACGCTCGGTAGAGGTCGCGGATCGACTCGGACACGCGCTTCTCGTGCTCGAGTGCGGTCTTGAACGTCTCCCTCGGGTCCTGCGAGATGGTCAGGTGCCCGGTGGAGATGTCGCCGATGCGCGGGTGGTTGCCGCGGGCGTCCAGGTGGTCGATGAACTTGTTGGCGTGGACGATCTCCTCGTCGGCCTGTCGGCGCAGCCACGAGGCCATCCCGGGCAGGTCGGCCAGGTCCATCTCGATGGCCAACTGCCGGTAGACCAGGCTGGCCTCGAACTCCAGCGTGATCTGGGCGTTGAACTTGGCTTCCAGTTCCTCGTTCAGTTTCATGGCTGCGAGGGTACGCCCGACGTGCTGTGTCGTGGCTGAAAACTGTTGGTACGGTTTGCCCGTGGTCGCGCGTGGACAAGGCGAGGGGGAGGGCCGGGGCGAGTGCGCCGGCGCCGGTTCGGAGCCCGAGGTCTGGCGCCTGGAGCACCCGCGGCACGGTGCGCTCGAGGTCGCGGTGGGTGGCCCGGCGCAGCTGCGCACGGTCGACCCGGGGTATCCGCGCGAGAGAAGAAATGACGACGACGACGACATCGCCGCCGGACCCTCTGACGATCCCGGCTCCTCTGACGGTCCCGGACCCGCCGACGGTCCCGGACCCGCCGACGGTCCCGGACCCGCCGACGAGCCCGGACCCGCCGACGGCACCGTTGGCGAACCCGCCGGTGGCCAGAGGCCCGAAGCCGCCGGTGGCCAGGGGCCCGACCCCGCCGATGACGGCACGCCCACCACTCCCGGGTACGTCCTTCTGCGTGACGGTCGCGTGGTGGCGCGCGCCCGGCGGATCGGCAACCACAAAGTCTCGATCGCCGGCGACCCGCCCGAGCGTGGGGGGTTCACCGGCAACCTCTCGGTTCTCTCGGGTCCGCGGGTACAGATGAGCAGCAGCGCGTTCGCGTCGGCGGTCCGCCAGGTGACCTTCCGTGAGGGCTCCGAGGTCGTCCACTTCGACCCGCCGCCGGGGTCCGCGGCCGAGGCCCGACTGGAGGCGATCGCCGCATCGCCGTGGAAGCGGGTGGTGTATCCCGTCGCCGAGGGGGTCGGCAGGTCCGGTTGGGCGATCGCGATGATCGTGTTGATCCCGGTGATCGGCAGGGTGTTGAGGCCGGTTCTGGACTGGATCGCCGAGCGGATGCCCGACATCGACATCCCGTGGCCCGACATCTCGCTACCGAGTGTTCCGTGGCCGGACATCTCTCTGCCGTCGATCGACCTGCCCGAGGTGAACCTGCCGGGCTGGGTCGAGTTCCTGCTCGAATACTCGAAGGTGTGGGTGCCGCTACTGGTGGGCGTGGCGGTCGCGGTGATGGCGGTACGGCATGCGCGGAAGTCCCGCAGGATCAAGAAGGCGTGGCAGGCGGAACAGGCCGTCGGGAGCGGGCGTGCCGAACCGGCGGAGCAGGCCGGGCGTGCCGAACCGGCGGAGCAGCCCGGTCGTGCCGAACCGGCGGAGCAGCCGGAGCAGCCCGGGCGCGGCGAGGCGTCCGGACCGTCGGACTGATCCCGAGGACCCGGACGGCCCGGCTCCGCTGGGGGCGGGGCCGGGCCGGGTGCTGGTGCCGGGTGTCCGGCGTGATGACGTCAGGGGGTCACTTGTCGGTGACCAGCGCGCCGGCGATCGCCAGCATGAAGGCGTCCTTGGACAGGGACAAGCCCTCCTGGCTCGGGCGGATGCCGTCGGACCGGGTCATGGCCGGGTTGCGGAAGTACATCGAGAGCAGGCCCGCGGAGAACACGCCGAGCGCCGCGCCGGCCAGCTTCCTGGGAACGAAGGGGGTCAGCAGGGCCGCGCCGATGCCGATCTCGGAGTAGGCGACGAAATCGCTGAACGTCTTGGGGTCCATGTCGGCCACGGCCGGGATGCCGGTTGCGGCGAAGCCCTGCAGTCCCTTCGCGTCCTCGGTGGGCATGCCACGCTTGCTCAGTCCGGAATTGAGGACGAACGCGCCGGTGACTCCACGCAGGATGGCGTTGGACAGGCTCATAGAATGCTCCTTCGGTCGGGGGCGGTACGTGTGATCGACATGACACGTTGGTGACGTGACATCAATCAGGGTAGCGCACGCGCCACTGATGCAATACCGTCGGCGCACGGATGTGATGAACGCGTCGTTCCGGCGGGTCGGCTGTGTAGAAGAGACGAGGGTGGAAAGGTTTCCGGGTATGAGCACGAGCAGCGGTCACGACATCACCGACAGGCCCGAGCCCGGCACCGACCCCGATGCGGGCAAACCCGCCTCGCCCACGTCGCTCACCGGCTCGGCGTGGAAGATCGGACTCAAGCGGGCGGCCGGGGAATTCTCCCGCGACCAGTGCACCGACCAGGCCGCAGGCCTGACCTACTTCGCGGTGCTGTCCCTGTTCCCCGCGCTGCTCGCCGTGGTCTCGCTCCTCGGCGTCTTCGGTCAGGGGCAGGCCACCGTCGACGCCGTGATGGAACTGCTCGAGGGTGCTGCGCCGGAAGAGACCCTGGCCGCCCTGCGCGGGCCCATCGACTCGCTGGTCAACACCCCGGCCGCAGGGTTCGCGCTGGTCGCCGGTATCGCGGGCGCGCTGTGGTCGGCGTCCGGATACGTCGGCGCGTTCGCCCGCGCGATGAACCGCATCTACGGGGTCGAGGAGGGCAGACCGTTCTGGAAACTCAAGCCGTCCATGCTCCTGCTGACCGCCGTCATCCTGGTCCTCATCTGCATCGCCGGGCTGCTCCTGGTCATCAGCGGACCCGTCGCCGCCTGGGTGGGAGATCTCATCGGACTGGGCGAGACGGCCGTCATGGTGTGGGACATCGCCAAGTGGCCGGTGCTCCTGCTTGTCGTCGTCGTCATCCTCGCCGTCCTGTACGGCTTCGCGCCCAACGTCCGGCAACCCAAGTTCCGGTGGGTCTCCATGGGCGCGTTCGTCGCGCTGGTCGTGTGGGCGGTCGCCACCGCCGGATTCGTGTTCTACGTGACCAACTTCGGCAGCTACAACGCCACCTACGGCTCGCTGGCCGGCGTCATCGTGTTCCTGCTCTGGCTGTGGATCACCAACAACGCCTTCCTGTTCGGCGCCGAGGTGGACGCCGAGATCGAACGAGCCCGCGAATTGCAGGCCGGCATGCACGCCGAGGAGACCATCCAGCTGCCGCCGCGCGACACCGCCGCCAGTGACAAGGCCGAGGAGAAGCTGCAGCAGACCATCGAGGCCGCCGCAGACGTACGCCGAGAGGCCCAGGCCGAGCAGGTCCGCAACAACACCTGATCGCCGGCCATCCCACCCACCAGTCACCCCGGCATCCGCTCCCGCGCCTGTCACCGCCCACCAGCCACCCCGGCATCCGCTCCCGCGCATGCGCGCTTACCCGATATCCGCTCCTCAGAATGAACTCCCGCCCCCGCCGAGGGGCGTGCGGGAGTTCCCGGAGAAGAGCGGATCTGGTCTCTGCGCCGACGCTGCATATCGGAGACCCGCACCGGAGTCGCGGAGCGGATCAGGCGCAAGAGGAAGAGGAGCATCTGCAGCGGGGCGACGCCTCGGACCCCGGGCATCGTGACCGCCTCGCGACGCGAGTTCTGCCCCGAATTCCACAGCCCGTCCGATTCCACAGATGCGTCGGAACCGGGCGCCGGATGTGCGGTTGGGGGACGACCCCCGATTGATACTCGGTCCCATGGACGCCGATCAGCAGAAACCGAGAATCCTCACCGCCGCCGACCTGTTGTCCCGTGGGTACAGCCGCAGGGCCCGAGAACACGCCGAACTGCGAGGCGACCTCACACGGATCCGTCACGGTGTGTACGCGCTCGGCTCCGACCTGCCCGTCGGACCGCGGGCTCACGAAGCCCTGCTTGAGCTGCGGTCCCGGGCAGCGGCTCGCACCGTGGCGTCGGGCACCGTCCTCTCGCACGCCTCCGCGCTGGTGATGCACGGTCTTCCGGTGCACGGCATGGACACCGAGATCGTGGCCACGACCAGGAGCCGCCCGGGGAGCGGGAGTCGGCGAGGTGAGCGGACGGTCTGCCACAACGCGGACCTGACGGATGTGGTCATGGAGATCGACGAGATCCCGGTGACGAACCCCGCACGCACCATCATCGATGTCGCCCGAACTCAGGGATTCGCCGGAGCGGTGTGCGCCGCCGACGAGGCCCTTCATCGGGGACTCTGCACCCCTGACCAGCTCAGCGCCGAGCTGGAGGCAGCAGCCGGGCGGACGGGAGTGGCGCGGGCCAGGGCGGTCGTGTCATTCGCCGATGGGCGGGCGGAGTCGGTGCTCGAGTCGCTGAGCAGAGTCTCGATCAGTCGAGCCGGCCTGCCGATGCCCGAACTCCAGGTCCGGTTCATTCTCCCCGATGGATCCGAGGCCCGTGTGGACATGTACTGGGAACGGTGGAGGCTGGTGGGCGAGTGTGACGGGCTCGGAAAGTACGGGGCGGCAGAGGGAGAGGTAGCAGTCCGCCGCCGACTTCGAGCCGAGAAGGCCAGACAGAACGGACTCGAAGCGCTCGGCAACACCGTGAGGTCGTGGCTGTGGCAAGACTGGGAACGTGACCGGATACCGGGGATCGTGCGCAGCGCGATGCTGAGCCGGGAGAAGCCGGGCCGCGGTGGAAGGCGCGCGAGCTGAGTGCGTTGAGGCCGATCTGGTCTGCGATCGACGGTGGGGGTTCCGCATCCAGCGGGCCAAGCCTTCTGCATCCGCTCCTCTCCGGGAACAGCCGCACGCCCCTCGGCGGGTGCGGGAGTTCATGGTGAGGGGCGGATATCGAGTAAGTGTGCAGGCGCGGGAGCGGATGCGGCTGGTGGGGGAGCGGATGCGGGCGGGGACAGGCCGCGACCGCACAGTTCGGACACGTCGTGGGCGCGGCTGCCCGGGGAAATCCCCGCAGACGACCACAATCAGAAGACATGACCACAGGTGCCGCCGGGCAGACGATCCGTAGACGACTGCGGGTCGTCTGGCTGGTCATCACCCGCTCGATCTCGGAGTTCCTACGCGACCGCGGGCCCGACCTCGCAGGGTCCCTCACCTTCTACGGCGTGCTCACGCTGTTCCCGGCGATCCTGGTGGTGATCTCGCTGCTCGGTGTGTTCGGCCAGGGCTCGCGGACCGTCGACGCGGTGATGGACATGCTCTCGGACGTGGCCCCGGCGGAAATCCTGAACCCGATCCGCGGCCCTGTCGAGTCGCTGGTCACGACGCCCACTGCGGGGATGGCGTTGGTGGTGGGTACGTCCGTCGCGTTGTGGTCGTCGTCGCGGTACGTCTGGGCGCTCGGCCGGGCGATGAACCGCGTGTTCGACGTCGAGGAGGGGCGCCCGTTGTGGCGGGTCCTGCCGGCGGGGCTCGGGCTGACGGCGGTGCTCATCGTGCTGGTCGCGTTCGGAGGGCTGGCGCTCGTGTTCACCGGTCCGGTGGCGGCGACGGTCGGCGGGTGGATCGGGCTCGGACGTACGGCCGTGGCGGTGTGGGAGATGGCGATGTGGCCCGGCGCGGTGCTGGCCGCGATCGTCGCTCTGGCCATGCTGTACCGGTTCGCTCCCAATATCTCGGGTCGACGCTTCCACTGGGTCTCGCTGGGGGCTGCTGCCGCCCTGGCGATCATCGCGGTGGCCACGGCGGGCTTCAGTTTCTTCGTGGTGAACTTCAGCAATTTCAACGAGGTGTACGGCTCCCTCGCGGGAGTGATCGTGTTCCTGCTGTGGCTGTGGCTGGTCAACATCGCGGTGGTCTACGGGGCGCGCCTGGATGCCGAGGTGCTCAGGGTGCGGCAACTCCGAGCGGGGATCCCGGCGGCGGAGTCGGTCCGGGTCACCCCTCGTGACACCCGGGCGCTTGTCGCGCGTGAGCGCCGGCGGGCCAGAATGCTGGAGGAGTACCGCGGCATGCTGCGCGAGCCCGCCGGAGAGCAGCATGCCGGAGCCGGCACCCCCGCCGGAGCACAGGGAGATGCGGGAGCGGGACGGACGGTCCGCACCGGAGGGCAGCGGTAGGGTTGTGGCCATGCGCCTCGTCGTCACCGGGGGAGCCGGATTCATCGGCGCCAACTTCGTCCGTACCGTCGTCCGCGAGTACCCGTCGGCCCACGTCACCGTGCTGGACTCCATGACCTATGCCGCCAATCGTGCGAGTCTCGCCGACCTGTTGGACGGCGCCGTACCCGCCGCCGGCCGCGTCGAGCTGGTGGAGGCGGACTGCGCGGACGCCGCGGTGACCGAGCGGCTGGTGGCCGGCCTCACCGGCGCCGACGACGCGGTGGTGCATTTCGCGGCCGAGAGCCACAACGACAACTCGCTCGCGACGCCGTGGCCGTTCGTGCACTCCAACATCGTGGGCACCTACACGGTTCTCGAGGCGTGCCGCCGCCACGACGTCCGCCTGCACCACGTCTCGACCGACGAGGTGTACGGGGACCTGGAGCTGGACGAGGAGGCCAAGTTCACCCCGGCCACGGCCTACAACCCGTCGAGCCCGTACTCGGCCACCAAGGCCGGCGCCGACATGCTCGTCCGCGCCTGGGTGCGCAGCTTCGGGGTGCGCGCCACCATCAGCAACTGCTCCAACAACTACGGGCCGTACCAGCACGTGGAGAAGTTCATCCCGCGGCAGATCACCAACATCCTTGACGGTCGCCGCCCCCGCCTCTACGGGAGCGGGGCCAACGTGCGGGACTGGATCCACGTCGACGACCACAACTCGGCCGTGCTGCGGATCCTCGCCGCCGGCGAACTCGGCCGCACCTACCTCATCGGGGCCGACGGTGAGCGGTCGAACCTGCAGGTCATGCAGATGATCT
The DNA here is from genome assembly GCA_019119875.1 of Candidatus Dietzia intestinigallinarum. Taxonomy (GTDB): domain Bacteria; phylum Actinomycetota; class Actinomycetes; order Mycobacteriales; family Mycobacteriaceae; genus Dietzia; species Dietzia intestinigallinarum. Next base: position 1,050 of record DWWG01000027.1, on the reverse strand, counting down.
GCGAGCTGATGGGGGTCGCAGGCGTGGACGGCGACCCCGGTTTCGATCATGTGACCGACCGCCCCGGACACGACCTGCGGTACGCGATCGACGCGAGCGCGACCCGGGACGAGCTCGGGTGGGAGCCGCGGCACACCGATCTGCGCGCGGGTCTGCAGCAGACCATCGACTGGTACGCGGCCAACCGGGACTGGTGGGAGCCGGTCAAGGAACGCGTCGAGGCGAGGTACGCGAGCACGGAGAAGGTGCTGTGAAGGGGATCATCCTGGCCGGCGGCAGTGGCAGCCGGTTGCGGCCGCTGACGCTCGCCACGAGTAAGCAGCTCATGCCGGTGTACGACAAGCCGATGATCTACTACCCGCTGTCCACGCTGATGCTGGCGGGGATCCGCGACATCCTGATCATCACCACACCCGAGGACGCGCCCCGGTTTCGCCGCCTGCTCGGCGACGGCGCGCGGTTCGGCATCTCGCTGAGCTACGTCGAGCAGCCCGAGCCCGACGGCCTGGCGCGGGCGTTCGTGCTGGGCGCGGACCACATCGGCGACGAGCCGGTGGCGCTCGTCCTGGGCGACAACATCTTCTACGGGCCCGGCATGGGTACCCAACTGCGCCGCTTCTCGCAGATCGACGGCGGCGCGGTGTTCGCGTACCAGGTGTCGAATCCGCAGGAGTACGGCGTGATCGACTTCGACGCCGAGGGGCGCGCCGTCAGCCTCGAGGAGAAGCCGGAGAGCCCGGCCTCGGACTACGCGGTTCCGGGCCTCTACTTCTATAGCGCCGACGTGGTGGAGGTGGCGCGCGCCCTGGCACCGTCGGCGCGCGGCGAGTACGAGATCACCGACATCAACCGCCACTACCTGCGGCAGGGTCGCCTGCAGGTGGAGGTGCTGCCCCGCGGCACCGCGTGGCTTGACACCGGTACGCACGACTCGCTGCTCGACGCGGGGAATTTCGTGCGGACGATCGAGGACCGTCAGGGGTTGAAGATCGGCTGCCCGGAGGAGGTGGCGTGGCGGATGGGATATATCGACGACGACGAGCTCACCGA
>DWWG01000194.1 GCA_019119875.1 Candidatus Dietzia intestinigallinarum | reverse complement strand
AGGCCCAGATCCTCCAGTCCCTCGGCGTGGACTTCGTCGACGAGTCCGAGGTCCTGACCCCGGCCGACTACACCAACCACATCGACAAGTTCGGCTTCGACGTGCCGTTCGTCTGTGGAGCCACGAACCTGGGAGAGGCCCTGCGCCGCATCACCGAGGGCGCGGCGATGATCCGCTCCAAGGGCGAGGCCGGTACCGGCGACGTCTCCAACGCGACCACCCACATGCGGCAGATCCGTCAGCAGATCCGTGCACTGGCGAGCCTGCCGTCCGACGAGCTGTACGTCGCGGCCAAGGAGCTCCAGGCCCCCTACGAGCTCGTCAAGGAGGTCGCCGAGACCGGAAAGCTGCCCGTGGTGCTGTTCACCGCCGGCGGCATCGCCACCCCGGCCGATGCCGCGATGATGATGCAGCTCGGCGCCGAGGGCGTGTTCGTGGGCTCCGGCATCTTCAAGTCCGGCAACCCGTCCGAGCGCGCCAGGGCGATCGTCAAGGCGACCACCTTCCACGACGACCCGGACACCCTCGCGAACATCTCCCGTGGTCTCGGTGAGGCCATGGTCGGCATCAACGTCGACGACATCCCGGAGCCGCACCGCCTCGCCGAGCGCGGCTGGTGATCATGACGGGGCGCGTCCACTGAGGACGTGACGCCCCGCCCACCGCCACCTTTAGACGCCCGCCCGGGCCCCTCCGCACCGCCGACGGGGTCAGGGCGGGCGCTGCTGTCCGGCCGCGAGCGCGGCCTGGCTACGATCGGACTATGAACGCACACTCCGGCCGGGGTCGGTGACCCGCGATGGCCAAGATCGAGGACATCCTCGACATCGAACGTTTGGACCGTGACCTCTACCGCGGGGCCGCGATCAACACCCACCTCCAGCGCACCTTCGGCGGCCAGGTCGCCGGCCAGACGCTGACGGCGGCGGTACGGACGGTCGACGACGACAAGCACGTCCACTCACTGCACGGGTACTTCATCCGTCCCGGCATCCCCGACGTTCCCACGATCTTCCAGGTGGACCGGCTGCGCGACGGCCGCAGCTTCGCCACCCGGCGGGTCACGGCGATCCAGGAGGGGGAGGTCATCTTCTCGATGTCCGCCTCGTTCCACCTGATCGGGCAGGACGGGATCGAGCACCAGGACTCGATGCCCCGGGTCATCGGCCCCGAGGAGATCGCCGTCCCGACCTACGAGGATCTGGACGAGACCCACCGGGTGTTCATCGACGAGTGGGCGCAGTGGGACATCCGGATCGTGCCCAGGGACCGGCTGGAGACGCTCTCCTCGCTGGCCGCGCAGCAGCGCGTGTGGTTCCGGTGCGTCGACACCCTGCCCGACGACCCCAATTTCCACGTCTGCACGCTCGCCTACATGTCCGACATGACGCTGCTCGGTTCGGCGAAGATCCCGCACCCCGACGAGCCGACGCAGGACGCCTCACTCGATCACGCCATGTGGTTCATGCGGCCGTTCCGCGCCGACGACTGGCTGCTGTACGACCAGACGTCGCCCTCGGCGTCCGCCGGACGGACGCTCACCCAGGGGCGCATCTTCAACCGTGCCGGTCAGCTCGTGGCGGCCGTGACCCAGGAGGGTCTGTCGCGGCGGCTGCGCCCGGGGGCGCAGTCGTTCCCACTGGACCTCAGCGGAGGGGACACGCGCACCGGGTCGGCGACCGACCGGTGAGCCGGCCGGCCCCCACGATCGGAGTCCTCGCCCTCCAGGGCGACGTACACGAGCACCTGCGTCACCTGGAGGAGGTCGGCGCGCGAGCCGTCCGCGTCCGGCGTCGCCCGGAACTCGACGCCGTCGACGGCCTCGTCCTGCCCGGCGGGGAGTCGACGGCGATGAGCAGGCTGCTCGACGTGTACGACATGTACGACCCCGTTGCCGAACGGATCTCGACGGGGATGCCCGTCTACGGCTCGTGCGCGGGCATGATCCTGCTGGCCGCGGACGTGCTCGACACCCGCGCCGACGCCACCTGGTTCTCCGCGATCGACATGACGGTCCGCCGGAACGCGTTCGGACGGCAGGTGGATTCCTTCGAGACCGACCTCGTCGTCGATCCCCTCGGGCCCGAACCACTGCGCACGGTGTTCATCCGTGCCCCGTGGGTCGAAACCGTCGGCCCCGAGGTGGAGGTGCTCGCGAGTGTCCGCGCTTCCGACGGCCGAGACCACGTGGTCGCGGTCCGCCAGGGCGACGCCCTGGCGACATCCTTCCACCCCGAGGTCACCACCGACGTTCGGGTGCACCGATACTTCCTCGACATGGTTCGCGCCGCGACCTCGTAGACTGGGTGGCCAGCGAGACCTCGCGCCGGGCACGCACGCTGTGCTTCCCGGACCCCAGACACCCCCGGAGGGCGGAAAAACACATGGCAGGCCATTCCAAGTGGGCCACCACCAAGCACAAGAAGGCGGCGATCGACGCCAAGCGCGGCAAGCTCTTCGCCAAGCTGGTCAAGAACATCGAGGTGGCAGCCCGCACCGGCGGGGGCGACCCGGCCGGCAACCCCACGCTCTTCGACGCCATCCAGAAGGCCAAGAAGAACTCCGTCCCCGCGGACAACGTCGAGCGTGCACGGAAGCGGGGTGCCGGCGAGGAGGCGGGCGGCGCCGAGTGGGAGACCATCATGTACGAGGGCTACGGTCCGAACGGCGTGGCCCTGCTGATCGAGTGTCTGACGGACAACCGCAACCGCGCCGCCGGTGAGGTGCGCGTGGCCATGACCCGGAACGGCGGCAATCTCGCCGACCCCGGCTCGGTGGCGTACCTGTTCGCCCGCAAGGGCGAGATCCTGCTGGACAAGGGTGAACTCACCGAGGACGACGTGCTCATGGCCGTCCTCGACGCCGGCGCGGAGGAGGTCAACGACCTGGGTGAGCAGTTCGAGGTGGTCTGCGAGCCCACCGACCTGGTCCAGGTGCGCAGTGCGCTCCAGGAGGCCGGGATCGACTACGAGTCGGCGGAGTCCGGTTTCCGCGCCTCGGTCGAGGTGACCGTCGACGCCGACGGCGCGAGCAAGGTGTTCGCCCTCATCGACGCGCTGGAGGACTCGGACGACGTCCAGAACGTCTACTCGAACATCGACGTTCCCGACGACGTGCTCGCGGCGCTCGACGCCTGATTGCCTGACCACTGGTAGGGTCTCGAACGTAGGTTCTACCATCGGTCGGCGAGAGGTCGTTATGCGTGTCATGGGTGTGGACCCGGGGTTGACCCGGTGCGGGCTCGCGTTGATCGAGACGGCGCCGGGTCGGTCCGTCGTGGCGTTGGACGTCGACGTGGTGCGTACGACCGCCGAGGAGCCGTTGGAACGTCGACTTCGTGCGGTGCACGCCGTAGCCGACGAGTGGATGGAGATCCACGGCCCGGACGTCGTGGCGATCGAGCGAGTCTTTGCCCGCAGCCAGGTCTCCACCGTCATGGGCACGGCCCAGGCCGCCGGGGTCGTCGCACTCGCCGCCGCCTATCGCGACATCCCGGTCGCCTTCCACACCCCGTCCGAGGTCAAGGCGGCGATCACCGGCAACGGCCGCGCGGACAAGAAGCAGATGACACTCATGATCACCCGGATCCTCGGACTGCAGAAGCCCCCGAGTCCGGCGGACGCCGCGGACGCGCTCGCCCTGGCCGTGTGCCACAGCTGGCGGGCCCCTATGCAGGGTCGTGTGGCCTCGCACAGCGCCGAGGTCGCCCGTACGCGGGCGGGGTTCGAGGCCAAGATCGCGGCGGCGCGTGCCGCCGCCTCCCCGGACGGCGTGCGGGGCGGCGGTGGTGCCGCGGACCAGGAACGTGCCCGGGCAGCTGCCCGGGGGATGGCTCGAACGAAGGGAGTTCGCTGGTGATCGCGTCTATCCGGGGGGTCGTGGCGGAGATCGGGCTGGACCGCTGTGTGGTGGAGACCGGGGGAGTCGGAGTGCTGGTGCACGCCACCCCGGCTGCGCTCGCGGGTCTGCGCCGGGGTGCGGAGGGGATGCTCCACACCGAGCTCGTCGTGCGCGAGGACTCGTTGACCCTCTACGGATTCGACTCGGTGGAGGCCCGGCGGCTCTTCCTCACGGTCCAGACGGTGTCCGGCGTCGGGCCCCGGCTTGCGCTCGCGATCCTGGCCACCCTCGAACCGAACGAGCTGGTCCGGGCACTGGGCACCGGCGATGTCAAGGCGTTGACCAGGGTCCCCGGCGTGGGTAAGCGCACCGCGGAGCGGATGGTGCTCGAGCTCAGGGACAAGGTCGGCCCGATCGCCGGCGAGACCGCGGACGCGGCCGCCGCCACCACGGCCCCCGCAGCCACCGAGGTCGCCGAGGCACTTCAGGGATTGGGCTTCTCGGCGGCGGAGGCCGAGAAGACCGCCGCCTCCGTCCTCGCCTCGGATCCGGGACTCGACGCCGCTGAAGCCCTGCGTCTGGCGCTCAAGTCGCTCGGGAAGCGCTGATGTCGGATCCCTACCTTCCCGCCGACGAGGGGTCCGACGGAGAACTGTCTGCTTCGCTGACCCCGTTCGACTCCGACGTCGAGGGGGCGCTACGGCCGCGCAACCTCGGCGAGTTCATCGGCCAGGAGACCGTTCGAGAGCAACTCGACCTGGTCCTGACCGCCGCCACCCGGCGAGGTGTCGTACCCGACCACCTCCTCTTCTCCGGTCCTCCCGGCCTGGGAAAGACCAGTCTGGCGATGATCGTGGCCGCCGAACTCGGTGGCTCACTTCGCATCACCTCCGGCCCGGCCCTCGAGCGTCCCGGCGACCTCGCGGCGATGCTCTCGAACCTCATCGAGGGGGACGTGCTGTTCATCGACGAGATTCACCGCATCGCCAGGCCGGCGGAAGAGATGCTGTACCTCGCGATGGAGGACTTCCGGATCGACATCATGGTGGGAAAGGGGCCCGGCGCCACCTCGATCCCACTCGAGATCGCCCCCTTCACCCTCGTCGGTGCCACCACCAGGTCGGGTGCGTTGACTGGCCCGCTACGCGACAGGTTCGGCTTCACGGCGCTCATGGACTTCTACGCGGACCGGGATCTGGCACGAATCGTGACCAGGGCTGCGGACATCCTCGCGATTCCCGTGGAGCCCGATGCGGCACTCGAGATCGCCGGTAGATCTCGGGGCACGCCTCGGATAGCCAACCGGCTGCTCCGGCGTGTACGGGATTTCGCCGAGGTGCGCGCCGACGGCCGGATCACCGTCCCCGTGGCGCGGGCGGCACTCGAGGTCTACGAAGTGGACGAACTGGGACTGGACAGGCTCGACCGCTCGGTGCTCCGGGCACTACTGGTGCAGCATGAGGGTGGCCCGGTCGGTCTGAGCACTCTGGCTGTCGCAGTGGGGGAGGAGGCCAACACCCTCGAGGAGGTGTGCGAGCCCTTCCTCGTCCGTGCCGGGCTCCTCGCCCGGACCCCCCGGGGCCGGGTCGCCACCCCTGCCGCCTGGGACCACATGGGACTCACACGGCCGCAACGACGGTCAGCGGAACCGATGCTGCCCGTCGAGATCGACGGGGGACCCGACGCCGTACCCTGAGGCGGAGGCTGGCATTCTCGGACCAGAACGTCCGTCACCCGGACAAGGACGAGGGACTGCAGCCGCGCCGAGGCCACACCAGGAGGACCCACATGGGACTAGAACTGCTTCTTCCGCTGATGATCATCGTGCTGATCGTCCTGATGTTCCTGCAGAGCTCGAAACAGCGTAAGGCCATGAAGGCACTGCGCGACATGCAGGACTCACTGGCCGTCGGGGACAAGGTTCTCACCACCTCCGGAGTCCACGCCACGGTCGTGTCGATCGGCGAGGAGACACTCGGGCTGGAGATCGCGCCCGGGGTGCGCACCCAGTGGGATCGTCGGGTGATCCGCGAGAAGCTGAACACGGACCCCGCTCCCGGAACCGAGACCGGCTCCGACACCTCGGGGTCTCTGTAGAGCGCTACCCGACAGTAGGGTGATAGGGCCCTCCACCCGGAGGCCCCAGACGTAACGAAGCGAGGAAGTTCCCCGTGACACCAGCTCGTTCCCGGACCGCGGACGCGAGACCACAACCATGGAGACTGCTGTTCAGCTTCTTCCTGGTGCTCTTCATCATCTTCATGGGCGCCTACGCAGTCGCGGACCGGGGGCTCACGCCCAAGCTGGGGATCGACCTCCAGGGCGGGACGCGGGTCACGCTCATCCCCAAGGGACAGCCCGCGGAGGAGGACCTGCAGCTCGCGCAGGAGATCATCCGCGACCGCGTGGACGGCCTCGGCGTGGCCGGCACCACCGTGGTGGTCGAGGGCAGCAACATCGTCCTCACCGTCCCCGGAGAGGACTCGAGCCAGGCCCGGGATCTCGGCACCACCTCGCAGCTCACTATCCGCCCGGTACTCCAGGTGCAGCCCGTGGCCGAGGGGGACGTGGAGCCGGTGGAGGCGGCCAAAGGCGACCGGGACGCCGTGGCCCGGGAGGTCGCCGAGGCCCGGGAGGCCAGGCAGGGTGATCCCCAGCAGCTGACGGAGGCTCTCGGGAGCTTCCGCTGCCCGGAGCGCGATGTCCTGGCCGGTTTCGATGATCCGTCCCAGGCGTTGATCGCCTGCGGCGAGGGTGCCAAGTATGTTCTGGGGCCCGTGCCACTGCTCATCGGGGAGCCCGAGGACGGCGTCCGCCTGGACGGTCAGCAGATCGTCAAGGACTCCGTCAGCTCCGGGTTCAACCAGCAGGCGGCCAAAAACGAGGTCTCCTTCCGGTTCAACGCCGGCCCCGGGGAACAGGGGAGCGCCACCTGGTCACAGTTGACCCAGGAGAACCTGCAGCGACAGATCGCGATACTCCTCGACGGTTCCGTGATCAGCGCACCGGTGGTCCAAGGGGTCACGCCGGTCGGCTCCGCCACCTCGATCACCGGTGATTTCTCTCAGGACGAGGCGGCCACGCTCGCGGGCAACCTCCGCTACGGGGCGCTTCCGATCTCGTTCGAGGACCCGAACGTGGACAACGTTCCCGCCTCCCTCGGTCTCGCCTCGCTCGAGGCCGGCATCCTCGCCGGGGCGATCGGTTTCCTCCTGGTTCTCCTCTACTCGGTCGTGTTCTACCGGTTGATCGGCGTGCTGGCGTTCATCTCGCTCGTGCTGTCGTTCGTGCTGACCTACGGAATGCTGGTCTTCCTCGGATACACAGTCGACTACAGTCTCGACCTCGCCGGCATCGCCGGCCTCGTGATCGGAATCGGCATGACGGCCGACTCCTACGTCGTGTTCTTCGAACGGATCAAGGACGAGCTACGCGACGGGCACCGATTCAGATCCGCGGTACCCCGGGCATGGAAGAGCGCGAGCCGGACGATCGTCACCGGCAACATGGTCAGCCTCATCGGTGCCGTGGTGCTGTACCTGCTCGCCAGTGGTGAGGTCCGCGGATTCGCGTTCACGCTGGGCCTGTCCACCGTCATGGACGTGTTCGTCGCCTTCACCGTGACCTGGCCGTTGGTCTACCTCGCCTCGACCAATGACCTCTTCTCGAAGCCCTGGGCCAACGGAATGGGCCGCATGGCGAATCTCCAGGCGGCCGCCGCCGAACGCCGGCGCATCGAGCGACGCGAGGAGAAGGCGGCTGAACAGGCTCGCGAACGGGGCGTCACCGCCACCATCCGGGGCCCGGGAGGCGCTACGGCGCCCGACCCCACGACCCGACCCGGCACCGATGAGGAGGAGGGCCGATGAGCACGCCCACCGCAGTCGCCCCTGGCAGCGGCGCATCGACCCCGGCAGGGTCGAATCGCAGCCTGTTCACTCGCTTGTACACAGGTACCGGCGCTTTTGCGATCGTCGCGAACCGCCGCAAGTACTACCTGCTCACCCTGGTGATCGTCGCCGTCTGCCTCGCGAGCATCCTGCTACGCGGGTTCAGCTTCGGTATCGACTTCACGGGCGGAACCAAACTCACCATGCCAGCCGGAGACGTGGACAAGGACCGTGTCGCCGCGGTGATCGAGGAGTCGGTCGGCGAGGAACCCCAGATGGTCCAGATCGTGGGCACCGGCAACGCGCGGATCGTCGAGGTCGAGACAGGGTTCCTCACCACTGACGAGATCGTCGCGGCCAAGAACGCGATGTTCGAGGAGTTCCAGCCCGTCACGGCCACCGGTGAGACATCCATCCAGGCGATCGGTGACTCGGCGCGGAGTGAGAGCTGGGGCGGTCAGGTCACCAAGAAGGCGCTGGTCGCGCTCGGCGTCTTCCTCGTGATCGTCTTCGGATACATCGCGTTCCGCTTCGAGTGGCAGATGTCGACCGCCGCGATCGTCGCGTTGCTGTTCGACGTGATCGTCACCGCCGGCATCTACTCGCTCGTCGGGTTCGAGGTCACGCCCGCCACCGTGATCGGCCTCCTGACGATTCTGGGATTCTCCCTGTATGACACGGTGATCGTCTTCGACAAGGTCGAGGAGAACACCAGAGGACTCAGACACACGGCGAGCCACACCTACGCCGAAGAGGCGAACCTCGGTGTCAACCAGACTCTGATGCGATCGATACACACAACGGTCATCGGCATCCTCCCGCTGCTGTCGCTGATCGTGATCGCGGTGTGGCTCCTCGGAGTGGGCACGCTCATGGATCTGGCCATCGTCCAGATGGTCGGTATCATCACCGGAACGTTCTCCTCCGTGTTCCTGGCCACCCCGCTGTTGGTCTCGCTCAAGGAACGCGACCCCGAGATCAAACGCCAGACCGAGAAGGTGCTGGCCCGACGTGAGAAGGCCGAGGCCACCGCATGATCGACTCCTCACCGGTCACCGTCTCCCCGGCGATCAGCTCGTCGGTGGAGCGTCTCATGCGGCGCGTGGAGGACTTCCCGTCCGCGGGGGTGCAGTTCTGCGACCTCACCCCGGTTCTCGCCGACACGGACGGGTTCGACGCGGTGGTCCACGGGCTGGTCGCCGGGCATGAAGTCGGGTCCATCGACTACGTCGCGGGACTGGACGCCCGGGGTTTCCTCCTGGCCGGAGCCGTGGCCGTGCGGCTGCACACCGGTGTGCTCGCGATCCGCAAGGCGGGAAAGCTCCCACCACCGGTGCACTCGCGCTCCTACGAGCTCGAATACGGGGCGGCGACCCTGGAACTTCCCGCTGACGGACTCGACCTGCGGGGGAAACGGGTACTGGTCGTGGACGACGTTCTCGCAACCGGGGGGACCCTGGGCGCGGCCGTCGGCCTTCTCGATGACTGCGGGGCGATCGTCGCCGGCTTGTCCGTCGTTCTCGAGGTCCCCGGGCTGGGAGGCCGGGATAGACTTGCCGGTACACCGTTGACCTGCCTGACGGTGGCGTGACCACCGGCCGCTGACAGCGGCTCGATCCCCGGGGAGGAGCCGAGTATGACGCAACGACCGGATCCCGCCGGGCAACCGGGCCGGGGGACGACCGACGAACCCGCCGCCCAGCCCCAACCCAGCACACAACCGCTGCCGGTGATCCCGGGGACGAGGCCTTCCGCAGGGCGCAGGGTTCGGTCTCGCTGGGCCAGGCGCCTGACTTCCGGACTGACCGTCACCTCGACCCCGGCTGTCCTCGAGCCGCTCGTGCGGGTCCATCGCATTCACCACCCGAAGGCTGACGTCGGTCTGCTCGCACGCGCCTACGCACTCGCCGAGAGGCAACACGAGGGCGTGTACCGCAAATCCGGTGACCCGTACATCACCCACCCGCTCGCCGTGGCGACCATCTGCGCGGAGATGGGCATGGACACCACGACCCTGGTCGCGGCTCTCCTCCACGACACCGTGGAGGACACCGACTACTCGCTGGAGCAGCTGACCGGTGACTTCGGCGGCGAGGTGGCGCACCTGGTCGACGGCGTCACCAAACTGGACAAGGTCGACTTCGGAGAAGCCGCCGAGGCCGAGACCATCCGCAAGATGATCATCGCGATGGCGCACGACCCACGAGTGCTGGTGATCAAGGTCGCCGACCGTCTCCACAACATGCGGACCATGCGCTTCCTGCCGCCGGAGAAGCAGGCGAAGAAGGCGCGTGAGACGCTCGAGGTGATCGCGCCCCTGGCACACCGACTGGGGATGGCCACCATCAAGTGGGAGCTCGAGGACCTGGCGTTCGCGATCCTGGAACCCAAGAAGTATCAGGAGATCGTCCGTCTCGTCGCAGACCGCGCGCCGAGTCGGGACGTCTATCTGGGCACGGTCACCGGTCGGGTCAACGCCGAACTCGAGAAGGCCCACATTCAGGCCACCGTGGAGGGGCGACCCAAGCACTACTGGTCGATCTACCAGAAGATGATCGTCCGGGGTCGAGAGTTCGACGAGATCCACGACCTGGTCGGTATCCGGGTGCTGTGCGAGGACGTACGGGACTGCTATGCGGCGATCGGCGTCGTGCACTCGACCTGGAAGCCCATGCCCGGTCGGTTCAAGGACTACATCGCCCAGCCGCGTTTCGGCGTGTACAGGTCACTGCACACCACGGTGATCGGTCCGGACGGCAAACCGCTCGAGATCCAGATCCGTACCCACGAGATGCACCGCAGCGCCGAGTACGGCATCGCGGCCCATTGGCGATACAAGGAGACCAAGGGCAAACACCACGGCACCCAGGCCGAGGTGGACGAGATGGCGTGGATGCGGCAGCTGCTGAGCTGGCAGCGGGAGGCGGCCGATCCCGGCGAGTTCCTCGACTCGTTGCGATTTGAGATGACCAGCAAGGAGATCTTCGTCTTCACCCCGAAGGGCGACGTCGTCAATCTGCCGGTCGGCGCGACTCCTGTCGACTTCGCCTACGCCGTTCACACCGAGGTCGGACACCGGTGCATCGGCGCGCGGGTCAACGGCAAGCTCGTCGCCCTCGAACGGCCGCTGGAGAACGGGGAGGTCGTGGAGGTCTTCACCTCCAAGGATCCCAATGCCGGCCCGAGCCTGGACTGGCAGAAGTTCGTCGTCTCCGGAAGGGCGAAGAGCTCGATCCGCCAGTGGTTCGCGAAGGAGCGCCGGGAAGAGGCACTCGAGCGGGGCAAGGATCTCATCACCCGCGAGGTCCGACGCGGCGGGGTGCCCGTCCATCGGGTGTTCTCGAACGAGACCATCGCCACCGTGGCACGGGAACTCGGATTCGCCGACGTCACCGCGCTGTACACGGCGATAGGCGAGCACCATGTCTCTGCCAAATCGGTCGTCGGACGGCTCGTCGCCGCTCACGGCGGTGTCGACGAGGTCACCGAGGAACTCGCGGACCGGTCGCGGGACAAGACCATCACGCCGCACCGGGCCTCGCCAGCCGGTGCCGGGGTCCTCGTCGGCGGGGTCGAGGATGTCCACGCCAAGCTCGCCCGCTGCTGCACACCGGTGCCGGGTGACGAGGTTCTGGGCTTCATCACACGAGGCGGCACGGTCAGCGTGCACCGGACCGACTGCACGAATGCCACGGACCTGCACCGTGAACCCGAGCGTCTCGTCAAGGTCGAGTGGGCACCGCAGCCCGGGTCGGTGTTCCTCGTCGCGATCCAGGTCGAAGCTCTCGACAGGCACCGCCTGCTGTCGGATGTGGCGAAAGTCCTCGCCGACGAGAAGGTCAATATCCTGTCCGCCTCGGTCCAGACCGCGGGGGACGACCGCGTGGCCATCTCGCGGTTCACGTTCGAGATGGCCGACCCCAAGCACCTGGGTCACGTCCTCAATGCGGTCCGGCGGGTGGAGGGCGTCTTCGACGTCAGCCGGATGACGTCGAACTGAGTGCGAGGAGGGGACGGCCCGACCACACGGTTGCGTTCGGGACGTCCCTCACCGGCGCGCGTTTACTCCTCGGGCAGGCCGTCCTGGGCTCCGACTGTGACCTTCTCGATCTCGACGGTGTTCTCGGGCCGCTGGTAGTCCGGATCCGACGGGTCGTTGCTCTTGACGCCGGCGTCGACGATCGTGTCGAGGACCTCGAGTCCGGCCTCGCTGATCGTGCCCATCACCGTGTACTCGGGCGGGAGGACGGAGTCCTCGTACACGAGGAAGAACTGGCTCCCGGCACTGTCTGGCGTCTGGGACTTCGCCATCGCGACAGTGCCGCGGGGGTACACCGACATGCCGGAGCCATCGTCGGCCGCGGCCAGGTCGGTGGGCGGCTCATCGACCACCGAGTAGCCAGGGCCGGAGAGACCCGTTCCGGTGGGGTCGCCGCACTGGAGGACCGACAGCGCGGCCCCCTCCTCCGCGATGGTCAGACGGTGACACTCGGTTTCGTCGAAGAACCCCTGCTCTGCGAGGCCGATGAAACTGGCGACGTTGCACGGAGCACCCTCCCGGTCGAGCAGGAGGGGGATCTCACCGTCTCCGGTGGTGATGGTGACCTCGGCGGTGCCACGGCGGGGCTGGTCTCCCGTGGGCGACTCGCCGTCGCGCTTCGACTCGGCGATCTTGTCGACCTGCTCGTTGAAGCGGCGGACCTCGGCCACCACCTCCGGACCCTGGTCCTCGTAGTCGGACGGGTCGAGCTTCTCCGGAGTCTCGGTGTCCTCCGGATACTCGCAGGTGATCCAGTTGGCCGCGTATTCCTCGGCACGGGCCTCCTCGGCCTTGTTCCACACGACGACGGCCACGATCCCGACGAGCACCACGACCACCACCGCGGCCGCGCCGATCTTCAGCTGCTTCTCGCGCCGGGCCTGGGCCTCCATCTGCTCTCGCAGACGCTGGCGCGCCTCGGCTCGGCGTTCCTGGTTGGTGGACACTGGCCCTCCTGGGTACCTGGACTAGGCTGGAACGGTCGGCTGGCTCGACCACGCGGGTCTCCTCATCGGGAAAGGCCTACGAGGCTCCAGCTCAGGGTCATTGTCTACCAGGTTGGCCTGAGATGGCCGTACACCACTCCGGAGTCCGGGCGCGTCGGCCCGGCAGACCGCGTCGAACGTCGTGGAAGAACCCAAGTAAAGGAGCACTGGACGTGCAGATCGTCGGCTTTCCCGCCGGGATGTTCCAGACCAATTGCTACATCGTGTCGGACGACGCGGGGGACTGCGTGATCGTCGATCCGGGACAGGACGCGGAGGAGCAGGTCCGCCGTCAGGTGTCCGAGGCCGGGCTGAAGCCCCGCGCGGTCCTGCTCACGCACGGTCATCTGGACCACATCTGGAACGCGCAGCAGGTCGCCGACCACTACGGGGTTCCCGCGTACATCCACCCGGAGGATCGCGAGATGCTCGCCGACCCCGCCAAGGGGCTGTCCCTGGACCTGTCCGCGATGCGAAAGGAGGTCACCTTCTCCGAGCCCGCCGAAGTGATCGAGGTGTTCGACGGCGACACACTGTCCATCGGTTCGATGGTCTTCGAGGTGGATCACGTGCCCGGTCACAGTCCGGGGTCGGTGTCGTTCCGGATCACCGTGGAGACCGAGCAGGGACCACGGATGGTCGTCCTGGGCGGCGACGTCCTGTTCCGGGACGGCGTGGGGCGTACCGATCTGCCCGCGGGGGACACCGAGGTGCTGATGCAGTCCATCGCCAAGAAGTTCCTGGTGCTCGACGACGACGCGGTGGTCCTTCCCGGCCACGGTCCGTCCACCACGATCGGCCGGGAACGGAGTTCCAATCCGTTCCTGCGCGACCTCTGAACACCCCGCACCACCCCGTTTCGTCCGAGAGTCGAGGATGTGTAGACCCGTGACCGGTAGCCAGAAGAAGACCGCCATCAAGGCGCCCAAGGGCGTGCCCGACTATGTGCCTCCGACGTCGGCCTCGTTCGTCGCGGTGAGAGATGCGATCACCACCGCGGCCCGGAGAGCGGGGTACGGGCACATCGAGTTGCCTGTCTTCGAGGACACCACGCTCTTCGCCAGGGGGGTGGGGGAGTCGACGGATGTCGTCTCCAAGGAGATGTACACGTTCTCCGATCGGGGAGGTCGGAGCGTGACGCTTCGCCCCGAGGGCACGGCCGGTGTCATGCGTGCGGTGATCGAGAACGGGCTCGACCGGGGCCAGTTGCCGGTCAAGGTCTGTTACGCGGGGCCGTTCTTCCGCTACGAGAGGCCTCAGGCCGGCCGGTACCGCCAGCTGCAACAGGTGGGGATCGAGGCGATCGGTGTGGACGACCCGGCGCTCGACGCCGAGGTGATCGCGGTCGCCGACGAGGCGTTCCGGGCCCTCGGACTGACCGGCTTCCGGTTGGAGTTGACCTCGCTCGGGGACGAGACGTGTCGACCGGAATACAGGGACCGACTGCAGGAGTTCCTCGCCGGTCTCGATCTGGACGAGGCGACACGCGAGCGGGCCCGGATCAACCCGCTGCGTGTGCTGGACGACAAGCGGCCGGCGGTGCGGGCTCAGCTCGAGAACGCGCCGCTGATGATCGATCACCTGTCGGAGACCAGCGCGGAGCATTTCGCGGCGGTGCGAGCCCACCTGGACGATCTGGGCGTGCCGTACGTGGTCAATCCGCGCATGGTCCGTGGACTGGATTACTACACCAAGACGACGTTCGAGTTCGTCCACGACGGACTCGGCGCCCAGTCCGGCATCGGTGGCGGTGGGCGCTACGACGGGCTGATGGCACAGCTCGGCGGGCAGGACCTGTCGGGGATCGGCTTCGGTATCGGAGTGGACCGCACCATGCTCGCGCTCGAGGCCGAGGGGCTGGACCCGACCGCCGTCGGCCGGGTCGACGTGTACGGTGTGGCGCTCGGTGCGGCGGCAAAGTCGGCACTCGTGCCGGTGCTCGCACGGTTCCGTCGCGCCGGCATCCGTGCGGACATGGCCTACGGGGACCGCGGGATGAAGGGCGCCTTCAAGGCCGCCGATCGTTCGGGGGCCGCGGTGACCGTCGTCGTGGGTGAGGACGAGTTGGCCTCGGGGACCGCCGTGGTCAAGACCATGGCCACCGGCGAGCAGCATCCGGTGCCGTTGGACTCCGTCGTCGACCATGTCCGCGGGGTGCTCGAGCGGTGAGCAACGGCGGCCCCGTGGCTAGAGCTGTGCGTTGAACGTGTCGCAGGCCGCCACCGTTCCCTGCTGATAGCCGACGAGGAACCACTCCCGCCGCATCTCGGAGGAGCCGTGCGTCCACGAGCTCGGATCCACGCGGGCACCGCCGACGGTCTGGATGTGGTCGTCACCGATCGCCTCTGCCGTCCGGATGATCGCATCGACGTCGCTCTCGGTCAGGCTCTCCAGGAGAGGTGCCTGTCCGCCGGGCGCGGGGGTCGTGGTGGCGTAGTGCGCCCACAGTCCGGCGTAGCAGTCGGCCTGGAGCTCGACCCGGACGGCGCCGGACGATGGTCCTCGCGGATCCTGCTGCGATCGGCGGATGTCGCCCAGCATCGTCTGCAGGTGGTGACCGAACTCGTGGGCCACCACATACATCTGGGCCGCGCCCTCCGGCGAGCCACCGAGTCGGCGGACCAGTACGTCATCGAAGAACGCCGGGTCGAGGTAGACCTCCTGGTCGGCGGGACAGTAGAACGGCCCTGTGTCGGAGGAGCCGGCGCCGCAGCCGGTGTCGACGAGTCCGGTGAAGATGTTGGTGTGCGGTTGAACCCAGTCCATCCCGGCCTGGGCGGGCAACTGCGCCGTCCAGACGTCCTCGAGGCTCTCGGCCGTGGCGACGATCCGGCATATGGTGTCGGTGTTCGCCTGCTGGAGGTCGCACTGGTCGATGTGGGACTGGAACTGTTGCGCGGATTCCGAATACTGTCCCTGGTGGCCGGTGTCGCCCGGGGTGAGACCGAGCTGGCCGGGGTCGACGCCCAGGAAGAGGGCGATGAGGACGACGGCGAGGCCGCCGACACCGCCACCGACCGCGACCCCGCGACCTCCTCGTCGTCCCCCTCGGCCGCCCCCGGACACACCGCTGGTGTCGAGTCTGCCGCCCTGTCTGAATGTCATAACCGCCGCCCTTCCGGAGGGTGGGTCGCCCGGGCCTCCGGACACTCTCCCCACGCACTGCCCGGATTACTGTATTGCGCGGCGCCCGTCTCGTGCGGCCGACGCAGGCGTGATCGTGCGGTCGACGTAGACTGTGCTTCGTCCGGGCCGGTGACGGACCGTCAACCACGTCGTCCGTCTTCCGGCCGTGTGGCCACACATCACTTTTCACGAGAGGACCACCGTAGTGCTGCGCACCCATTCCGCCGGCCAGCTCCGAGCCGCCGATGCAGGGGCTACCGTCACATTGGCCGGGTGGGTGGCGCGCCGCCGGGACCACGGCGGGGTCATCTTCGTCGATCTCCGCGACGCCACCGGCGTCTGCCAGGTGGTCTTCCGCAACGAGGACGTCGCCGAGCGTGCGCACCGGCTGCGGAACGAGTTCTGTGTGTCGATCACCGGTGTCGTCGATCGCCGCCCCGAGGGATCGGAGAACCCGAATCTCGCCTCCGGTGAGGTCGAGATCGACGTGACCTCGTTCGAAGTTCTCGGTGAGGCGGCCGCCCTGCCCTTCCAGCTCGACGACGAGGTGGGCGAGGAGGCGCGTCTGCGGCACCGCTACCTCGACCTGCGCAGAGAGGCCCCGGGAGCGGCCCTGCGCCTGCGTTCGAAGGTCAACGCCGCGGCGCGTGGTGTGCTCGCCCGGCACGACTTCGTGGAGATCGAGACCCCCACCCTCACCCGGTCCACCCCTGAGGGCGCCCGGGACTTCCTGGTCCCGGCACGTCTGCAGCCGGGCACTTTCTACGCGCTGCCGCAGTCCCCGCAGCTGTTCAAGCAGCTGCTCATGGTGGCCGGTATGGAGAAGTACTACCAGTTGGCCCGGTGCTACCGGGACGAGGACTTCCGTGCGGATCGGCAGCCGGAGTTCACCCAGCTCGACGTGGAGATGAGTTTCGTCGACCAGGACGACGTGATCTCGCTCGCCGAGGAGATCCTCACCGATGTGTGGGCGGCCGCCGGCTATGAGATCAGCACACCGATCCCCCGGATGACCTACGAGGAGGCGATGCGCCGCTACGGTTCGGACAAGCCGGACCTGCGGTTCGAGATCGAGCTGGTCGAGTGCACCGAGTTCTTCTCCGACACTCCCTTCCGGGTCTTCAAGGCCCCGTATGTCGGTGCGGTCGTGATGTCCGGCGGCGCGACGCAGCCGCGTCGTCAACTCGATGCCTGGCAGGAATGGGCGCGGCAGCGTGGCGCCAAGGGCCTGGCGTACATCCTCGTCGGTGAGGACGGTGAGCTCGGCGGCCCGGTGGCCAAGAACCTGTCGGATCCCGAGCGCGCCGGCATCGCCGCGCATGTCGGTGCCGAGCCCGGTGACTGCATCTTCTTCGGTGCGGGGCCGGTCAAGAGCACGCGTGCGCTGCTGGGCGCGGCGCGCGGGGAGATCGCCGAGAA
The DNA here is from genome assembly GCA_019119875.1 of Candidatus Dietzia intestinigallinarum. Taxonomy (GTDB): domain Bacteria; phylum Actinomycetota; class Actinomycetes; order Mycobacteriales; family Mycobacteriaceae; genus Dietzia; species Dietzia intestinigallinarum. Next base: position 19,475 of record DWWG01000194.1, on the reverse strand, counting down.
GCTGGGCCTGATCGATCCGGGTACGTGGGCGTTCACGTGGGTGGTCGATGCGCCCATGTTCGAGCCGGCCGACGAGGCGACCGCAGCCGGCGACGTGGCCGTCGGTTCGGGTGCCTGGACCGCGGTGCACCACGCGTTCACCTCGCCCAGGCCCGAACACCTGGACACCTTCGACACCGATCCCGGGTCGGCGTTGGCCTACGCCTACGACATCGTCTGCAACGGCAACGAGATCGGCGGCGGTTCGATCCGTATCCACCGCAAGGACGTACAGGAGCGCGTGTTCGGCGTGATGGGGATCTCGCAGGAGGAGGCGCAGGAGAAGTTCGGGTTCCTACTCGACGCCTTCTCCTACGGCGCGCCCCCGCACGGCGGGATCGCGTTCGGCTGGGACCGCATCTGCGCGCTGCTGGCCGGCACCGAGTCGATCCGCGACGTCATCGCGTTCCCCAAGTCCGGTGGTGGTATCGATCCGCTCACCGACGCGCCGGCGGAGATCACCCCGCTCCAGCGCAAGGAGTCGGGTATCGACGCCAAGCCCACCCCGCGTGGACACCGGGACCAGGCCCCGGCCGAGATCTGACCTCACTGACCGGGACGAGCCGCCCGTCACCCGGTAGCCGGGTGGCGGGCGGCTCGTCGTCGTGTTCTCGTGGACGTCGGCGTGCGTCCGCTACAGCTCGAACGCCTCGATCGCGGGGGAGCCGTCCATGTCATCGTGGTCGAGGCCGAAAAGCCTGGCGACAGTGGGGGCGACGTCCCTCGTGGTGACCGGCCGATCGACCACCTGGCCGTGGCGCACGATCCGGTGACCGCCGCTGACGAAGAACGGGATCGGCAGCGTCACCTCGTGCCCATGGTTGCCGGGGATCGGGTTGGACAGCGGGGTGGGGTCCGAGAACCGCCAACCCTGGTGACACGTGGCGACGAGGTCTCCTGCGCGGGGGCCGAGCCGCAGTTCGGACGGGTCGTACAGGTTGTTCACGCCGGGTAGTCCGCCGACGACCTGACGCAGGAGGTCGACAGCCGCGTCCCGCTCGGCGGGGTCGCCGATGAAGGTGAAGGTGTCGGCGCCGCCGTTCTGAGCGATACCGAAGCGGCCGCGTAACGCCGGGTTGGCGTCGAGGGCGCCCTGGGCACTGATGAGGTTCTCCGGTACGGACCAGTCCATCGAGTGGTCCGCCAGGACCATCACGACCGACCGCTCCCAGCGACCGGTGTCGCGGAGGAACTGCTCGAATTGGTACAGCTTGTGGTCGGAGTTCCACACGGCCTGGTTCCGGGCCGCACGCAACGAGTACCCGGTCAGGTCCATGTGCCCGAACCGGTCCATGTCGCCGAGATTGACAAAGGTGAAGCGCGGGTTGTGATCGGTGACGGTCCGTTTCAGCGCCTCCACCGTGAACTCGTCCAGCGAGTGGTCGGTGATGGGTACCAGCGGGAAGGGCGCCCACTGGACCGAGGCCCGGCCCGAGAAGATGCCGTGCAGGTAGTCCTTGCTCAGGACACTCGCGGTGGTGAGCCCCGCCTCCACCCGGACCCGCTCGAGCACGGTGGGGTATGTGATGTCGTCGGCACGGTCCATCGTGCGGTCCTCACCCGCGGCGTGGTCCCAGATGCTGTTCGAGGGCACGCCGTTGCGGTCGGGGAACACGCCCGTCATCATCGCGGTGTGGTTGGGCAGGGTCTCCGCGATCATGTGTGCCCGGGCGGAGCTGTACCTGGTGCCGTGCTCCGCCCAGCGGTTCAGCGTGGGGGTCTGGGCGGGGTTCAGCTCGCCCGGGTTCATGCCGTCGGTGACGATCACGTAGAGATCGAGGTCGTCCGCCACCGGGCGCGTGGGGGTGGCCCACGCCGTGGCGGGGGTGCCGAGCACGGTCGCGCCGACCGCGGCGAGAAGCCCGGCTCCGCCCGCCGCGAGCGCTGTGCGGCGGGTGATGGCCGTGACGTCTGGGGTGGGGCGGTGTCGGTCGATCTGGCACATTGCGGGGCTTCCTGTCGTTGGTGAACACGGGGTCACCTGTCCGTCGATCCAGTCAAGCGCATCCCGGCGACGGGGGGAAGCATCCCGGTGGAAAGTTGGACAAACGTTCACCCGATGGCCGCGGCGCCGGATCGTGTCGGGCCGGCACGGTACCCTGGCGGGGTGACTGACGAGGCCGGACTCTTCGCCACGCCGGGATCGCCGGGAGCGGACCCGGCGGGGTTCGTCGGCGGGTCCGGTGAGGGTGTCGGGCACGACCCGTCTGCGCCGCTGGCCGTCCGGATGCGTCCGCGGAAGCTCGACGAGGTGATCGGCCAGGAGCATCTGCTACGGGAGAACTCGCCACTTCGTCGGCTGGTGGAGGGGCGTGGCGGCTCCTCGGTCATCCTCTACGGTCCGCCGGGCACGGGTAAGACGACCCTCGCGAACCTCGTGGCCAGCACTTCCGGTCGCCATTTCGTGTCGCTCTCGGCACTCAACGCGGGGGTGAAGGACGTCCGCGCTGTCATCGAAGACGCCCGGACCCGCCAGATCCACGGGCAGCGCACGGTCCTGTTCATCGACGAGGTGCACCGGTTCTCCAAGAGTCAGCAGGATGCACTTCTCGCCGCGGTGGAGAACGGGATCGTCCTGCTGGTGGCCGCCACCACGGAGAACCCGCACTTCTCGGTGATCGCGCCGCTTCTGAGCCGGTCGCTGATCGCCGAGCTGCGTGGCCTCGACGACCGGGGAGTCGCGGAGGTCGTGCGTCGGGCGGTGTCGGATGAGCGGGGGTTCGACGGGCGGATCGAGATCACCGACGACGCGGTGGCGGACATCGTCCGCCTGGCCGGAGGCGACGCCAGGCGGAGTCTGACGATCCTCGAGGCGGCGGCGGGTGCCGCGGAGGGCGGGACGGTCACGCCCGAGATCGTGGAGTTGAGCCTGGATTCGGCGCCCGTGCGCTACGACCGGGACGGTGACCAGCACTACGACGTCACGAGTGCCTTCATCAAATCCATCCGCGGGTCCGATGTCGATGCGGCGCTGCACTACCTCGCGCGCATGTTGGTCGCGGGGGAGGATCCACGATTCATCGCGCGGCGCCTGATGGTCCACGCCAGTGAGGACATCGGGATGGCCGACCCCACGGCGCTCCAGTCGGCCACCGCTGCTGCGGAGGTCGTCCAGAAGGTCGGACTACCCGAGTGCAGGCTCGCGTTGGCGCAGGCCACGGTGCACCTGGCCACCGCACCCAAGTCCAATGCGGTCATCGCCGCGATCGATGCCGCGATGGCCGACGTCCGTGCGGGCGGGGTCGGAGAGGTCCCCAAGCACCTCAGAGATGGCCACTACGCGGGGGCCAAGGGCCTCGGGAACGGTGTCGGATACCGGTACGCGCATGACGCGCCGTCCGGGGTCGCGAGGCAGCAGTACCCGCCGGACGAGCTGGTCGGTAGGGACTACTACGTGCCGGGTGGTCACGGACACGAGCGGGAGCTGGCGACGAGGGTCGCCAAATTGCGGTCGATAATCCGGGGACAAACCTGACCGTACCGGCCCCGAGTATGTGAAACTGTTAAGGCGCAATCGCGCACTGGTAGTCCGTCTCTCGTAAGCCACACTCCACGGAGGAAACATGGAACTCATCACCTACCTCGTTTCGACGGCGGTCGGGTTCGCGACCTCGATCGGCGTCTGGGGCACGGCCGCTCACAGCCTGGGGCTGCTGCCGCCCGAGGCGTTCATCACCGCGCAGAACTTCGGCATCACCCTGCCCCCGATGCCGCGCTGACCGTCGGTCGTCACACAGTAAACGTTCAGGCGTGCATCCGGTCACGAGACCGGGTGTGCGCCTGAACGTCTGCCGTGCCGGCGTACCCGGCTCCCGTCGACCGCCGGTGTGCGACGGGGCGCGACCGCGCGGCGTCGTCCTCTCCGGGGCGGGTCCGGTCACCGGGCCTGTCGGAGTCCGATATCGCCGGCGGTAGGCTGAAGGGCCGACCGACACGTTCCGTTCGTAGACCCAGCGAGGCCCCCAGTGCAGACCCATGAGATCCGTCGCCGATTCCTCGACTACTTCGTCAGGGCCGGACACACCGAGGTCCCCAGCGCGTCCCTCGTGCTCGACGATCCCAACCTGCTCTTCGTCAACGCGGGGATGGTCCCGTTCAAGCCGTACTTCCTCGGTCAGGAGACTCCCGCCTACGCCACGGCCACGTCCATCCAGAAGTGCGTGCGCACCCTCGACATCGAGGAGGTGGGCATCACCACCCGCCACAACACCTTCTTCCAGATGGCCGGCAACTTCTCCTTCGGGGACTACTTCAAGGAGGGCGCGATCCGCCACGCCTGGTCCCTGTTGACCGGGTCGGTGGCCGACGGTGGGTTCGGTATCGCGGAGGACAAGCTGTGGGTCACCGTCTTCCTGGACGACGACGAGGCCTACGACATCTGGGCGAACGTCGTCGGCGTCCCCGAGAGCAGGATCCAGCGGCGTGACGGCATCGACAACTACTGGGACATGGGCGTGCCCGGACCGGGTGGGCCCAGCTCCGAGATCTTCTATGACAGGGGACCCGAATACGGCGTCGAGGGCGGACCGGCCGCTGACGAGGATCGGTACATCGAGATCTGGAACCTGGTGTTCATGCAGGACATCCGCGGCGAGCTCAGCCCCAAGTACGGGCATGCCCCGATCGGTGAGTTGCCCCAGAAGAACATCGACACCGGTATGGGCATCGAGCGCGTGGCGTTCCTGCTGCAGGGCGTGGAGAACGTCTACGAGACCGACCTGCTGCGACCGGTGATCGCGACCGCCGAGACGGCGACTGGCAGCCGGTACGGGGCCGACAACGCCTCCGACGTGCGTTTCCGTGTGATCGCCGACCACGCCCGCACCGCCTACATGCTCATCTCCGACGGCGTGACCCCCGGGAACGAGGGTCGCGGTTACATCCTTCGGCGTCTGCTGCGACGGATCGTCCGCTCGGCTCGACTGCTCGGGGCTTCGGGTGCGACGATGGCCGGGTTCATGCGCACCGTCGCCGAGACGATGGGCCCGTCCTACCCGGAGGCGCTCGAGGGCTACGACCGCATCGAACGGATCGCGGTGGCCGAGGAGACGGCGTTTCTCAAGACCCTGGAATCCGGTACCCAGCTGTTCGAACGCGCGGCGGGGGCGGCCAAGGGCAGCGGCTCGTCGGTCCTGTCAGGCGAGGAGGCGTTCGCGCTCCACGACACCCACGGATTCCCGATCGACCTGACCCTGGAGATGGCCGCCGAGGCCGGACTGCAGGTCGACGAGGAGGGGTTCCGCTCGCTCATGGCGGAGCAGCGGGCCCGCGCCAAGGCGGACTCGCAGGCCAAGAAGCACAGCCACGCCGACCTCTCGGTGTACAGGGACTTCCTCGACGCGGGGGAGACCGTGTTCACCGGTTTCGAGACGCTGGTCGACGAGGCGACCCTGCTCGGCATCATCTCCGGCGGGGTGTCCGTCCCGGTCGCCAGTGAGGGCGATGAAGTCGAGTTCCTGCTGGACCGGACGCCGTTCTACGCCGAGTCCGGCGGCCAGATCGGTGACCGTGGTCTGATCTCCACCGCCGGTTTCCAGATGCGGGTGGACGACGTCCAGAAGATCGGCAGAAAACTCTGGGTGCACAAGGGCGTGATCACCGGAGGGCAGGCCGAGGCCGGGCAACTCGTCACCGCAGCCGTGGCACAGGACTGGCGCAAGGGCGCCACGCAGGGGCATTCCGCGACCCACCTCGTCCACGCCGCGCTGCGGCAGATCCTCGGCCCGGAAGCCGTGCAGGCGGGTTCGTTGAACAAGCCCGGTTACCTGCGATTCGATTTCAACTGGAGCGGCTCGATCCCGTCGGACGTGCTGGCCCACGTCGAGGAGGTCACCAACGCCGCGGTGGATGCCGACTACGAGGTCCACACGATCGAGACCACTCTCGACGAGGCCAAGCGGATGGGCGCGATGGCGCTGTTCGGCGAGAACTACGGCACCAATGTCCGGGTCGTGGAGATCGGCGGACCGTTCTCCATGGAGCTCTGCGGCGGCACGCACGTCTCGAACTCGGCCCAGGTCGGTCCGGTGAGCCTGCTCGGCGAGTCCTCCGTCGGCTCCGGTATCCGCCGAGTCGAGGCCTATGTGGGTATGGACGCCTACCGGCATCAGGCCAGGGAACGGGCGCTGGTCTCGGGTCTGGCGGCATCGTTGAAGACGCCGGCGGACGAACTCCCGGACCGGGTCGCCGCTCTCACGGTGAAGCTGCGGGAGGCGGAGAAGTCCCTGGAGGCGTTGCGTTCGGCCCAGCTGGCCGCCCGGGCGGCCGGGCTCGTCGCCTCCGCGGAGGACGTCGACGGCATGCGGTTCCTGGCCCACAACGCGCCCGGCACCGCCGCCGGCGACCTGCGCACTCTCGCCTCCGACCTCAAGGGCCGGCTCGGCTCCGAGCCAGGCGTCGTGCTGCTCACGGCCCCGGACGGGGACAAGGTGCCGTTCGTCATCGCCGTCACGCCCGCCGCGCAGGACCGGGGACTGAAGGCCGGAGACCTCGTCAAGGCCATCTCACCGGCGCTCGGAGCACGGGGCGGTGGCAAGCCCGACATGGCCCAGGGTGCGGGTTCCGACCCGTCGGGGATCGACGCCGCGGTCACTGCGTTGCGGGCCGCTGTCCGGGACGCCGGGTGAACACCGGACCGGAAGACGCGACCCGGGCTGAAGCCGGGCGCACAGTGACGGGGTGGACCCGGGGTCGCCGGCTGGGTCTGGACGTGGGCACCGCCAGGATCGGCGTCGCGTCGTGCGATCCCGACGGGATCCTCGCGACCCCGGTCGACACCATCCGGGTGACCGACGGTGCCCCGGGCTGGGCGGCCGAGGTGCGGAGGCTGGCCGAGCTGGTCGAGGAGTACGACGCCGTGGGCGTCGTGGTGGGCATGCCCGTGTCGCTGAAGGGTCGTGAGACGGCGTCCACCGCGATGGCCCGCTCGTTCGTCGCCGCGGTGCACACCGTCTGCCCGGAACTTCCGGTGGAGTCCGTCGACGAGCGACTCACGACCGTGACCGCGGGCGCCGCACTGCACGGCGCCGGCCGGAACACCCGTCAACAACGTGACGTGATCGACCAGGCGGCCGCCGTGGTGCTGCTCCAGGCCTGGATGGACTCGCGGCACGCCCGCCGATGACCGGCGTGTCGGCCGTGAGTGCTGGATAAACTCGCCGCCGAGCACAACGCTGTCCACCGGACAGTTCTCTACAGCACCGACCGAGGAGCGCGATGTCTGCGGCACGAGGACGACCACGTACGGGAGGGACCACCCGGTTCCTCCTCCTGGCGGCCGTGATCGGGGTCGTCCTGGCCTTCGGTTTCATGGCGTTCCGCAACATCAACAGCCAGGTCGGCGCCGCACCGGACTTCGACGGTGAGGGGTCCGGCAACACCCTTCTGCACGTCGAGGCCGGCGACTCCCTCGGGGTGGTGGGCGACCGGCTGTACGACATCGGGACGATCGCCAGCACACGTGCGTTCGTCGGCGCCGCGACCGGCACCCCGGTGGAGGGGATCCAACCCGGCTATTACCAGCTGCAGGAGGAGATGAGCGCAGCCGCGGCGGTGGCCGCACTGTCGGACCCGGCCAACCGGGTCGGCTTCATCGACATCAAGCCCGGGGGCAGGCTCCTGGACACCGTGGTGGTGGGCGGCGGGACCGAGAAGGGCATCTTCACCCTCATCGCCGAGGCGACCTGTATGCGCGACCTCGACTCGCCCGAGGCCGAACCCACCTGTCGCCACCCGCAGGAGATCGTCGATGCCGCGGTCCAGGTCGACCCGGCGGCCCTGGGCGTCCCGGACTGGGCGATCAACGAGGTCCAGGCCGCTCCGGATCCTGTCCGTCGTCTCGAAGGCCTCGTCTCGCCCGGTGCGCACAACATCGACCCCCGATCCGAGCCCGCCGAGATCCTGCGGCAGCTGATCGAGTCCTCCACCGCGTCCTACGACGCGACCGGCCTCGTACCGTCCGCCGAACGGATCGGCCTGACCCCGTACCAGGTGGTCACCGCGGCATCGCTCGTGGAGAAAGAGGGCACACTGCAGGATTTCGACAAGGTGGCCAGGGTGATCCTCAACCGGCTCGACGAGCCGATGCCCCTGCAGTTCGACTCGACCGTCAACTATGCGCTCGCCGATCAGGAGATCGCCACGACGGACGCCGACCGTGCGGCCGCCACCCCGTGGAACACCTACGCGATGGACGGGCTGCCCTACGGCCCGATCGGCTCGCCCGGGCTCGACGCCCTGCGCGCGATGGAGAACCCCGCGGACGGCGCGTGGTTGTACTTCGTGACCATCGACATGCAGGGGACGACCGTGTTCGCCGACGACTACCCGGAACACGAACGCAACCAGAGCCTGGCCATCGCGAACGGGGTGCTGGCCAGTGGTCGCTGATCAGTCCACCGCGGGCAGCACAGCCCGTTCCGCGGCCGTCCTCGGACGCCCCGTGGACCACTCGCTGTCCCCGGTGCTCCACCATGCGGCCTACCGCGCTCTCGGGCTTCAGGGCTGGACGTACGAGCGGATCGACTGCGACGCCGCGATGCTGCCCGGCCTCGTCGACGACTCACCCGGTCACCGGATCGGATACTCGGTCACGATGCCGGGAAAGCTCGCCGCGCTGGCCTATGCCACCACGGTCAGCGATCGCGCCCGGATCGTCGGCAGTGCCAACACTCTCGTGCGGCGCGCGGACGGCTGGTTCGCCGACTGTACGGACGTCGACGGCGTGACGGGCGCTCTGGCGGCGTTCGGAGACCTGCCCGACTCGCCCTCGGCGGTGGTTCTGGGCGTGGGCGGGACCGCGCGGCCGGTGCTGGCGGGACTGGCGCAGTCCGGGTCCACTCGGGTCGTACTGGCCTCACGTCGGGACAACGCCGGCCCCGCCGTGGCGTGCGGCCGCGAGCTCGGTCTCGAGGTCACGACGCTGCTGCTCGACGACCCCCGATTGCCGGAGGAGATCGCGCAGTCCGATGTCCTGATCAACACGATTCCCGAGCCCGGTATCCGCGACCTCGTCCACCTGGTCCCCGGCGCGCGACGGCTGTTCGACGTGCTGTACGACCCGTGGCCGACCGCCGCTGGTGCGGTGGCCGACGCCGCCGGGATCCCCGTCGTGGGAGGGGACGTGATGCTGCTCAACCAGGCCTTCGGTCAGGTGGAGTTGTTCACCGGACTACCCGCCCCACGCCAGGAGATGGCGGCGGCGCTCGCCGGCGCGCTCGGACGCTGAGTCCGGTCGGGCGGGGCAGGGCACCGTGCGCGAAACGGCCCGACCACCTCGCTTCGCCGGGCCTGATGTGCCGGAACATCAGCGGTCGTGGGATGATCGGCGTCGTGCTGAAGTGGACCACCGCCGGAGAATCCCATGGCCAGGCCCTCGTTGCGATCATCGAGGGCGTCATCGCTGACGTCGAGGTCACGAGCGACGAGATCGCCTCGCAACTCGCCCGCCGTCGCCTCGGTTACGGCCGTGGTGCCCGGATGAAGTTCGAGGCCGACGCCGTCCGGGTGCTCGGCGGGGTGCGCCACGGCCGCACCATGGGTTCGCCGGTCGCGATCGAGGTGGGAAACACCGAGTGGCCGAAATGGGAGCAGATCATGTCTGCCGACCCCGTCGACCCCGAGTCGATCGACGACAAGGCCCGGGCCGCGTTGCTCACCCGGCCGCGGCCCGGTCACGCCGATTTCTCCGGCATGCTCAAGTACGGCTTCGACGACGCCCGGATGATCCTGGAGCGCGCCAGCGCCCGGGAGACCGCCGCCCGCGTCGCGGTGGGCACCGTCGCCCGCGCGGTGCTGCGTGACGTGCTGGGCGTCGAGGTGCTCTCGCACGTGATCTCCATCGGTGCCTCGGAGCCGTACGTCGGCCCCGAGCCCACTTTCGCCGACCTCGACGCGATCGACGCCAGCCCGGTGCGGGCGTTCGACACGGCGGCGGGGGAGTCGATGATCGCCGAGATCGAGGCCGCGAAGAAGGCCGGCGACACGCTCGGCGGCGTCGTCGAGGTCGTCGTCCACGGCCTCCCCGTCGGCCTTGGCTCCCACGTCTCGGGGGACGAGCGGCTGGACGCCCAGCTGGCGGGGGCGCTGATGGGAATCCAGGCCATCAAGGGTGTCGAGGTCGGTGACGGGTTCGAGACCGCCCGCCGCCGGGGCAGCGTGGCCCACGACGAGATGGACCGGGGCGACGGCGGCGTCGAGCGTCGCAGCAACCGGGCCGGCGGGATCGAGGGCGGCATGACCAACGGACAGCCCCTTCGTGTCCGGGCCGCCATGAAGCCGATCTCGACCGTCCCCCGTGCGCTGAGCACCGTGGACATGGCCGACGGGTCCGCGGCCACCGCCATTCACCAGCGTTCCGACGTGTGTGCGGTTCCGGCGGCGGGCGTGGTCGCGGAGTCGATGGTGGCCCTCGTGCTCGCCCGGTCCGTTCTCCGGAAGTTCGGGGGCGACTCGCTCGGTGAGACCAGGCGTAATGCCGAGGCGTACCGCGCCGCCGTGGCGGACCGACTGGACTGGTCGACGGATCCGGCATGACTGACCCGGCACGACCGGTCGCCGTCCTGGTGGGGCCGCCAGGTGCCGGCAAGACGACGATCGGGCGTAAGCTCGCCCGTCGCCTGGAGGTCGAGTTCCTCGATGCCGACCACCAGATCGAGAAGGTGGAGGGAAGGACGATTCCCGACATCTTCGCGTCCGATGGTGAGGGGGCCTTCCGACGCATCGAGGAGCGGGTGATCGGCGACATACTCGGCTCCTTCGACGGGGTCCTGTCTCTCGGGGGCGGCGCGGTGCTCTCGGAGGCGACCCGGGAACGGCTGCGCGGGCTGAGGGTCGTCCATCTGACGATCGGTGTGGCCGAAGGGGTCCGCAGGTCGCGGGGCCCGGGCCGGCCGCTGCTCGCCGGTGGCGACGCGACCGCCCGCTACCAGGCACTTCTCACCGAACGCGCACCTTTGTACCGGGAGGTCGCGTGGACGACTGTCAGCACGGAGCGCCGCAGTTCCGGCAAGGTGGTGTCGGACATCGTCGGCAGGCTCGAGTCCGGCAACCCACACCTGCGCAGCGGATCGGGGAGGCCGTGAGCCGGCCCCCGACGGGGTACACCGGGCCGGACGAGGCGTCGGCCCACGATTGCAGTTGAGGACAGGCCAGGTCATGGCGACGAGCGACGAGCGGGAGCAACAGATGAGCGAGAATCCGAACACAACCGAACCCGTGGTCGTGGAGGTGCGTTCGGAATCCCCGTACCCCGTGCTCATCGGCCGGGGCCTGCTGCCGGAGATCATCGAGGCGTGTGCGACGTCCCGGACCGTCGCGATCTTCTACCAGCCCCCGCTGTCCCAGACCGCCGAGGCACTACGGGAGAAGCTCGAGGAGGCGGGCGTCAACGCGCACCGGATCGAGATCCCCGACGCGGAGGCCGGCAAGGATCTCGCCGTGGCGGGTTTCTGCTGGGACGTGCTCGGGCAGATCGGCGTGAACCGCAAGGACACGGTCGTGAGCCTGGGCGGCGGTGCGGCCACCGATCTGGCGGGTTTCGTCGCGGCGACCTGGATGCGCGGTGTGCGGGTCATCCACATCCCCACCACCCTCCTGGCGATGGTGGACGCCGCGGTCGGCGGGAAGACCGGGATCAACACCGATGCGGGAAAGAACCTGGTGGGGAGTTTCCACGAGCCGGCCGCCGTGTTCATCGACACCGCGACGCTGGAGACCGTACCCCGCAACGAACTCATCTCGGGCATGGCTGAGGTCGTCAAGTGCGGCTTCATAGCGGACCCCGAGATCCTCGACCTCATCGAAGCCGATCCGGAGGCCGCGCTCGACCCGGGCGGCGACCTGATCGTGGAGCTGATCCGCCGCAGTGTGCAGGTCAAGGCCGACGTGGTCGGCCAGGATCTCAAGGAGTCCGGCCTGCGGGAGATCCTCAACTACGGCCACACGCTTGGCCACGCGATCGAACGCCGTGAGCAGTACCGGCGCCGGCACGGCGCGGCGATCAGCGTCGGCATGTGCTTCGTGGCCGAGCTCGCCCGACTGGCCGGTCGCCTGGACGACGCCACCGCCGACCGGCACTCCTCCATCCTCGCCTCGCTCGGATTGCCGACCGGGTATGACCAGGACGCGTTCCCCCGTCTCCTCGAGTTGATGGCTGGGGACAAGAAGAACCACTCCGGGTTCCTCCGACTCGTCGTGCTCGACGGACTGGCCCGTCCTGCGCGTATGGAGGCCCCGGATCCGTCGCTGATGACCGCCGCGTACGCCGCGATCTCGGAGGGACGCGAGCCCAGCGGCGGGGGGATTCTGCTGTGACCGGACGACTCGCCGCCCGGCGTAGGGCCGTCGGTGCCTCGCTGCAGTCGGTCGGCGCCGACGCGTTGCTGGTGACCGATCCCCGCAACATCGCCTACCTGACCGGGTTCCGGGGCTCCGGCGGCGCGGTTCTGGTGGAGGAGAACGGCGAGGCCGTCCTCTGCACGGACTCTCGCTACGAGCTCCAGGTCGTCGAGCAGGCCCCGGACGTGGGGCACGTGATCTCGCGTGACTATGTGGCCGGCGTACTCGGTCGTCGCCGCGGGCCGGCGGGGGCACCGGTCGCGGTGGAGGCCGACGCCCTCACCCTCACCGCCGCGGCGGCGGTGCGTCGCGCACTCGCAGAGGTCGGGGCGCCCGAGACCCCGGTGGTCGAGACCAGTGGGCTGGTCGAAGAGGTCCGCCGGAGCAAGGACAGTGGCGAACTCGCTCTCATCGAGCAGGCGTGCGGCGTTCTCGACCGGGCGTGGACCCACATGCTCACCGACGGCGTGATCTCGGCCGGCCGCACCGAGCGCGACGTCGCCGCGGACCTGGAACACGCGATGCGCCGGGCCGGGTCGGACGGAGTGGCGTTCGAGACCATCGTCGCCGCCGGGCCGAACGGGGCCCACCCGCACCACGTGCCCGGTGACCATATTCTCGAGGCGGGGGATCTGGTCGTGATCGACTTCGGTGCCACCGTCTCCGGGTATGCCTCCGACTGCACCCGGACCGTGGCACTGGGTCAGGTCTCCGACCGACTGGTCGAGGCCTACGAGGTGGTCCTCCGTGCGCAACTGGCGGGCGTCGCGGCGGTTCGGCCGGACACCGCCTGCTCGGAACTGGATGCGGTGAGTCGGGAGATCATCGATTCCGCGGGTTTCGGCGACTATTTCGGACACTCTCTGGGGCACGGTGTGGGGCTGGACGTGCATGAAGCACCGGCGGTGTCCACACGGTCCACGAGTACACTGTCCGTCGGCGATGTGATCACGATCGAACCCGGCATATATCTTCCGGGGCTCGGCGGGATCCGAATCGAGGACACCGTGGCCGTCACCGACGGTGGGGGCAGGTGTCTGACGACGACCTCCAAGGCCTTCAGCGTTCTCTGAGGGCCTGATCGACCACCACGCTCGCGGTAGCTGTGCCCGACCGCCCGCGGACAACTTTCGAAGGAGTACCGACAATGGCGTCCACCGCCGATTTCAAGAACGGCCTCGTCCTCAAGGAAGAGGGGCAGCTGTGGCAGATCGTCGAGTTCCAGCACGTCAAGCCGGGCAAGGGCCCCGCATTCGTGCGGACCAAGCTCAAGAACGTCGTGACGGGCAAGAACGTCGACAGGACGTTCACCGCCGGCGTGAAAGTCGAGATCGCGACCGTCGACCGCCGCGACATGACTTTCCTCTACCGCGACGGTGAGGACTACGTACTCATGGACGAGCAGGATTTCGACCAGATCAACGTCCCGCCCGCCGTCATGGGTGAGGCAGCCCGTTTCCTGCTCGAGAACACCTCCGTCCAGGTGTCGATGCACGAAGGCGCGCCGCTGTTCGCCGAGATGCCCGTCGCCGTGGACCTCGTCGTCCAGCACACCGATCCGGGACTGCAGGGGGACCGCTCCACCGGCGGCACCAAGCCCGCCACGCTCGAGACCGGTGCCGAGGTGCAGGTCCCGCTGTTCATCAACACCGGTGACAAGCTTCGCATCGACACCCGCGACGGCCACTACCTCAGCCGGGTGAACGACTGATCATGTCGGAGGAGTTCGATCACCGGCGCCGGGGATCCCGGTACCGGGCCCGCAGGCGCGCCGTGTCGCTGTTGTTCGAGGCCGAACTGCGCGACGCCGACGTCGTGGAGCTGGCGGAGGAGCGCCGCCGTATGGGTGAGTCCTCCCACGAGTTCCACGACGTCGCGCCGTTCACGATGGAGATCGTCACCGGTGTCGCGGAACGCCTGGACAGGCTCGACTCGATGATCGCCGAGCACCTGCGTGACTGGACTCTCGAACGTCTTCCCGCTGTCGACCGGGCGGTGCTGCGTGCGGGGGCGTGGGAGCTGCTGTTCGGCACCCAGGAGACCGATTCCGCGATCGTGATCGACCAGTCTGTGCTCCTCGTGGCCGACCTGTCCGCGGAGAAGTCGGTCCCGTACGTCAACGCCGTACTCGACCGGGTGGCCGGTCTAGCCGATCACATCCGTGCAGCGGAGCAGGCGGTATCCGTTCTCGATCCCGCGCCCGGCGTCGGGACGACGGTCGAGTCCGAACAGCCCTCCCCGTCGGCTCCGGATGCGGGCACGGACGAGCGAGCAGACGAGACCACCGGGGGCTCGGCACCGGCAGATGCCGACGTGTCGCAGACCACGCCGTCGGAGCAGGGGAGCGGCTCCGCGGACTGATAGTCTCAGATCTCGATAGCTATCCCTTTAACGAGCCGTCCAGTGAGGCGGACAAGGAGGTGGTGATCGGTGAGCGCTGACGGTTCGGAGACGAACTCGGTATCACTCTTCACGTCCGACGACGTGGCCAGAACGGTGTCCCGGCTGGCCCATCAGATCATCGAACGCACTGCTGCGGACTCCCCGGACTCGGGTCGAGTCGTCCTGCTGGGTATCCCCACGCGCGGTGTGCCGCTGGCCTCGCGCCTGGCGGAACGGATCCGTGAGTTCAGTGGAGCAGACGTCCGTGCCGGTGCGCTGGACGTCACGCTGTACCGCGATGACCTGGCGGGCGGCCCGCACAGGCCGATGAGCCCGACCAGGGTCCCCGCCGAGGGGATCGACGGCGCGACCGTGGTCCTGGTCGACGACGTGCTGTTCTCGGGACGCACGATCCGCGCGGCGTTCGACGCGCTCCGTGACCTGGGTCGTCCAGCCCGTGTGCAGCTGGCCGTGCTGGTGGACCGCGGTCACCGCGAACTGCCGATCCGGGCCGACTATGTGGGCAAGAACGTCCCCACCTCACGCGACGAGGGCGTGTCGGTCCGTCTCACCGAGATCGACGGCAACGATGCCGTTGTCCTTCGCCGCCCCGATCCGGAGAAGACCCGATGAAGCATCTGCTCTCCGCCGCCGACCTCGACCGCGACACGGCCCTGTCGATCCTGGACGAGGCCGCCCGCCTCAAGGAGACGCTCCTCGGACGCGAGGTGCGTAAGCTCCCGACGTTGCGGGGCAAGAACGTCCTGACGGTCTTCTACGAGAACTCCACCAGGACCCGCGTCTCGTTCGAGACGGCGGGCAAATGGATGAGCGCCGACGTGATCAACGTCTCGGCGAACGCGTCGTCGGTCCAGAAGGGCGAATCGCTGCGCGACACCGCCCTCACTCTCACCGCGGCCGGAGCCGACGCACTGATCGTGCGGCACCCGGCATCGGGCTCGGTACAGCAGGTCGCCGGCTGGGTGGCACCGGGAGGTGCCGGACCGTCGGTGATCAACGCCGGCGACGGGATGCACGAGCACCCCACCCAGGCACTCCTGGACGCCATGACCCTGCGCGAGCGGCTCGGGGGACTGGAGGGCCGGCGGGTCGTGATCGTCGGTGACGTCCTGCACTCGCGCGTCGCCCGCTCCAACGCCCTTCTGCTGTCCACCCTCGGAGCCGAGGTGGTGCTGGTCGCCCCGCCGACACTGCTTCCGGTGGGGGTGGACCACTGGCCGGTCCGGGCCTCCACCGACCTCGACGCGGAACTGGCCGGGGCCGATGCCGTGATGATGCTCCGCGTCCAGGCCGAGCGCATGAACGGCGGCTTCTTCCCGTCGGCCCGCGAGTACGCGGTGCGCTACGGCCTCGGGCCGACGCGGGCGGCGACGCTCGGCGAGAACGTCGTGGTCCTGCACCCCGGACCGATGATCCGGGGGATGGAGATCGGATTCGACGTGGCCGACGCCCCGTCGTCCGCGATCCTGCAGCAGGTGACCAACGGGGTCCACGTCCGGATGTCCGTACTACTCCACATGCTCGTCGGAATGGAAGGAACCACCGAGTGACCGCCTCCGAATCCCCGACCCTGCTGCTGCGGAGGGTCCGTCCGTACGGGGAGGGCGCTCCCGTGGACGTCCTCATCCGCGACGGCCACATCGCAGCGATCGGGCCCGACGCCGGCGCGGACATCTCGTCCGACGTCGAGATCCAGGATCTCGACGGCGCCGTGCTCCTGCCCGGGTTCGTCGATCTGCACACCCACCTCCGAGAGCCCGGGCGCGAGGACACGGAGACCATTTCGACGGGCTCCGCCGCCGCGGCACTGGGCGGGTACACCGCCGTGTTCGCCATGGCCAACACGCAGCCGGCGCAGGACAACCAGACCGTGACCGACTCGGTCTGGCGGATCGGCCGGGAGGTCGGTCTGTGCGACGTCCACCCGGTGGGGGCCGTGACCCTCGGTCTCAAGGGTGAACAGCTCACCGAGATGGGACAGATGGCCGACGGGGCGGCGAAGGTCAGGATCTTCTCCGACGACGGGATGTGCGTCTACGACCCCCTCATCATGCGGCGGGCTCTCGAGTACTCCGCCGGCCTCGGTGTCCTCATCGCCCAGCACGCGGAGGAGCCGCGCCTCACCCGGGGCGCGGTCGCCCACGAGGGTCCCAACGCCGCACGGCTCGGACTGACCGGCTGGCCGCGTTCGGCCGAGGAATCGATCGTCGCCCGCGACGCCATCCTCGCCCGCGACGCCGGTGCCCGTGTCCACATCTGTCATGCCTCCACCACGGGCACGGTGGAACTGCTGAAATGGGCCAAGGGCCAGGACATCTCGATCACCGCCGAGGTCACCCCGCACCACCTGCTGCTCGACGACTCACGACTGGAAACCTACGACGGCGTCTACCGCGTCAACCCGCCGCTCCGCGAGGCCCACGACACGCTCGCGCTCCGTGAGGCGCTCGTCTCCGGAGTCATCGACTGCGTCGCCACCGACCACGCGCCACACGCCGCCCAGGAGAAGTGCTGCGAGTTCGCCGCGGCCCGACCCGGGATGCTGGGACTCGAGACCGCGCTCCCGATCGTCGCCGCACTGCTCGTCGAGACCGGGGACATGACCTGGCGGGATCTCGCCCGTGTGATGAGCACCCGCCCCGCGGAGATCGCCGGTCTGACCGACCAGGGGCGACCGATCGAGGTGGGGGAGCCGGCAAACCTCGCCGTCGTCGACCCCGATTCGCCCTGGACGGTGATCGGTGACGAGCTCGCAAGCCTGTCCGCCAACACCCCGTACGAGGGGATGACCTTCGCGGCGAGGGTCGTGGGCACGGTCTACCGGGGACGTATGACCAGCCGCGACGGAAAGGTACTCGCATGACCCAGAACTTCTGGACGGCGCTCGTGGTGGTCGTCCTCGTGCTCATCATCATCGGACTGATGACGCTCGGGTGGCGCAACCGTGGTCGGTCGCAGGCAGGGCTCTACGACGCGCTGCCGCAGCCGCCCGACGAGCCCGGCGAGGTCGTACTCGGCCCACTGACCGGCGTCTACATCGGCAGCACGGTCGCCGGCGACTGGCAGGCCAGGATCGCCCGCCCCCCGCTCGGACACCGCTCGGCAGCGACCTTGACCGCCCACACCGACGGAATCCGGCTCGAGCTCGCCACAGACGTCGTGTGGATCCCCCGCCCAGATCTCGTCCACGTCCGGCGGGCCTCCGCCCTGGCCAACAAGACCGTCCCCGGCGGCGGAATCCTGGTCGCCCGATGGCAGGTGGCCTCCCCGGACGGGTACACGCTGATCGACTCAGGATTCCGCGCGGACGACAAGGACGACTATCCGCGCTGGGAGAAGCTCCGCGGCGACGCGGCGTCCTCCGAGCCCACAGATCCCCCCACCTCCAGCACCGAGGAGAAGCAGTGACATCGCAGACCAGCACGCCCGCGCCGCACGGGGGCCGCGGTCCCGCGGCGCTCGTCCTCGAGGACGGACGCATCCACCGCGGCACCGCCTTCGGCGCGACGGGAACAGCCCTCGGTGAAGCGGTCTTCACCACGGCCATGTCCGGCTACCAGGAGACCATGACGGACCCGTCGTACCACCGCCAGATCGTCGTCACCACCGCGCCGCAGATCGGCAACACCGGCTGGAACGACGAAGACGGCGAGTCCCTCCTCGACGGCGACGACCGCGGGGGGCGCATCTGGGTCTCGGGACTGGTCATCCGTGACCTGTCCCGTCGGGCCTCCAACTTCCGGGCCCGGCGCACCCTTGAGGACGAGATGATCGCCCAGGACGCGATCGGCATCGCCGACATCGACACCCGCTCGGTCGTCCGGCACATCCGTGAACTCGGCGCGATGAAGGCCGGCATCTTCTCGGGCGCCGACCTCACCGACGACGAGTCGATGATCGCGACCGTCCGCGCACAGGAGTCCATGGCCGGAGCGTCTCTGTCCGAGGAGGTCACGACCGACAAGCCGTACGTCGTCGAGCCCGAGGACGGACAGGCCCGCTACTCCGTGGCCGCGCTGGACCTGGGCATCAAGTCCAATACGCCCCGGCTCCTCGCCGAACGGGGCGTCCGCGTCCACGTCATCCCCGCCTCGTCCACCCTGTCCGACATCCTGGATCTGGACGTCGACGGGGTATTCCTGTCGAACGGCCCCGGCGACCCCGCCACCGCCGGCGCGGCGGTGCACCTCACCAAGGAGGTGCTGAGCCAGGGGATCCCGTTCTTCGGGATCTGCTTCGGCAACCAGATCCTCGGCCGCGCCCTCGGCCTCGAGACCTACAAGATGCGCTTCGGACACCGCGGCACCAACATCCCGGTGGTCGAGAAGGCCACGGGGAACGTGGCCATCACCTCCCAGAATCACGGGTTCGCGCTCCGGGATCCCGAGACCGAGAGCTGGGAGACCCCGTGGGGCGCCGCGACCGTCACCCACGTGTGCGCGAACGACGGGACCGTCGAGGGCGTCGCCCTGACCGACGGCAGTGCGTTCTCCGTCCAGTACCACCCGGAGGCCGCGGCCGGCCCGCGTGACGCCACCGATCTCTTCGACCGCTTCGTCAGCCTGCTCGGCTCGTCCGACGCCGGTTCCGCAGACACCAGAAAGGGCGCCCTCTGATGCCCCGCCGCACAGACATCAACCACGTCCTCGTCATCGGCTCCGGCCCGATCGTGATCGGTCAGGCGTGCGAGTTCGACT